>JAAELL010000028.1 GCA_024226735.1 bacterium | reverse complement strand
GCGCGGTGGCGGCGTTGCCCCAAGACAGTATCTATCCCTGGTGTGAGTAGCACAGAGGCTACGCACAGAACCCGGCGCCTTGCCCCCACACGAAAGCGGCTCGGACAAATGCGCCGAACTTTCGACTCACACCACTAGAGGAAGAGCTCCCGCACCAGCTCCGCGATGACCGGTTCGTCGTGGTGGCCGATCACGCGGTCCGCGACGTCGAGCAGCTCTCGCATCGAGTTCTCCATCGCGACCCCGAGCCCGGCGGCCCGCACCATCGGCACGTCGTTCGACGCATCCCCCACCGCGACGACGCGCTCGGCCGGGATCCCGAAGTGGTCGTCGAGCACGCGCAGCGCCTCGGCCTTCCCGCGGCAAGGCGGATGCACGTCGACGGCGTGGTACTTGCTCTCGCGGTGCATCGGCAGGACCGACAGCGGGAAGTGCGTGAAGTACGCCGGAAGGTCGAGCGCCTCTTCGACGCGCGCCTGGTACTCGGCGGAGTCGGTGACGCTGTCGGTCAGGAACGTGACGCGGATCGTGTAGTCGACGCGCAGCTCATCGCGCGGCACGGCCTCGAGTCCGTGCAGCCCCTGGAGCGCGCGCTCCTCGTAGGCGTTGCGGGGCGTCGAGACGAGCTTCTTGTCGGCGCACTGAACCATCATCAGGTCACCCGTCAGCTCGCCGAAGGCGTGCAGGCGCTCGAGCGCGCGGTTCGAGAGCGTGCGCTCCTCGAGCATCCGCGACTCGCGCGGACACCAGACGGCGGCTCCGTTGAAGACGACAACGGGCTCGGTCAGCCCGATGCGCTCGAGGACGGGGACGGTCGCCATCTTCGAGCGGCCAGTCGCGAGCAACACCTTGGCTCCGGCTTGCTCGGCGGCGTGAATCGCTTCGAGGTTGGCCGGGTGGAGCGAGTCGTTGCTGTCGAGGAGCGTGCCGTCGAGGTCGAAGAGGATCGCGTCGTAGGACATCAGGGAGAGCTTAGCGTGTGCGGGTCCGGAGCTCCGCAGGGACGCGAGATGTTCACGGTATCTCCACCGTCACAGACGCCGTCTCGTCGACCTTCACCTCGGCGCTCGTCGTCGCCACCGCGACCCACTGGTCATCCGTGCGCTGCTTGACGGTGATGTCCCACGTCCCCGGACGCAGCGAGCTGATCCGCGACGAGCGCGAGCCCCAGACGCGCGTCGACTTGCGATACGTCTGCTCGCCCTCCGTCAGGATCGCCTCGATGTTGAACTGGCCGCGCTGGGCGCCGGCGAGGCGCACGGAGATGACCCCGGCCCGTTCCAGGACGAAATCGACGCCGGTGCGGATCTCGTCGGGGGCGATCGTGAGCTCCTCGCTCGTACCGGGGACGACGTACCGACCGCTGACGCTGACGCGCAGGGCTTCACTGGCTGCGACGCCACGCAGCGCGTAGGTGCCGTCGGGAGACGTGCGCGCGGTGCGTCGGCGGCCCGAGCGCCAGTCGGGGCGCACGCCCCCCTTGTCGTCCTCGACGAGCGAGAGCGATCCGCCGCCACCGCCGCGCCACGACGACCGGCCGCGCACGACGGGCGAGACGCGGACCTCGAGCCCGCCGATCGGCGTGCCGGTCGGGTCGACGACGCGGCCCTCGATGATCGCGAGCGGGAGCTCGACGTCGATCCGGTTGTCGCCCGGGCCGATCGTGATCTCCTCCTCGTGGCCCATCCGGCGGTCCGGGTGCGTGACGGCGAGCACGTACTCGCCGACAGCGACGTCCTGGAATGCGAAGCGGCCGTCGTGTTCGGAGAGGCTCGCGTACTTGTCCGTGCCGGCCCACACGTAGCGCTGGGGCTTGTCCTTCGCGCGCAGCTTCAGGCTCGCCCCGGCCAGCGCGACGCGCGCCTCGGTCACCAGGCCCGCGAGGTTCGCGCGCTGCTCGCCCTCGAGGGTGAGCTCCTCGGTCTCCTCCTCGACGACGGTCACCGTCTCCCAGCCCGTCTCGTCCGAATCGTCGCTCGAGCCGTTGCGGAACCCCATCGCTCCCGTGCTCCCGTCGGCGGTGACGCGGAACGAGTGGCGGCCCGCGGGGAGATGGTCGAAGCGCACGATCCCGTCGGGGTCGGTCGTGGGGCCGTCGTCCGCGTTCCAGCGCCGGTTCGAGCTGCCGCGCTCGGGGTCGACGTCCTCCTGGCGATGCTCGACGTTGGCGTCGGCGAGCGGCTCGCCGTCGGGGGCGAGCACCTTGACGATCACGGTGCCGCCGCGCGCGAGGCGGAAGGTCTCCTCGAAGTCCTCACGGGCGCGCGTCGGCACGTCGACCGGATCGGGGGAGACGTGGCTCTCCGCAACCGCGTACAAGCGCGCGCGTTCGCCCTCGATCAACGGCAAGATGGCGATGCCCTGCGCACCGGTGACCCCGAAGCGGAAGCTGCGGTTATCCCACGGCGCGCGCTCGGTCGAGCGTAGGAACCAGTTCACGTTGCGGTCGTCCTCCTTCGCGAGCAGGACGTGCGCGCCTTCGATCGGCTCGCCGGTCTTGTCGTCGAGCACCGTCACCCGCGCGACCGGGGCCCGGTCCAGCGCGATCTCGCCCAGGTCGTGCTCTTGACCGCGCGCGAGCGCGATCCCCTCCCGCTCGAAGTCCTTGTACCCCGTCGCCCGCAGGCGCAGCTTCGCACGCGAGCCGGCCGCCGCGGGTCGCAGGCCAGCGTAGCGCGCCCGGCCGTCCGGGTGGTGAAGCGCGACGTTCTCGTCCTCTCCGTCGGGGCGCAGAACGCGCGTGCGATCGCCGAGACCGGCCCAGGCGACGAAGTCCTCGATCGGCTCGCCCGTCCCGGAGTCGACGACGCGGAAGAGCAACGCGGCCTCGGGCGCGTAGTGCAGATCGACGCGCGCGCCCGACCAGGCGGCGACGGCCTCGATCGAGCTCACACGCTCGAAATCCTCTTCGTCGGCCTCGGGCTGCTCCCACACCGTCAACATGTACTCGACGGCAGGCACGAGCCCCGCGACGACGAACGCCCCCTCCGCCGTCACGTCTCCGCGCCGTACGCGGCGCGAGACGGCGACCTCGCCCTCGCTCGGACGCCGGGAACGATTCCGGTCGGCGGACTTCGGCCGCGCCTCGACGCGCAGTCGCGGCGCCATGCCTGCCGGGAGGCTCTTGATCGAGCCGCGGATCGAGTCCCCCTGTTCGAGCACGAAGAGTAGGCCCTCGACCGCACTCCCCGCGGCCTCGACACGTCCGCTCTCCTCATGGATCTGGTAGCCGGCGGCCTCGACCAGGAGCGACCACGGACCGTCGCCGATCGTGTCGACGACGAACGCGCCGTCGTCGGCGGTACGCGTGAGCGGCACACCACGGCCCGGCACAGAGATGCGCGCACCGGCGATGCCGCGCTCGACCGCGTGCAGAATCAACGCATCCGCGACGCCCTTGCCGCGCCGGTCGACGACTCGACCGGCGAGCCGCGCGCCCGGGGTGAGCTCGAGATCGCCGGAGTCGTGGGGCCGCTGCTCCGAGAGCCGCTTGCCGTCGAGATAGAGCGGTCCGAAGCCGGCCGCGCGCACCGCGAGGCGCAGCGGCCCCGGCTCGAGCCCTTCCTCGAACACGAACCGCCCCTCAGCGTCCGTCTCGGCTATGTGCGGCTCCACCCAGTTGCGCAGCCCCTCGGGCTCGATGTCGAGCGGCGCCAGAACCCACGACTGTCCGCTCGCGGCGAACACGCGCGCGCCCGGGAGGCCGCGCCCGTCGGGGTCGACGACTCGGCCGACGAGCAGGGCTTCGGGAAGCGCCGGAGCATCGGCGCCGGACGGATCGGGTGCCGCGATGAGCTCCTCGCGCCCCGCCTTCTCGGACGTGTCCGTGCTCGGCGTCGTCGCGTCGGGCTTCCGCAGGGGCAGCTCGTCGGTGACCGGCCGCAGTCCGGCGTCGACCTCATCGAGGCCGCCGCCGAGCCCTCCGAGGCCGCTCCCCCCGAAGCCGAACCATAGGCCCCCCGCGACGACGAGAGCGAGAGCGAGGAGCAGTCCGAGCTTCGAGGTTTGCATAGGCGGCACGATCAGGGCCTCAGAGCTCGAACTCTACCAAGGACTCCTGCGAGGGGTGGACTTCCACCGTCTTGGGCTCGACGAGATCCGGTGCGTCGGGTTCGTCCTGCCCCATCTCCTCGAGCCGGACGCGCCAGGCACCCGCGCGTACGCCAGTCAAACGCGCCTCGCCACCCGAGATCACGCCGAGCTTGGGCTCGACGGCGTCGCCGTCGGGCGTCTCGCCGATGAACTCAGCACGCACCATCGGGCCGAACGCTTCCTCCTCGCCGCCGCTGACCTTGACGACGATCGTCCCTCCCTTGCTCAGGTGCACATCGACGCCGCGGCGCAGCTCGCCCGGCGCCACTTGGAAGTCGTCCGACGTCTTGGGCTCGTAACCCTGCGCACGTGCCTCGATGTACAGGTCGGTGTCGACCGCGACGCCGCGCAGCTCGTAGCGGCCGTCCTCGTCGGTCTTGGTCGAGGCCGCTCCTCCGACGTTCGTGAAGACCGCCGCGTCGTCGCCGTCGTCCTCGATCATGGCGATCACGAACTGGCCGCGCACGCCCTCGGCCTCGCGCTTGGAGACCTGCACCGTCGCACCGGCCGCGGGCTCGCCGTGCTCGTCGAAGACGCGTCCCTCGACGACCGCGACCGGCAGCTCGGCGTCGAGCTCGTTCGGCCCTTCGACGATCGCCAGCTCGGTCTCGTACGGCATCGCGCGCAGCGCGTGGGTCACGCGCAGCGTGTAGTCGGCCGGCTTGAGGTCGTCGAGCTCGTAGCGCCCCTGGCTGTCGGTGCGCACGGTCGGCCCCCCCGCGCCGAGCATGTGGCCGAAGGGACTCGCGGTCTCCTCGGAGATCGAGATCGTCGCGCTGGCGAGCGGAACGCCGTCCTCGCGAATGATGCCCGAGAGCGTCCCGCGCCCGGGTGCGACGAGGGTCAGCTCGTACTCCTCCCCGTCGGTGACCTCGACCGACTCCCAGCCGGTCTCCGCCTTCTGCTCGCCGTTCGCCGTGAACGCGATCAGCATGCCCCCCGAGCTCTCGTTGTCGTCGTCGATCCGAAACTTGTGCAGACCCGGCTCGAGGTGTTCGTACACGGCGACGCCGCTCACGTCGGTGCGCTCGCCGCCGCCACCATGGCCAAGCAGGGCCAGGCGCGTGTCGGCGAGCGTATCTTCGTGCTTGACGCGTGCACCGGAAACCGGCTCGCCCGCTCCGTCGACGACGAGCACGCGCACCTCGGCGCCTTGACCGACCTCGAAGTGCTCCTCGTGCGTTCCGCGCAGCGGAAGCTCGAGCCCCTTGCGCGCGGAGGGCGAGTAACCCTGGACGCGCACGATGAGGTTGCACGTCTCGCCGGGGAAGCTCGTCAGCGTGCCCCAGCCGTCGGCGCCCGTGCGGCCGTCGTGGCTCGCGGCGTGGCCGAAGTCGACCTCTTCCTCGCCGTTGCCGGAGATCTCGCGGCGCACGCTGAAGCGCATGCCGTTCGTCGGCTTCGGCTGTGGTGTCAGCGAGAGCCGCGCGCCCGCGATCGGCTCACCGCTCGCGCGATCGGTCACGCGCACGCGCACGACGGGAACCGGCGCCAGCTCGATCACCCCGAGGTCGGTGTCGCCGGAAGCGGCGAGCACGATCGACTTCTTCTCGAGCTTCTCGTAACCGACGGATTCCAGCTCGAGTGTCACGGTCTCGCCCTCGGCGACGCGCAGGTTCTCGAACCGCACGCGACCCTCGGAGTGCTCGCGCAGCCGACTGCCAGCATCGTCGAGCAACGGCCGCGTCCACTGCACGCCCGCCGAGACGAGCAGCGACTCGATCGGCGCCTTCGTGCGCTGGTCGACGACCTGGAAGACGAGCGCCGAGCCGGCGTCGTAGGCGATCTCGATGCCGCGCTCGCCCGAACGCGCCTTCACCGGCGCGCTGCGTGAGCGCCCGGCGCCGAACGTGAACTCGGCGTTTTGGCGCACGCTCAGCTCGTACTCGACGTCGCGGCTCAGACCTCCGACGCGGAAGCTGCCGTCCGCCGCAACGCTGGCCCGGCGGGCGCGCGCACCGAGCCCCATGCCGTTGCCGTTTATGACGATCGACTGCGACTGCGGCTCGCGCGCGCGCACGAACAACTCGGAATCGACCGAAGGCATCCCCACGACACGGCCGGTGATCTCGAACCCGTCGTCGAGCACGAGCTCGAGGTCCTCGATCGCGTCGCCCGCTCGATCGGTGACACCGTCGAGCTTGCCGTCGGGGTGTTGGTCCGAGCGGAAGCCGAGCTGCCACGGCCCGACGGCCTGGCTCGCGATCCGGAAGCGTCCCGCCTCATCGGTCTCGGTGAGCACGACGCTCGCGTCGCGGCCAACCAACCGCATGCCGCCACGCTGCGCCTCGGGCCGGGTGACCTCGACCCCCGCGAGCGGCGAACCGGCGGAGTCGAAGACGCGACCGGCGAGCGTCACGCCGCGATCGAGCTCGACGTCGCCGACATCTTTTTCCTGCCCTTCGCGCAGCGACTCGCTCTCCTCGAGCGGTGCGTAGCCCTCCGCTTCGATCGCGATCCGCACCCGCGGCTGGGCTGGGAGCTCGAGGCGAAAGCGCCCCGCGCTGTCCGAACGCGTCCGCGCGAGCTCGGGATCGGCGCCCGGTATCCCCGGCGTGCCGAACATCCCGCCGCCCGCTCGCAGCGCGCGAACTGCCGCCCCCGCCAAGGGCTCTCCGCGTTCGTCGACAACGCGCCCGAGCAGAGCCGTGTCGTCGGTGTCGCTCGACTCGGTAGGCGCCGCGACCGGCTCGGTCGCCGGAGCCGAGCGCGTGGCGCGCGCGGGTTCGGAGTCCCCCGTCGGCACGAGCAACTCGGGGCTCTCGCCCTCCGCACCGGGAGATCCGGAGCCGACCTCGAGCGAAGTGTCGGGCGCCGCGCTGGATGCGCCAGCACCCGAGTCGCCCCGAAGGGTCCAGTAGAGTCCGCCCGCGACGGCCGCGAGGAAGAGGCAGATGACAAGAGTGCGCATGGGGTGGTCTTTCGCGGTCCGCCGGGCGTGTCTCGGCGCGACCATGTTAGCCCGGAGCATTGCGCGAATCAGGGCTCGGGAGAGGATCCCGGACGCGAGCGTCCGGGATCTCCCCCAGCCGCGTCCGCAGCGACGCGTCCAGAAGATTGCGGCCCACCGATGGGGCCAGAACTACCGGGGCTCGGGCCCCGACCGGAAGAGCGAACACCACCCCGTCCTCCGGCTTGCTCTCAGCACATTCCACCACGAGCGTGGCATCGCACGTGCTACTACCGGGCGCTTACGTCGAGTCGACACGCGATGTTTGTATCGAAAGCAAAAAGACGCGCGAACGGGGCGCCCCCCCGACGGCACGGGGCGGAGTTCGGCCCCGGAATCACCCTGCGGCCTTGCGCCTTCGGTGCCGAGCGCGATCCTATGGAGATCGTCTCACTCCTGTTCCTCGGGATCCCCCGGGTCACGGCGCCCCGCGTCGCGGCCAATGAGAACCTTCGCTTCATGCGCGTCTTGCTGCGTTCCGGCTTCGCCCTGGCCACCGTCTTCGCCCTCTCGATCGGCTCCGCTCCCCAGGCGGACGCACAGGTCAAGACGGGGCGCAACTTCTACGTCGACGACAGTGACCTGGGGTTCAAGTTCAAGCCGCCCGCCGGCTGGGACTTCATTCCCTCGTCTCCGAACGAGGTCAACCTGATCGGGAAGTACGAGCCCGAGCGCATCAAGTACGTGATGCTCGCCGACGGCGACGCCCTGTTCACGACCTGCTGGCTCCTGAAGTTCGACGCCAACTACAAGGCGAAGGAGCTCGAGGACGGCGCGAGCCGCGAGGACGCGATCAAGGCGGCCAGCAAGAACAACCACAAGGACCTCGGCTCCTGGCTCAAGGCCAACAGCCGCGAGGTCATGCGCGAGTACAGCATCGTCGAGGAGAAGCCCTTCAGGCTCAGTAAGGAGAAGGCGACCGAGATCATCTACAAGGGCAAGTGCCCGCCGTCGAGCAACGGTGGCAACGGTACGACCGACATCCACCTTTGGGCGCTGAACATCGAGATGGCGACCGGTGTCAACTTCGTCCTCGCCTTCAACGCACCGGCGAACAAGAAGAAGTGGAAGAAGTGGCACAACTCCTTCAAGAAACTCGCCAAGACGTTCAAGCGCGTCGAGATCGAGCAGCCTGCCGCATCGGACAACATCGGCATGGGCGGGCTACGCGCGAAGAAGCGCGCGGCGCTCGAAGATCGGCTGCGGCGCGAGCCGGGCTGGGCGCTGTATGAGACGCCCAACTACTTCGTCATCTCTAGCCATGACGACAAGAAGTTCGTCGAGGAGATGATGGATCGCCTCGAGGCGGTCCGCGAGGTCTACGAGGCCGACTACCCGATCGAGAAGGCGCTCGAAGCGCGCAAGGCAAAGGAAGCCCGCGAGGCGAAGGAACGCAAAGAGCGCGAGAAGGAAGAGGGCGGCGACGAGAAGGCCGACAAGCCCCAGGAGAAGCGCACGACGGCGGCGCGCGCCGACCCGATGGAGGAGTCGAAGACGAGCGTCGTGCGCCTGTGCAAGAACAAGACCGAGTACACCGCGTACGGCGGCAGCCCGCGCTCGGCCGGCTATTGGAACTGGGTCGAGGAAGAGCTCGTGATCTTCGACGACCAGGAGCGCGGTGGTCGGCGCAACACCTGGGCGGTGCTGAACCACGAGGCGTTCCACCAGTACATCTTCTACTTCTACGGGAACATCAGCCCGCACTCCTGGTACAACGAAGGCACGGGCGATTTCTACTCGGGTTACCAGCTCAACAAGCGCAAGAAGTTCGACCTCGACCGCTTCGACTGGCGCGAATCGACGATCAAGGAAGAGATCAAGTCGGGCAAGATCGCCCCGCTCAAGGACCTCGTACGCTGGAGCCAGGCGCAGTACTACGGCAACAACCCGATCGACGGCGGCAGTGGCTCGCGGTACCCCCAGGGCTGGTCGCTCATCTACTTCCTGCGCACTGGCGAGCGGAACAAGGCCAAGGGCTGGGAAGCGACATGGGGCTCGATCCTGGGCACCTATCTCGACACGCTCGCCGCCACCGGCGACCTGGACGAATCGGTCGACAAGGCCTTTGACGGCGTCGACTGGGACGCGCTCGAGACGGCTTGGCAGCACTACATCCTCAAGGGCAAGTAGCCTCGCGGACTACCAAGAAGGAAAGCGAAGACCCCGTGACCTGCCTCCCCTACCGCGCCGCCGTCGCGGCCACATTCCTGTTCGCCCTCGCCCTGCCGACCCACGCTGACCGCATCGTCACCGAGGACGGGCGCGTCATCGTGGTCAAGAAGGCACGCGAGAAGGGCGAGGGCTACACGTTCGAGTTCGAGCACGGAACGATCGAAGTCGCGGACAAGCGCGGCATCAAGGCTGTCGAGATCGAAGTCGACATGTCCGAGTACGTGCCCAAGAACGACGACGAGCGCGAGAAGATGGAGAAGGGCTACATCCGCCACAAGGGCAAGTGGCTCTCCAAGGCGGCCTATAAGAATGTCCTCGCGAAGGATGCCGCGGCCAGCAAGAAGCGCGCGAACGAGATGGCGTCCTACTCCAACTGGACGATGGCCCCGACGCACGAGACCAAGCACTTCTTCCTGAAGACCGACACGTCACCAGAGCTGGCCGACTACTACGAAAAACTGCTCGAGGCCTACTACAAGCTCATGGACGACCGCATCGGCATCAAGCCGACGCCGTCGCTCAAACGGACGAAGATGAAGGTCAACGTCTTCAAGAGCCGTACCGAGTTCAGCGAGACGAAGGGCACGGCCCCTGGCGTCGCGGGCTTCTTCCATTCGGGCGACCAGGAGCTGAATTTCTACCACGACTACGCCGAACCGGCGACGAGCGACTGGGTCGCGCTGCACGAGTGCACGCACCTGTTGACCTACTTGATCGACCCGCAGTTCCGGCCGCAGATCTGGATCAACGAAGCGGTCGCGGACTACTTCGGGAGCGCGACGATCGAGGTCGACAAGCGCGGCAAGATCCAGATCACGCCGGGCAAGGAGCAGACGGACCGCGTCTTGACCGTGCAGCAAGCGCTGCGCGACACCAAGGCCATCAAGCTCGAGGACCTGTTCGAGATCAAGCGCGAAGACTTCCAAGCGTTCGAGTACGCGCACGCGTGGTCGTTCGTGTACTTCCTCAACAACTTCGACGAGGGGAAGTACCAGAAGGGCTTCAACCGGTTCTTCCGCGACCTGTACACCCGCAAGGGCGTCGAGTCCATCTCGGTCCCCTCCTACGGCCAGGCGGGAACCGGCTTCCAGGTCGAGCCGCAGGTGATCCGGTCGTTCCTCCTGAAGAAGATCGGCGTCAAGGACACGGCGCTGCTGGAGGAGCAGTGGCACGACTACATTCGCGCCATCGAGATCGACGCCCCCGAGGCACGCCTCAAGCGCGGGCTGCGTTCGGTCGCGATGTTCGACATGTCGGACGCCTTGCCGGATCTCAACGTCGCGATCGATTCGGGGCTCGCGGATGCCCGCGCGTACGCCGCCCGCGCCCGGGCGCTGTCGACGCTGGGCATGATCAAGAAGAAGGACAAGACGCCCCAGACCGCTGGCAGCAAGGTGCTGAGCCGTGCGGAGCGCATGAAGCTCGCCGCCGAGGACATTGCCAAGGCGATCGAGCTCGAGCCGTTGAGCGCCCGTTTCCGCTACGACCAGGCGATGCTGATGGTGGGCGCGAGCCCGGTCATGCCGGCGTCGATGGTGAAGGAGGGGCACGCCGACGAGGCCGCGAAGGCCGCGAGCGGCCTCGCGACGGAGCTCGACCCCGACAACGAGTCGTACCGAGCCTTGTACGAGCGCTTCCAGTAGGGCATCGTCGGCTCGTCATGAGCGCCGCTATTCCGCCTTTGCGTCTCCCCCAGCGTCCCCCCTTGGGCCGCCCCCTCGCTCTCGCCCTGCTCCTGCTCGCCTGCACGGCGGCCGGGTGCCAGGGAACCCGCAAGCTGTCCGACCCGACGGTTCGCATCACGACCGAGAACGGCCGCGAGCTCGGCGTGTCGACCAACTACGGCGTCGTGTTCCTCGGGCGCACAGCACGCTCGGGCTACATCGAGATCGAGGCGTACTACGGCGACGGACCGAGCATCGAGTCGACGGTGATCGAGCCGGTCGGCGACGGCCTGTACACGGCCGAGACCGAAATCCGGCTGCCCGTCGTGCCGTTGACGTTCATCGACCCGCGCGCGGGCGAGAGCCTGATCATCGCGGGCCGCAACGACTCGGGCCCGTGGGAAGTGACTGCGCGCGTGCGCAAGGATCCCCGCGTGCGCGGCCTCTTGCTCGACTTCCCCAGCCGCCTCGAGGGTCGCCCCGACCAGGTCGGCGCCGGCGTCTACTTGGTCGACCCCGAGGACGAGTTCGAACGCCGACTCGTCGGCCTCGTCGCGGGCCGCGTTCGGCTCGAGGGCGAGTCCGGCAGCGAGGAATACCTCGCGGTCCACGGGCCGGAATCCCTGTGGCGCATCGTCGCCCACCGCCGGGATCTCCTGAAGCGCAAGCCGCCGGTGTACCGCGAGGACGTGCGCTAGTGGGGTGTACCCGAAGTTCGTCACATATGTTCGGCGGCTTTCGTGTGGGGGCAAGGCGCCGGGTTCTGTGCGTAGCCTCTGTGCTACTCACACCAGGGATAGATACTGTCTTGGGGCAACGCCGCCACCGCGCGAAAGCGGCCGGACAAATGCGCCGAACTTTCGACTCACACCACTCGGCCGGGCCGGACCTCCAGACGCGATCAAGCTGCCGTCCCTGCCGGCGATCCCGCTCCTGACGATGCTGTTCAGGCTGGCGCTCAACGTCAGCACGATGAGGTTGATCCTGCTCGACGCGGATGCTGGCAGGATCATCGAGACGATCGGGACGTTCGTCGTCGGAGGCCACTACGTCATCGGCGCCGTCGTCTTCCTCGTGCTGGTGATCCCCGGGACCTTCCTGCCGTGCTCGCGCGTCCCCCTCGACGCGGCGCCGCGCGCCGCCGAACGGGGCCTGCAGTTGATCCACCCGCTCGAGCAGGTGCTCTTTCACATGCACCTGATCCCGCGCCGGAATGCGGCGCTCTTCCCGGCGTGCAAGAGACCAAGGACTTGCTGGATGCGCTGAACGAGAAGCTGCTGGCGCTCGTCAACGCGGTGACGGCAGCGCTCGCCCGGTGGGCGACGTGCCCCGGCCCCGGCGATCGAGCGATCAAAGACTACCCCGAGCTCTTGAACGGCCTCGTGCGCCGCGACCAGTGCCGTACGCTCGTGGGTCCACTCTCCGCGGGGGGGCGCAGCCTCGTGTGTTGCTCGCTCGGGCGCGAGGTGGAGGAAATGATCCGCAACGCAGACAACGGACGCCTGCTCGCCCCCGAGCAGCGCATCGCCGTGCGCGAGGCGATCCGTTCGACGCTGTCCGAGGTGGAGATCCCGCGGGACTACGACGTGCGACCCTACCCCGTCTAGTGCGCGGTGCCCCAAGGGGTCGGCGCGGAGGATCCGGGGCCCCGGGCGGCCGTGTGACGGGCCGGCGGCGGGGGGAGAATGCGCGCTAGACACGGCGTCCCTTCGGGCCTAGACTCTTCCGCCTCCAATGCAGGAAACCTTGCAAGCGCTCCTCAGCCTCCAGGCGATCGACCGCGACATCTACCGGGTCGAGTCCGAGCTCAAGCGCTTGCCGCAAGAGCTCGCTCGACGTCAAGAACGGCTCGATGAGAAGATGCGCGCTGCGAACGAGCGCCTCGAAGAGGTGCGCCAGCTCAAGCTGCAGATCAAGGAGATCGAGGACCTGACCACCGGTCAGCGCCAACGCCTCCGCAAGCTCGAGAACGAGGCCTCCAAGAACAAGGTCGACGCGGCGATGCTCGCCTCCTACGACCACGAGATCCGCACGGTCAAGCGCACCGTCGGCATGGCGGAGGACGACGGCTTGAAGCTCGTCGAGCGCTCCGAGGCCCTCCAGGCCGAGGCCGACGAACTCCAGGCCGCGAACCAGGGCGAGCTGACGATCTTCGAGCAGTTCAAGGAGAACGTCGCGAAGGAAACCGCCGCGGCCGAGGGACGTCTCGCCGAGCTCAAGTCCAGCCGCGAATCGCTCGGGTCGAGCTCGATTCCTCCGGAGCAGCTGTCGCTCTACCGCAAGATTCTCGAGCGGCGCGAGGGCGAGGCGATGGCCGAGCTGCAGGAGCTGATCTGTCAGGGATGCTACGTGGGCATTCCCAAGAACCTGGCCGTGCGGCTCGCGCGGGGGGCGGAGTTGGTGCAGTGCCCCTCGTGTGATCGGATCCTGTTCTACCGCACGTAGTCCGGGCCGGATCGAGGAGTTGGCCGAGGAGTGGGCCGGGTCCATCCCCCGTCCCGTGGGTCAGAACGCCAACTGCCACCCGACCGTCGCGATCCAATCCGTACTCAGCTGCGGGCCGTCCAGGTCCTCTTCGATCGGCGCCCCGAACTCGAGCGCGAGCCGGTTCCCGCTCGCATGTGAGTCGTTCAAGCCGACCGACAGGTCGACGCGCTGGCCGCCGCGCAGGTCCGGGTCCGCGGTCGGGACCAGCATCGGGTTGAGGTTCCCGTTCTCGCCATCGATGTCATCCCAATCGGCGAACGCGAGGCGCGCCGAGACCGAGACGCGGTCGGACAGCATGCGTGCCGCCCAGGCCGTGACGTCGATGCGGTCGCCGAGCGTGTAGTCCTCGTCGTTCTTCCGCCGATCGCGAGTCTCCGTCGAGCGGAGAGACGCTGATAAGGGCGGACGATCGCGGCGGGGGCGGCTCGGGCTCGAGACACGGGATGGCGGAGTCGGCATCGCGCGGGCCTCGCGTGTGCGCCGGACACCGGGGATGGGCAGCGGCGAACCGGTCGGCGCGGGGAAGCGCAGTGTTCCTCCGACGTGCGTCGTGCTCGGTGCGTGACTGTCGCACACGCTGCCGCCGCGTACGATCGGGCCGTCGGGGGCCGGGGGGCGTTCGCAGCACGAGGGCGTCGTGGCCTCCGCGCAGCGGCAGCCCGGCCGTGATCAGGCAGGCGCAGTGCAGCAGGTGCTACAAGCAGCGAATCACGGCGCGCTCCCTTCGAAGGCGCTGCCCTGCCGCGTGCCCCTGCTCTCGAGCTCGGCGTCGAGCATCTCGCGGACGCGGTTCTTGTGCACGTCCCAGTGCGGAGCGAGCAACGCGTCGGGGGACTCGCCCGTCAAGCGGTGCAGGACCTGCTCGGGGCTCAGCCGCTCGACGAAGTCGGCGAGCCAGGCGACGTACGTCTCGGCGTCGAGCACTTCGATCTCGCCGCGCTTCCACTGCGTCGCCATCTGCGTGCGGCGCAGGATCATCAGGTGGTGCACCTTGACCCCGGCCACCCCGCATTCGGCGAGGGCACGCGCGGTGCGGCGGGCGCCCGCGCGGCCGTCGCCAGGCAGCCCGAGGATCGTGTGCCCGACGGTCGAGAGGCCCGCGGCGTGCGCGCGCGCAACGGCGTCCTCGAACTCGCGCAGAGTGTGCAGGCGGTTGATCGCGAGGAGCACGTCGTCGTCGGCGCTCTCGAGCCCGAGCTCGAGCCACACGGGGACGCGCCGCGCCAGCGCGCCGAGCGTCTCGAGCACGGAATCGGGCAGGCAGTCGGGGCGGGTCGCGATGCTGACGCAGCCGACCTCGTGCCCGATGTGTGGCTCGATCACGTCCAGTACCTCGGCCAGGCGGCTGTCGTCGACGTACGTGTTCGTGTAGGACTGCAGGTAGGCGATCGCGCCGACTTCGGCCTCGCCCGCGTTGCGCCGGCGCGCGATCCGCCGCAATCCGGACGCGAGCTGCTCGGCGAGGTCGCTCCCCGTCTTCAGCGCGCCCGTGCCCGATCCTTCGACGTCGCAGTACGTGCAGCCGCCGAGGCCCTTCGTCCCGTCACGGTTGGGACACGTCGACCCGGCGTCGAGCGCGATGCGGTGCATCGGACGCCCGAACTCGGCGCGTAGCCAGGGCGCGAGGGTACGGAAGCGAAGGGACGACATCGGGCGCGCGTTCTCGGCGCGATTCAGGGCGGCGAATTGTAACGCCGAGGTGGCAGTGAGACGCCGGGCCCCCGCGGTTGTTATTGTCTCCGCGCCAGCCGCTCGAAACCGCCTGTGGACATCCAACCCATCGTCATCGGAACCGCCGGTCACATCGACCACGGCAAGTCCACGCTCGTCCAGGCTCTGACCGGGACTGATCCCGACCGTTGGAGGGAGGAGAAGGAGCGTGGGATGACGATCGACCTCGGGTTTGCGCGCATGGACCTGCCCGACGGTCGCTGCGTCGGGATCGTCGACGTGCCCGGGCACGAACGCTTCATCCGCAACATGGTGGCCGGTGCGAGCGGCATCGACATCGTCGTGCTCGTCGTCGCCGCCGACGATGGCGTGATGCCGCAGACGCGGGAGCACCTGGCGATCATGAACCTGCTCGGCGTGCAGTGTGGCTTCGTCGCTCTGACCAAGATCGATATGGTCGACGCGGAGCTCGTCGAGCTCGCCGTCGAGGATGTGCGCGAGACGCTCGCGGGCACGTTCCTCGCGGACGCGCCGATCATGAAGGTCTCCGCCATCACGGGCGACGGCCTCGATGAGCTCCGCGAGCTCTTGATGAAGATGGCCGGCGAGGCCGAACCGCGTTCCGCCGACGGTGTGTTCCGCCTGCCGGTGCAGCGCGTGTTCAGCGCCCGCGGCTTCGGAACGATCGTGACCGGCATCCCGATCGCGGGCCGCGTCAAGGTGGGGGACGTGCTCGAGGTGCTGCCGAGTGGAGCGCGCGGCAAGGTGCGCGGCATCCAGGCCTACCATGAGGCGTCGGACGAGGCGCGCTCGGGGCACTCGACCGCGCTGAACTTGTCGGACGTCGACCACAAGACGGTCGTGCGCGGCAACGTCGTCGCCAAGCCCGGCTTCTTCAAGCCCGTCGAGATGGTGGGGGCGCAGCTCACTGTGCTCGCCGATCTCGAGCGCAGCGTCGTCAATCGCTCGCCCGTGCGCGTGCACACCGGGACGGTCGAAGTGCTCGGCGAGATCGTCCTGCTCGACGCCGACGAGCTCGCGCCGGGCGAGACGGGCCTCGTGCAGTTTCGACTCTCCGAGCCCGTGGTGTGCGCGCCCGGCGACCCCTTCATCGTGCGGCTCGCGTCACCGCTGGTGACGCTCGGCGGCGGCACGATTCTCGAGGAGAGCCGCTATCGCCTCAAGCGCTTCAAGCGCTTCGTCATCGACGAGTTGGAGCGTCAAGCGAGTAGTCTCGGCTCACCCGCCGCGCTGCTCGAGGCGACGCTCGCCCGCGCCCCCGAGCGCTGGCTGTCACTCGAGGAGCTCGCGGTGCACCTGAAGCGCGACAAGAAAGACACGCTCGTGATCCTCGAGCAGCTCGCCGAGGAGGGACGCGTCGTCGCCCTCGGTCCGGCCGAACGCTGGATCCACGTCGAGACGCGCGCGATGTGCCTGGCCCAGATCGAGGACGCGCTCAAGGGCTGGTTCGACGAGAACCCGACGCGCTCGCGCATGGACGTGCGCGAGCTGCGGACCCGGGCCGATTTGGACGCGCCGTTCGCCGGGGGGTTGCTCAAGGAGCTCGAGGCCGAGGGGCGCGTCGTGCTCGTCGCGGGCGGACAAGTCTCGCTCGCGGGGCGCTCGATCGAGCTCGACGAGGAGACCGCGCAGCGGCGCGAGGCCGTGCTGGCCGAGTTCGTCGGCGCCGGGTTCAAGCCGCCGACGGTCGACGAGATCGCGGCGACGGTCGGCTCGACCGAGGACGAGGTGCGGCGCGTGATCGCACTCCTGGTCGACGAGGACCTCGTCGAGCACGTCGGCTCCGACCTGTTCTTCGCGCGTGCATCCCTCGATGAGGCACGGGGGGCCGTGACCGAGAACTGCGAGGCCAACGGCCAGCTCGAAGTGCCGGCATTGCGCGATCGTCTCGGGACGACGCGCAAGTTCTTGATCCCGGTGCTCGAGTACTTCGACGCGCAAGGCCTGACTCGGCGCATGGGCGGGCATCGGATCCTGCGCCGCAGCTGAAGCAGCCTCGGGGCCGTGCCCCGGTCCGAGACAGAGCCCTGAACCGTCGCGATTCGAGTTCGGATTCGGCACTCCGGGTTGGGGTCGGGGCGGGAGCTTGTCGATAGCTGGTCGTTCCCTCCCGTTTCGCGAGAGGGACCGCATGGAGTTGGACGGCGCGGCCGTTCCTCCGACCGCACTAATCGAAGTCCCGCGACGAACATCCGATGGCGCACGATCCGAACCGGCCGAACGATCCCAGCACGCCTGGATTCCCGACCGATCCCCACTCGGCCCGGCCGTCCCACGACCCTGTCAACCGACCCGCGTCCGGCGCTCCGATCGGCAGCCCGGGCGACCATCTCGAAGAGGTGACCGGTCCGAACGAAGGCGAATCGTGGCTGCTCGACAAGGAAGAAGTTGGCCCCGAGCCGGTCCGCGCGCTTCCCGAAATGGGCAGCACCGACGGCGGCTGGTTGATGGATCACGACGACGAAGGAGCTGCAGCCGCTCCGGCACCGGCGCCAGCCGGCGTGCCGGTCGCAGGCTCGCCCGTGCCCAGCGCCAATGCGCCGGTCACGGGGCAGGCTGCCGCGCCGGAAGCGCCACCCGCCGCCGCTCCGGTCGCGCTCGCGGGCTCCTTCTGCGATGAGCCGCCGAAGTCGGAGGCGATGTCGCGCGTCGCGATCCGCGGTGCGATGCTCGTGACGGCGCTCGCTGGCTGCGTCGCCGCGTACCAAATGTTGCTCGGCGGAGGCTCGAGCACGTCCGAGCAAGACGCGCTGCAGATGACGCGGACGTCGACCGCGGGGCGGACCGAGCTGGTCAGGCCCGGCGCACTCGCGGATCCGAACGACGATCAAGGGCGCATGTCGACCATGCGCGACGGCACCGAGCGACGCGTGAGCTCGCCCGACAAGGCACTCGATCACGCCGAACCGGGCGAGCTGAGCGTCTGGAACACTGCCCGCGAGCCGCATGATGACGGCGACTCCGGGACCTCCGATCGCGACTCGACCGAGGAGGACGACCCTCAGCGAGGTGATGCGAACAGCACCCTCGATCGCCTCGATGACCTGGACGAGGACGTGAGTGCCGGCAGCTCGGTTGCCGACGTGAGCGAGAACCCGGCTTCGGAAGAGGTGACGTCCGAGGTGACGTCCGAGGAGCTCTGGGACCAACTCCAGCCCGCGCTGGCCGAGGGCGAAGACGTTCCCGAGGCAGGCGTGGACGAAGAGGTCGCCGCGACGGACGACGTCGAGGCCGGCGCCGTTGCGGACGTCACCGAGCCCGAGGGGGAGCTCGCCGTCGAGACCGAGAGTGAACTCGACGCCGAGACGAACGAGGACGCGGAGCTGGCCGGTCTCGATCTCGATGCGGACGTGCTCCTTTTCGGCTGGGCGCAAGAGCCCGAGGTCACCACGACGCAGGAGCCGGCCGACGAGGTCGTCGCCGATGCGGAGACGCTGGACCCGGTGGAACCGATGGAGCCGGGCTTCGTGACGGAACCCGTCGACGAGGAAGCCGACGCGACGAGCTGGGACGAATGGCTCGCGTCGACGGAGCCGACCGAGCTCGTCGCGGACGTACAGGAGCCGGACGACGCGATCGACGTGCCGTTCGGCTGGGTGTCGGACTCCGAAGATGAGACCGAGACTGAGGTCGTGGCGGACGCCCCGCCCCAAGCCGACGTGGACGCCGGCACCGAAGTGCAGCCGGTCGAAGACGCGCAGCCGACCGAGCTGGTCGCGGACGCGCAGGAGCCGGATGACGCGATCGAGGTGCCGTTCGGCTGGGTGTCGGACTCCGAAGACGAGACCGAGGTCATCGCCGACGCGGCGCCGCAGATGGACGTGGAGACGACGCCCGAGGCGCTGCCGATCGAGGACATCGCCGTCGTCATCGACGAGCCGATCGAGGTCGTGGCGGATGCGCACGAGCTCGAGGACGCGATCGACGTCCCGTTCGACTGGGCGGCGGACGAGCCCGCCGTGACCGAGGAGCCCAGCGAGGTCGTGGTGGATGTGACCGAGGACGAAGCGTTCGAGATCGACGAGCGCATGTTGGACGGGTGGCTCAATCTCGAGTCGCCCGACGGCACCGTCGACATCACTCTCGCCTCGCCTTCCGACGTCCCGTTCGTGACGGACACCGAGGAGCCTGAGGACCTCGTCGCTGATGGGAACGAGGCGGGGCAGTCCGAGGAGCCCCTGTCCGAGGTCGACGTCACCGAGCCCGAAGTCGAGGTCGACGTCGCGGCTGACGGTCTCGCGATGGAGACGCCGAACAGCGTGGAGCCCGTGGACGACGTGTTCGAAATCGACGGCATCGACGTCCCGTTCTTCGAGTTCGCCGAAGAGCCCAGCGACCTGGTCGCCGACGCGGCGCCCGAGCCCGCGCAGGACGCCGTCGACCCGATCGAAGCGCTGCCGATCGAGCCCGAGACCGAGACCGTGGCCGTCGCGACTGAGGGCGGCGAGCTGGATCCCGAGCCGGTCGTGTCCGGGGCCGGCGAGGTCGAGGACACCGTCGCGGATGTGGACGTCGCGCCCGAGGTCGCTCCTGAAGTCGAGACCGGCGTGGAGGCCGGATCCGAGGGGGCCGTCGCGGTCGCCGACCCCGAGACGGAAATCTCGCCCGAGGTCGCGCGGCTCATCGAGCAACTCGAGAACGAGGAAGTCGTCGATTCGTCCCGGGAAGCCGTACTCGCGCGCGAGACGATGCGCACGGGACACGCCGCGGGTCTGATGCCTGAGCGCAATGTTCCGGGCGTGGACTCCGCGAGCGGTCCCGCGCTTGTCACCGACGCCGTCCCGATGGTCGCCGTCGGACCCGACCCCGAGGTGCCCGTCGAGGACACCGACACGGGCGAGAAGCTGATCGCCAGCGGCCCGCAAATGGACAGCGAGTCCGCCGTCGAGAACGGGATCCTCTCGCCGCTCGATCGCTACTCACAGTGGCGCATGGACGAAGGCTCGGAGCCGGTCACCGTCGCCGCGGTGCCGGTCGACCTGCCTCCGTTCGTCATCGCGACTCTGACGGAGACGCCCGTCGAGGCCGAGGTCGATGTCCCGGCCGACACCGTGCCCGAGGCAGTGCCGGATTCGAATGCCGTCGTCGACGTGGTGCCGCAGGACCCAGAGGCCACTCCGAGGGGCGCGCAGGTGACGGACGTCAACCCCGATCCCGATACGCAGGCGGTGGCTTCGGCCGGCGACCCCGAGACCGATTCGGGGACGAGCGTCGCGGAAGAGGTGCAGCGCCGGTTCGGGCAACAGCCCGAGCGTCGCCGGAGCATCCTGCGTCGCGCGGAGCCCCGCGGCCGCTGGAACAAGCGCAGTATCCCGAAGCACGCGATCGACAAGAAAGAGCGTCTCTCGACGCCCTACGTCGGCCTCGTGCGCCTCGTCTTCCTCGATGGCGAAGTCATGGAAGGACGCCTGACGGCGGTCGGCGAAGGCCTCGTCTCGCTCGAGACGGAGCTGGGTCGGCTGAGCATCGACGGCCGCCGCGTGTCGAAGATCGAGCGCATCGATCGTCGCGCCGCTCCGGCGGGCGCTCCGGCGAAGGGCAAGGGCCCGCTCGTCCGCGCGCGCGTCAAGGGTGGGGCCATCATCGGGTACGAGCTCGCCCGCAAGGGAGACGAGATCACCCTCCTGACCGAGAAGGGATTCCGCATCACCGTCCAGAGCGATGACGTGGTCCCGGTCAGCGCCAACCGCTCGTCGGTCGCCATCAAGCGTCGCAAGGCCGAAAAAGAGTAAGAGGCGCGCAACAGCGCGTAGGAGACACAACCGCCCCGCTGGGTCCAACCCAGCGGGGCGGTTTCGGTTTCCGTCGGCAGCGGGGTGGGTAGGATGGTCGCCCCCTCGACGCTAGAGACCATCGACATGACCGCCCTGACCTCATCGCGCGCCCACTCGTTTGCCGGGTGGCTCGCCGCTCTGTTCCTTCTCGTCGCGCTTCCGTCCCTGGCGCTCGCCGACGACGAGATCGTCAAGGAGTTCAAGAAGTACTTCAGGAAGTACAAGGAGACCGCTACGCGCGTCGAGGCGATCCTCGCGCTCGAGGACGCGGAGTCCACGGCCGTCGTCGACGTTCTGCTCCCGATCCTGAAGGACGAGGACGCACAGGTCGTCGACGCCGCCGTGCGTGTGCTCGGCGGATTCGAATCGCGCCCGCCGATCGATCGGATGCTGGAGAAGCTCGAGAGCGAGAAGAACGAGCTGATCCGCGTCGGCACCCTGCGGTCGCTGGGCAAGGGCGGCTACAGCGGTACGACGGATGCGGTGTCCGTCTGCCTCGAGGACAAGTCGTGGGACGTGCGGCGGCGCGCCGTGCAGGCGCTCGCGTCGACCGGCGACGCGGCGCTCGCCGAACGCCTCGTGCCGCTCGCCGCGGACAAGGAGCCCGCCGTGCGGTCTGCGGTGATGCAGGGACTCTCGGACCTGCGCTCGGACCTCGTGCGCGAGCCCGCGATGGCCGCGCTCGCCGACGGGGTCTGGCAGGTGCGCGCGAGCGCGATCAATGCGCTGGGCCGCGTACGCCACAAGGACTCGATCGCGCCGTTGCTCGCGCGCATGAAGCTCGAGGAAGGCCGGCTCGTGGGCGACATCGCCGGGGCGCTGGAAAGCATCACCGGCCGCGGCTTCGGGCAGCGCATCCAGCTGTGGGAGAACTTCTGGAACACCTACAAGGACCGCTACGTCATCCCGACCGACGCCGAGCTCAAGGCGCTGCGCGAGAAGCAGCGCGCCCGCAAGGCGGAGTACACACCCGAAGGCCAAGCGAACTTCGTCGGCATCGACACGCCGAGCCGCTCGATCCTGTTCGTCATCGACGTGTCGGGCTCGATGGAGAACGAAATCGTCGACAAGGCGAGCTTCCGCGACGGCGGCTACCCGTCCTTCTCGCGGATGGACATCGTCAAGACGGAGCTCGCGCGCACGGTCGAGAACCTCGAGGCGTACGTGAAGTTCAACATCCTCTCCTTCGCGACGGACACGAAGGCGTGGAAGAAGAAGCTCGTCTCGGCGAACGTCTTGAACAAGTCGAGCGCGCTGACCTTCTGCAAGCGCCTCGAGCCGATCGGCGGCGCGTCGAAGGAGGACATGGCGCGCGTCGGTCTCGTCGGCGCCGCCAACTTGAGCGCGGGCAAGACCAACACCTTCGGCGCCCTCGCCTGGGCGCTCGAGGTGGCCGCCGGACGCGGAGCGAAGGACAAGCACTACAAGGTCGCCGTCGACACGATCTTCTTCTTGTCCGACGGTCGCCCGACCCACGGCGAGTTCGTCGACATCGACGACATCCTGCGCGAGGTCCGCGAGGCGAACGAGCTGCGCAAGGTCGTGATCCACACGATCGCGATCGGGGAGTTCCAGAAGACCTTCATGGAGCGCCTGGCCGCCGAGAATGGTGGCGTTTTCGTCGACCTTGGCCGGTAGGGGTTGACGCCGGGAGGGGAGGGGCCTAACTTGCCTGGCCTCACCGTCGGGGTGTGGCTCAGCTTGGTAGAGCGCTGCGTTCGGGTCGCAGAGGTCGGAGGTTCAAATCCTCTCACCCCGACCAACTCCCGGAGTGCCGCTATGCGGCACTCCGGGAGTTGCTATTTATGGCCCAACGCCTGACGGCGTTGGAGCGAGGGTTGCAGCCGACGGGGGTGGGGGGGTGATGGCCGACGGAGTCGCGGGGGGCAGGTGCGACACGGGGGGCAGGGCTGGTACCTGAGGGCCTGAGGGCCTGAGGGCCTGAGAGGGCCTGAGGGCGGGTTGGCCCGGCGTCTGGGGGCGAGGGGCGGCGATTCTGTGAGTTGTGGTTTCCGTTTGTCCGCTCCCTTCCCTTCCCTTCCCTTTCCTTCCCTTCCCTTCCCTTTCCTTCCCTTTCCTTCCCTTTCCTTCCCTTTCCTTCCCTTTCCTTCCCTTTCCTTCCCTTTCCTTTCCTTTCCTTTCCTTTCCTTTCCTTTCCTTTCCTTCCCTTTCGCT
>JAAELL010000027.1 GCA_024226735.1 bacterium | reverse complement strand
GAACGGGGGAACACATCGTTCATCTTCGCGCTCTGGCGCTCAGCGATCGCTGGGACGCTGCCATGGACCTGGCGCTCCCGTCAGCTCGCGTGAAGATCCGTCGGGCGGCATGAAATGGCGCTCAGGATGAAAAGCAGACCCCTTCAAACGGGACCAATGAGATGGGCAACAGGATGTGTCGTTCTTCTTGCCGTTCGCGTGCTCGGGCTAGCTTAAGCTCGCGCTGCACCCAATTGCTCTCGATGCTGTCCTTGGATAGAACGATCAGCAGCCTGTCGCTAGCTTGTATGGCGTCCGAGATCTGGTCGTCTATTCTGCGAGCCGGCTGCATGTCTACCGGAGCGAAGAATGCCCTGACCCCATTGTTGCGTAGCCCGCGATGCAGTTTGGTTGCGAACGCTTCGTCCGTCCTGCTGTAGCTGATGAAGCAGGAGTAGTATTCGGACTGCCCAACGAGATCGGCATTGATCAGATTCGGGATCTGCTCGATCATCGCGACTGGGATTCCACAGCCCGTTAGGAATTGCTCGGGGATCTCGCCTCTGGATTCGAGGATCGTATCGATGCCGAGTGAGCTTGTTCCGAAGTGTTGAACGGTCTCGAGCCCGCGAGCTCGTGATAGATCAGTGTCGGCGAGGATGGCGGCTTGAATGGATGCTTGCCGAAAGTCCGCGTCAGCGACTCTTGTTCTCCTAAAAACGGTGCCAGCGAGCTTGGCTTCGACGAGCTCTGCTCCCGAGAGGTTGGCCTCGAGTAGGTTGGATGCCTCGAGGTGGGCCCTGTGAAGTTTGGTCCGCTCTAGGCATGCACGTTCCAAGTCGGCGCCGATGAGGTTGGCGCGGTTCAGGCAGGACTGGCTGAGGTTGGCGTGGCGGAGATTCGCGGCTCGGAGATTGGCAAGTGTGAAGTCCGCGTTGTCCGCTGCAGAGGGCCTCAGGCGGGCTCCGTGAAGATCGGCTCTCGTGAAGTTGGCACCGGAAAGGCGCGCGTACCCGAGATCTGCCTTCTCCAAGCTCGCACGCTCTAGGTTTGCCTTCACCAGTGAGCACTCCACGAGGTTGGCTCGGTTCAGATCGGCGCCGACCAGGTTCGCGCCACTGAGGTCGGCTTGGCTCAAGTTTTCGCCGGTGAGGTTAGCGTGAGCAAGGTCCAGGGTCCGTCCTGGGTTGGTCCTGCGCCACCTGAGAATGGATGCTGCTCCTCTACATACCAACTCTACGTGGGTCTTGTCGGCCATGATTCGGCTCAGGCCGAAGTGCTCTCGGGCGCCTTGCCTTGCCGCGCCGCCGCACACGCAGCACAGATGGAGCGAGAGAGTCGTGCCCTTGCTCGCTCGAGTCTACACGTGTTCTCGGGACCTCTGCAAGGGGAGCGGGGAGCACGGTGGGGGCCCAGGTGATTCCGCAAGCGCTTGCGCGCCGTCTCGAGTCTCGTTTGCATGGGGCGCTGTACGCAGGGCTCGAGATGGCGTTCGTGGGCAGGTGTCGGACTCATCTCTACTCGTCGAGCGCCTCCAAATACCGCCTCCCCGCCAACAATCCCACCCGCGCGCACCACCCCATGTTGTGCGGCTCCTTGTCCGTCGTGTTCTCCGGCAAATCCCCGGCCGAATGGTAGTAGTTGTCGTAGTCGACCGTCACCCGCTCGCGGTCCGTCCACGACTCCCCGGGCATCCCGTCCGTGCGCGGGTGTTCCTCGGGTGAGCCCCAGGCCGAGGTGAACAGCGTCAACGCGGGCAGCGCGTCCGAGCGGAAGCGCTTCGAGCCGCTGAACACGTAGCTGTCCGTCCCACCCAGACTCTTGTTCGTCGCCCAGCGCTCGGGAAAGCCCTCCTTGCCGCCGAAGTCGTCGAGCACCGCGAGGACGGTGCGCACCATCGGCACGTTGGCCGGCACGTCGTCCGGCTCGAGGTTGAGCTGCTCCGCGCCGCTGCCGAACCCGGCCTGGTCGTAGTTGATCACGCCCAGGATGGGAGCGCTCGTGTCCATGTGCTCGTTCACGTACTCGCGCGTCGAAAAGATCTCCGAGCCCCAGATCGCGAAGCGCACCTCGCGCGTCGGTGCGGGGACGGCGCCCGCCTTGATCGCGTCCGCCCAGGCGGAGGCGATCTCGAGCACGATCGCCTCGCCGCTGGCGTTGTCGTTCGCGCCGGGGCCGCCGGAGTCGGAGTCACCGTGCGCGCAATAGAGGAAGTAGCCCGGCGCCGCGCCCGCGCGCGCGGGCAGGGTCGCGACGACGGTGCGCGGCTTGCCGCGCACGTTGTTGGCGATGAGCGTGTAGCGCACCTCGACCTTGCGTCCGGCATCGAGCCAGCCGCGCAGCCGCTCGCCCTCACCCCTGGCGATGCCGAAGACGGGCGCTTCGGTGCCGCGCCGGATCGAGCGCACGACGGGGTACGAGCCGTCGCGCGTCGTGGCGCCGTCGACGAGCACGAGCGCGGGCTCGGTCGTCCCGCGCCGGGCGCGGCGGTAGCGCGACTGCAGGACCGCTTGGCCCTCGCTGGCAGCGGTGTCGAGCACGAGCGTCGCCGTGCCCGACGCGCTCGGCGAGAAGCCGTAGGGCCAGGCACGCGCCAGCTCGAGGGACTCGGCTTCCGCGCCGTCGGTTCCGGCAGCCGTCGCCGTCACCGACCACTTCTCCTGGCTGTGGACCCACTTCTCGCCGTCCTCGATCACGACGGTCGAGAGCCCGGCTGCCTCGAATCTGCGCCCCCGGTAGGCGGCGGCCTTCGCGCCCGAAGACGTGCCGCCCATTCGCGGGCCGAGGGCGACCAGCTCCTGGACCGTGCGCTTCGCGCGCTCGTCGGAAACGCCCGCCGCCAAGGTGGCCTCGGCGTCGGCGGGCGGGCCCTGGCAGGCGCAGATCGAGAAAACGAGGGACAGGATCATCGGCACAGCGTAACCCCGATTGCCGAGCCGCCGGGCGGAACGCGCTGCGGACGACAAAATTCCCGTCCGCGGGGATTGCGCACCAACGTTGGAGGCCATACATGTCGGGCGTCGTTCCGAACACGGTCTCGGGATGGGCCCGACTCGCCAACGTCACGCGACCTCTCCTCATGCGCCTAAGACTCCGAGCCTATCTCCCGCTCGTCCTGATCCCGTGCGCTGCGTGCGCGCACAACCCGCCGGATCCCGCCGAGCTGCGGCTCGATGTCGCGACCGGCTACGGAGCGCGCATCACCGCGGGCACGCCGACCGGCGACTACGCTGGCGAGGACTGGTGGCGCGCCTTCGACGATCAGACGCTCGACGCGCTCGTCGCGGAGGCACTCGTGGCCAACCACGACCTCGAGGTCGCCGCCGCCCGGTTGCGCGCCGCCGATGCGCTCGTTGGCGTCGCGCGTGCGGACGGGCGACCGAGCCTCGACGCGACCGCGGGCACGAGCCGGCGGCGCCAGAACTTCATCGGGTTCCCGATCCCCGGCGGCGATGAGGAGGTGCTCTCGTCGACGACGAGCGTGCACGACGTCGGTCTCGCTGCGAGCTGGGAGGTCGACCTGTGGGGCCGGATCGCCGCCGGCACGTACGCGCGGTCCGCGGAGCGCGACGCGGCCGCCTGGGACCTGGCGGGCGCGCGGCTCGGGATCGTCGCGCGCGTCGCTCGCGCCTGGTTCATCGTGCGTGAGCGACGCCTGCAGGTCGAGCTCACCGAGCGCACCCTGGTGAGCTTCGAGGCGAGCGAGCGCTGGATCGCCGACCGCTACGAGGCCGGGCTCTCGCCGCCCCTCGACCTGCGCCTCGCGCGCGTCGAGGTCGAGAACTCGCGCGCCGACCTCGAGCTCTTGCGGGATGCGTACGGCCGTGCGCGGCGTGCGCTCGAAGTCTTGCTCGGCCGCTACCCCGAGGGCGCTGTCGAATCGCCCGGTCCATTGACCGCACCGCCGCCTCCCGTGCCCGTCGGGCTGCCGTCCGAGCTCGTTGCGCGCCGGCCTGATCTCGTGGCGGCCGAGCTGCGCGCGCGCGCGGCCGACGCGCGCATCGACGAGGCGCGCGCCTTCCTGTACCCGCGCTTCGCCCTGACCGCGGACGCGGGGCGCAGCTCCGAGGCGCTCGACGACCTGCTCGACGGCGACTTCAGCGTTTGGGGCTTCGTCGCGCGGCTGAGCGCTCCGATCTACTCCGGCGGACGGCGCACCGCGGCGATCGACGGGCGCGCTGCGGAGCGCGACGGGGCGCTCGCCGCCTTTGCGTCGGTCGTGCTCGCCGCCTTCGGGGAGGTCGAGGATGCCCTCGCTTCGGAGACCATCATCGCGCGTCGAGCCGAGTCCTTGGGGCGTGCGACGGCCGAGGCGGCCGCGGCCGAGTCACTCGCCGACGAGCAGTACCGCGGTGGCCTGGTCGACGTGCAGACCGTGCTCGACGCGCGCCGCCGGCGGTTCGCGACCGAGGCGCTGTGGATCGCCGCGCAGCGCCGGCGCCTCGAGCTGCGCGTCGACTTGCACCTCGCGCTCGGCGGCGGGTTCGAGGCGCCCGCGGCCGTGGGCGAGGAGGAGGGCCAGCCGTGAGGCCGCTCGTTCAGCTCGTCCTCTTTCTCGTGCTGCTCGCGGGCAGCGCGCTCGTCGCCAAGGCTCTCATGGACTCACGGCCCGAGCCGGAGACGGAGGCGCGGGACATCGTCGTGCCGCTCGTCGCCGTGTCGACCGTGTCGCCGCGCTCGTTCAAGCTCGAGGTCGCCAGCCAGGGGGAGGTCCGCCCGCGCACCGAGACGACCCTGGCGAGCGAGGTCCCGGGCCGCGTCACCTTCGCCGCTCCGGCTTTCGAGGAGGGCGGCCTCTTCGCGGAGGACGACGTGCTCTTGCGGCTCGATCGCTCCGAGCTCGAGCTGGCCCTCGTCAGCGCCGAGGCGATGGTGCGTCAAGCGGCGACCGCGCTCGAGCGCGAACGGGCCGAGGCCGACGTCGCCGCGCGCGCCTACCGCGACCTGGGCAGCGGCGAGGCCTCGCCGCTCGCGTTGCGCGCCCCTCAGCTCGCCGAGGCCGAGGCGCGCGTCGCAGCGGCGGAAGCGGAGCGCGACCGCGTCGAGCTCGACCTCGCGCGCACGACGATCCGAGCGCCGTACGAGGGCCGCGTGCGCAAGAAACACGTCGGCCTGGGTCAGGTCGTCGCCCGTGGCGAACCGCTCGCCGAGCTGTACGCGACGGACGCCGCCGAGGTGCGGCTGCTCCTGAGCGACCGCGAGCTCGCGCGTCTCGACCTGCCGCGGCTCTTCGGCGCGGAGGAGGGCGAAGGGCCACGGGTCGAGCTGTCGGCACGCTTTGCCGGCCGCGAGGAGACCTGGCTCGCCCAGGTGGTCCGCACCGAAGGGGAGCTCGATCCCCAGACGCGCATGATCGCCGTCGTCGCGCGCGTCGACGACCCGTACGGGCGCACCGAAGCGCACGCGGGCCGCGCGCCCCTGTACGCCGGCCTGTTCGTTTCCGCGCGCATCGACGGCCGCACCGCGCACGACATCTTCGTCCTCCCGCGCACGGCGCTGCGCGGCACCGATCGGGTGCACGTCGTGGTCGGCGAGGGGCGCCTCGCGTTTCGGAGTGTCGAAATCCTCTGGAGCGATGACGCCCAGGTCGTCGTGTCGGGCGGGCTCGTGGAGGGCGATGTGGTCGTGTTGACGCCCCTCGCCGCGCCCATCGAGGGCATGCGCCTCGAGGTCGACGTGTCGCCGGGACTGGACGAGAGTCAGGCCGAGCGATGAACGGCGTGATCGCTTGGTTCGTCAAGAACCGCGTGGCGGCGAACGTGCTGATGCTGTTGCTCGTCGCGGGCGGGATCGTCGTGCTGCCCGCGATCCGCGTCGAGGTCTTCCCCGAGTTCTCCGCCGACCTCGTGACCGTGACCGTGCCGTACCCGGGCGCGGCACCGGAGGAGGTCGAGGAGGGGGTCTGCGTGCGGATCGAGGAGGAGGTCTTCGGGCTGAACGGCATCAAGCGCATCCGCTCGACCGCCTCCGAGGGCATCGGTTCCGTCTCGATCGAGGTCCGCCCGGACGCGGACGTGCGCGCGGTGCTCTCCGACGTGAAGAACCGCGTCGACGGGATCGACACGTTCCCGGTCGAGGCCGAGCGGCCGATCGTCGAGGAGACGATCCCGCGCGCGCAGGTGATCAACGTGGCCGTCTACGGGCCGCTCGAAGAGGACGTGCTCAAGCGCCAGGCCGAGCGAGTGCGCGACGACCTGCGGGCGCTCGACGAGATCTCGCAGGTGGTCATGGCGATCGCGCGGCCGTACGAGATCTCGATCGAGGTCTCCGAGCTCGCGCTCCTGCGCTACGGGTTGACATTCGACGAGGTGGCGCAGGCCGTGCGGCGCTCGTCGCTCGAGGTCCCGGGCGGCTCGATCAAGACCGAGAGCGGCGAGATCCTCCTGCGCACCGACGGCCAGGCGTACGTCGGCGAGGACTTTCGCGAGATCGTCCTGCGCACGGCGCGCGACGGCAAGCGCCTCGTGCTCGGCGACGTCGCGGAGGTCGTCGACGGCTTCGAGGACACCGACCAGGCCGCGTCGTTCGATGGCCAGAGGACGGTGATCCTGCAGGTGTTCCGGGTAGGGGACGAGAGCGCGCTGGCCATCTCGGGCGCGGTGAAGGACTACGTCGCGGCCGTGCAGGACGACCTGCCGGAGGGGCTCGAGGTCACGGCTTGGCGCGACGACGCGAAGTACCTGCGGGGGCGGCTCGAGACTCTCATTCGCAACGGCTGGCAGGGCCTGTTGCTGGTCTTCCTCGTGCTGACCTTGTTCCTGCGCTTCCAGCTCTCGTTCTGGGTGACGATCGGCATTCCGATCTCGTTCCTCGGGACGCTGATGCTGTTCCCGGCGCTCGACGTGTCGATCAACGTGCTCTCGCTGTTCGCCTTCATCGTCGTACTGGGGATCGTGGTCGACGACGCGATCGTCGTCGGCGAGAGCATCTACAGGAGGTTGCGCGCCGGCGAACCGGGGGAGCACGCCGCAATCGCTGGAACACGCCAGGTCGCCGTGCCCGTCGCGTTCGCGGTCCTGACCTCGGTCGCCGCGTTCGCGCCGATGGCCGGGCTCGAGGGCTTCACGGGCCGCATCTGGCGCGTCATCCCGATGGTCGTCATTCCGACATTGCTGTTCTCGCTGGTCGAGTCGCAGCTGATCCTGCCGGCGCACCTGGTGCATCTGAAGATGGGCGCGCGCGGCAAGGGGCTCGTCGGCGTGTGGCAGCGCTTCCAGTCGCGCATCGCCGACGGGCTCGAGGCGTTCATCGGCCGCGTGTACCGGCCGACCCTCGGCCTCGCCCTCCGCGCGCGATACGTGACGTTGGGCCTGGCGATCGCCTGCGTCGTTCTGACGGCGGGGCTCGCGGCCGGCGGCTTCATCCAGTTCCGCTTCTTCCCCAAGCTTCCCGCCGACGACGTGTCGTGCCAGGTGACGATGCCGCTCGGCACGCCGTCGGTCGTCACCGCCGCCGCCGTCGAGCGGGTCGAGGCGGCGGCGCTGGAGATCGCGGCCGAGGAACAGAGCGGCGATGGTGGCCCCATCGAGCACCTGCTCGCGTCGATCGGCGAGCAGCCGTGGCGCAAGGCCCAGGCGCAGAACGCAGGCGTGATGTTCGAGAGCTTCACCGGTTCGCACGTGGGCGAAGTGCACATCGCTCTCACCCCGTCGGAGGATCGCTCCGTCGCCGCGGGCGAGATCGTGCGGCGCTGGCGCGAACGCGCGGGCGCGATCCCCGGCGCGGTCGAGGTCACGTTCACCTCGGAGCTGATGACCGCCGGCGCGGCCGTCGACGTCGAGTTGACCGCGCCCGAGCTCGGGCTCTTGCGCGCCGCGGCCGACGAGCTGAAGGCGACCCTCGCCGACTACCAGGGCGTCTACGACGTGACCGACAGCTTCCGTGAGGGCAAGCGCGAGGTGGCGCTCGGCATCCGGCCCGCAGCCGAAGCGCTCGGCCTGACGCTTGCGGACCTCGGGACCCAGGTGCGCCAGGGCTTCTACGGTGAGGAGGCGCAGCGCGTCCAGCGCGGCCGCGACGACGTCAAGGTGATGGTGCGCTACCCGGCCGCGGACCGCCGCTCGCTCGCGACGCTCGAGGACATGCGCATCCGCACCCCGGACGGCGCGGCCGTCGCGTTCGAGACCGTTGCCGACGCGAGCTTCGGCCGCGGCTTCTCGACGATCGAGCGCACCGACCGCCGCCGCACGCTGCACGTCACCGCCGAGGTCGACGAGGAGGTTGCGAGTGCGACGGACGTCGTCAAGGACCTGCGCGAGCGCGTGCTGCCGGAGCTCATCCAAGGCCACGACCGCGTGACGTGGTCGTTCGAGGGCGAGCAGCGCGAGCAGCGCGAGACGCTCGGCGGGTTGATGCGTGGATTCGGGATCGCGATGATCGTGATCTACGGACTCATGGCGGTTCCGTTCCGCTCCTACTTGCAGCCGCTGATCGTCATGTCCGCCGTGCCGTTCGGGATGGTCGGTGCCTTCCTCGGTCACCTGATCGTCGGCATGGACATGAACGTCCTGTCGATGTGCGGGATGATCGCGCTCGCGGGAGTCGTCGTGAACGACAACCTGGTTCTCGTCGATTACATCAATACGCTGCGCGCGAGAGGCGAGAATCTCGCCCACGCGGTTCAGGAGGCGGGTGCCGCGCGCTTCCGCCCGATCCTCTTGACCTCGCTCACGACCTTCGCTGGCTTGACGCCGCTGATGCTCGAGACGAGCATTCAGGCCCTCTTCCTGATCCCGATGGCAGTCTCCCTCGCCTTCGGGGTGCTGTTCTCGACTTCCGTGTCGCTGGTCCTGGTGCCGAGCCTCTACATGATCCTCGAAGACCTGAAGGGCGCCCCGCGCAAACTTCGCGGGCGCGCTCGATGACGGCGAGCGTCGACGCGCCCGAAGCCGAGTCCGAAGCCGAGTCCGCGCGCGCGCCGAGCGGAAAGGCGATCTTCGCCTGCATGGCCTTTCTGTCCTTGATCTGGGGCAGCACTTGGATCGTGATCCGCGAGGGGCTCGACGACCTTCCCGCGTTGACTTCGGCGAGCGCGCGCTTCGTGCTCGCCGCGATCGTCATGAGCGCGATCGCGCCGACCATCGCGCGCCGCGAGGGGGGAGGCCGGCCGGGGATCGCGATCTCGCTCGTGATGGGGATCTGCAACTTCGGCGTCTCCTACGGGATCGTCTACTACGCCGAGACGGTCCTGCCGTCCGGGCTAGTCAGCGTGCTGTGGTCGGTGTTCCCGATGATGATGGCCGTGACCGGGCACTTCTTCCTGCGCGGCGAGCGGCTCGCCGCGCGGCAATGGCTGGGCTTCGCCGTCGGCTTCGCCGGCGTTCTGCTCTTGTTGGAGACCGACGTGCGGGCGGTCGGCGCCGACGCCGTGCCGGTGGCGCTGCTGCTCTTGTTGAGCCCCGCGATCTCCGCGGTGGGGACGACGTACGTCAAGCGCCATGGCGCGGGGGTGAGCTCGGCGCTCTTGAACCGCAACGGGATGTGGATCGGCGCGATGCTGCTCGGCGTGTTCGCGATGCTCTTGGAAGCGGACGCCGCGGGAACGTGGAGCGCGTCGGCGGTCGGCAGCGTCGTCTACCTCGCGGTCGTCGGGACGGTCGTCACCTTCGGGCTCTACTTCTGGGCATTGCGGCACGCGCCGGCGTACCAGCTGAGCCTGATTGCGTACGTCATTCCCATGATCGCGCTCGCCCTCGGCGCGGCGCTGCGCGACGAGCAGATCAGCGTGTGGACGCTGAGTGGCGCGACGGCGATCCTCGCCGGTGTCGGCTTCGTGCTGGTCGGCAAGCGCCGGCCGGCCCTATTGGAAGATGATCGTGATCGCGCCGGTGAAGTTCGACGTTGAGATCGGGTTCACGTCGCGGTACCAGGCCTGGAAGTACATGGGGCCGGTCGGCATGGCGCCCGGCGGATTCGTCGGCACGTCGAGGGTGTCGACGTCGAGCGCGAACATCCCGCCCGTGCCCGAGGTTGACCCCGCCGGGCTCGCTTCATTTCAAGGAACGGAGACAGCCCAGGATCCAAGGGATCGCTGGGCCGTCTCGTGTGTCTACGCCCGGGTCACGATCAGAAGCGGAACGGCAGCCGCAGGAACTCGAGCGAGGGGGTCGCGGCGCCGCCGGTGTCGAACTCGACGCGGAAGCGGTAGAAGTCCCAGTCGGCGGCGTTCAGAAGCGCCGCATCGTCAGCCCACGTGCCACCGAGGCTGGCGCTCAGGGACTGGCTGGCATCGGGCGCGCCGCTCGGGTCCGCGAGGGTCGCGTCGAACGTGATGAAGACGCTCGCCGCGTCGTCGAGGGCATCACGGGCGCCCTTCGAGGAGACCTGGTAGGAGCGCGCGATCCACGCCGCCGACGCGCCGCCGGGCGGGTTGAAGGACGTGAGCGTCCCGTCCGCCGGGTCAGTGGTGAGGGCGAGCGTGTCGAGCGCGGGATCGTAGCTGGCCGAGACGATCGTGAAGTCGCGATCGGGGTCCGGTGCGGTCAGTGCGCTGAGGCGCACGGTGCCGGCGATCGCGAGGTTCGGGTTGCGCTCGAAGGCGTCGCGCAGGCCGGCGATCGAAGACGCGTCCATGACCATCGTCTGCAGGTCCGCGTCGATGTACGGCAGGTTCGGTGCCGTTTGGATCGGATCGGGGCCGATCAGGGGGGCCTGGAGCGTCACCGCTCCGCCGGCGTGCGGAACCTCGCCGAGGACGCCGGTGCCGTCGAAGAAGGCTTCGACCTGGTCGGTGCCGCCCGCGGGATTCTGGCGCGCCGCGCCGAGGGAGATCCACTTCGACTGTCCCATCGAGCGCGGGCCGAAGGTCGGCCGCGAGTGCGCGACGAAGGTGCCGTTCTCCCAGCCGACGGGCGGCGGGGCGAAGATGGGCGTCACGTCCTGGCCGAAGGCCTGCGGGAACGAGAGGTTCGAGGGATCGGGGACGTGGATCTGGATCTGGCCGGGCGCGCCGTCGCCACCGGCGCCGAGCACCGGACCGAGAGGATCCCCGCTGTCGACCAGGCCCGTGTAGCAAGGACTCGTACTGGGCGGGACGTTCGGGATCCCGTCGAAGTGCGACACGGGGATCGCGTCGCAGCGCCACAGGGTCTGGCCGCTCTCGTTCGCGCCGCCGTGGTTGTCGTGGCCCGCGCCGCCTTGACCGCCGAGCGCGCTGATCGAGCGCAGGCTATGCACCGCAAGGTTCGGGTTGTCCGTGTAGAAGGGCCCGGCGTTCTGCGCGAACCCAGCCGCCTCGAAGGAGGTCAGACTCTCGAGCACGATCGATCCGCCGGAGCCGGCACCGGAGCCGCCGCCGACGCGATCGAAGAAGCTCGTGTTCTCACCGCCGCCACCGTTGCCGCCGTCGGCCTCGATCCGGCCGTCTTGTCCGACCACGATCGGGCCGACCGCCATCACGTGGATCGAGCCGGCGCCACCGCCGCCTCCCGCTCCCTTCTCGTCGCCGCCGAGCGTGAAGGGCACGAGCGGGAAGCTGTCGGAACGCACCGCGTCGCCACCGGCGCCGCCTCCGGTGCCGGGCATCGGGCTCGCGAGCTCACCCTCGACGACGCCGCCGGCTACCCGCACGAGCGGACCGTAGAAGTCGTTGCCCGCGTCCGCGTCGACGAACGGATCGTCGCCGAGGGCGCCGCCCTGCGCGCGGCTGGTCTGGCTGATCGCACCCGTACCGTTGGGGCCGCCGCCGCGGCCAGCCTCGCCGTCCATGCCGATCAGGGTCTGGCAGCGCACGAGGAAGCCATTGAAGTCGTAGCGGATGTCCGCCGCACGGCCGCCGCCGCCGCCGCCAGCCCCACGACGGTCGTTCTTGTTGAACGGGTGGTAGCTCGTTTCGCCGCCCTGCCCACCGGCGTCGGGGACGTTGAACGCGCCGAAGCCGTGTCCGCCGCGCGGGGTCGAAGCGGCCGTCATCCAGCTCGCGACGCCGCCGTCACCGCCACCCGCTTGGCCCGCCGCACCCGGTTCGGGGATGTTCGTGGTGTTGAGACCGAGGACACCGGGGTTGTCGCGGCCGCCCAGGGACAGCTCACCTTCGACGGTGAACGATCCCGTCGCGAGGAAAGTCACGGGGTTCGGGCCGACGAAGATGACGCGGCTCGAGGCGGGCACGAAGAAGTCGCGCACGTCGATCACGCCGTTGATGGCGACCTGGGTCGTCGTCGGCGCGCCGCCGGGGCCACCGACGATCGTCGTCTGGGTCGTGTCGAAGATGAACGTCGTTCCGGGCGGGATGAACCAGTCGAAGTCGCCCCCTGGTCCGCCGGTGCCCTGGAACGAGGTCGCGGTCAGCTGGCCGCCGCCCCACTTGGCGCGCGGAAGGGGCAAGCCGGTCGTCGTGTCCTCCAGCGAGCCGGCTGCGTCGCCGCTCAAGGCGAAGGTCTCGAAGGCTTCGTCCGCGTCGGCGCCGAACGTCATGGTTCCCGGGTCGAACGAGGTAGCGGTCTTCGCGCCGACCGTTGCGAGCGGTCCCACCAAGGTCTCGCCGACCAGGTCGGAGAAGCCGCTGGCGAGCACCGCGCGCACGTGCGAGCGCTGGGGGAAGATGCCCTGCACGGTCACGCGCACGCGTGCGCCCGGGGGCGCACAGTTGTCCTCGATCTCCGCTGCGCTGGGAAGCGGGACCCAGGCGCCGTTCGGATCGAGGTACTGGACGCCGATGCGGGCGAGGTTCGCGGCTCCCGGCTGGATCGACTGGTCGAGCTGCAGGATCCAAGCGACGCGATCCTCGACCCGGCTGTAGGAGTTGATCGGCGCGAGGAATCCCACCGGGAGCGAGACGTCGCCCGTGCCCGTGTTGCGCTCGAAGTAGGTGCGTGCGGTCGGATCGAGCCCGAGCTCGATGTAGGTCGCGTTCTCCAGCGTACTGCCCGCATCGCGCACGACCAGGCCTGGCGGACCCGCGACAGTGTCGACGAACAGAACGGCGGGATCATCCGAGAAGGGCGTGCTGAACATCACGAGCGTCCCCTCGATGATCGGTGCGCCACGGGCGCTCAACACGGTGAGCGGACTCGTGTCACGTCCGGCGATCAACAGCTCGTACCGGCCGCCCGGGATCAGGCCGGCATCCGACAGATCTTCGTTCGTCGGGCACGCCGGCTGGAACTGCAGCACGTTGGGTGCGGCGAGCGAGAACGCACCGACCGCGAGCTGGCCGAAGAGCGTTTCGTGGATCCGCACGGTGTTCGCGTTGACCGACGAGAAGTCGATCGGCTGGTCGAAGGTGATTTCGAACGTGAAGTTGAGCGGTACGCTCTGTCCGCTCGCGACGTTCGTTCCCGTGACCGCGAGCGGCGGGAGGTTGGCTTCCTGGGAGACCGTCCCGGGATCTTGTGCGCCGATCGTGTCGCCGCCCGAGCAAGCGCTGAGCGCGCAAGCGCAGGCCAGGCTGGCAAGTCGCATTCCTCGTCTCATGAATATCCTCTCGAATGACCCTCGAGTAACCGCGGGGTCGGTTGGCCAGGTCGCGTGGATGGGTGGGTCCTTCGGGGGGGCCTTTGCAAATCGCGTACCGCGCGGCGACTCAACGCAGACGCGAGGACCGCCGGTGGCGATCCTCGCGCGACCTCACTGCGCTGGCCCGGCGTCAGCCGTCCAGCCTGGTGGTGTGATGCAGACATTCGCAGTCGTATCCCGGCCCGCATGCACGCGCCACGGCGTTGCGGCGCCTGCGACCAATCCCAGTATCACCGTATTGGCAGCGAAGTTGCGTCGTCGCCGCGCCTTGTGACACGCACACGCGAACTCGGGATAAGACCGCAACTGTCTGCATCACACCACTAGCCCGTTGATTGCCGTGCCTGTCGGGTCAGAAGCGGAACGGGACGCGCAGGAACTCGAGGCGCGGCAGAGGCCGCGCGGCATCGAAGCCCGCGCTGCCCGCATCCAGGTCGAACTCGACCCGAAAGCGTACGAACCGCCAGTCGTCGATTCCGATGAGGTCTTCGATGTCGCGTGCCCATCCTCCCTGTGTCACGCTGTACGCGCTCGACTCGAGCGGCTCGCCAGCACCGTTCTCCGGCGCCGCGTCGAAGCTCAGATGGATGGAGTGGTCGTCGGACAACGCGTCTTCCGCCCCGCCGCTCACGATGAGCAGGGTGCGCGGGATCCAGGCCGCCTCCACGACACCGCCCGGCTGGAAGTCGAGCAGCGTTCCGTTCGTGTCCGAGACCGACAAGGCGAGCTCGCCCAGCGTCACGTCGTAGCTGGCGTCCACGACAGCGAAACTCATGCCGGGCGAGCCGCCGGAGCGCTCGAGGCGCACGCTGCTCCCCTCAGCGAGCGCTGGATTGCGCAGGATCCAGTCCGCAGGGCCGCCGGCGATCGATGCTGTAGCGAAAACGATACGACGTCCGCCGTTTTCGACACGCGGGGTCCCCGGGCCGGGGACGATGGGGGCTGGGCCGAGCAGCGGCGGCTCGAGCACGACGCTGCCGCCCGCGGTCGGCACCCGGCCGTTCCCGTCGACGCCGCCGAAGAAGAAGCGGAGCGGATCGTTCACGCCGAGCGGATCGTGGTCGGCGCGCCCCAGGCCGAGCCAGCGCGACTGGGCGGTCGAGCGCGGTCCGAAGTTCGGGGCCAGGCCGTCGTCGAGGTCGCCTCCGTCCCAGCCGATCGGGGGCGGGGCGAAGACCCGGGTCGCGTCGCCGCCCGCCGCGGGGGGCAGGATCAGGTCGGTGTCCGGGTCGGGAACGTGGAGCTGAATCAGCCCCGGGCCCCCGTCTCCGCCGGCGCCCAGGCTCGGTCCGAGCGGATCGGCCCGGTCGAGGTGCGCTAACGCACAGAGGTCGAGGGCCGGCGGGGCGTTGGTGCCGTCGAAGTGGGCGGTCGGGATCGCGTCGCAGCGCCAGGCCGTCGGCACGCCCGCCTGGGCGCCACCCTTGTCCTGGTTCCCCGCGCCCCCCTGGCCGCCGAGCGCCCGGATCGGTCGCTGCGGGTGAAGATCGGCGTCCGGGTCGTCGGCGTAGCCCGGTCCCGCACCGGCAGCCACCGCCTCGATCGTGATGCTTGTCAGGCTCTCGAGCACGAGCATCCCGCCCGAGCCGCCCCCGGAGCCACCGCCGACGCGGTCGCGGAACGAGGTGCTCTCGCCGCCCGAGCCGTGTCCGCCGTCGGCGTGCACACTGCCGAGCGGGCCGATGCGGATCGGTCCGAGCGCGAGGACGTGCAGTGCACCGCCTCCGGCCCCGCCGCCCGCGCCCTTCTCGTCCGCGCGCCGGTCGAAGGTCCCGCCCGGGAAGTCGCCGTCGACCGCATCGCCGCCGGCACCCCCGCCTGTGCCGGCCGTCAGCCCCGGAAGCTCTCCCCGGACGAGCGCGCCGTTCGTGCGCTGCAGCGTGCCGAAGAAGTCGTTCGCGGTGTCGCCGTCCACGAACGGCACAGGGCCGAACGCACCGGCGGCGGCGCGGTTGGCGCCCGACTCGAGGCCGAATCCCGCCGCGCCGCCGCCGAATCCGTGCTCGGCATCCATCCCGGTCAGGCCCTGGCAGCGCACCTGCGTGCTCTGGAAGGTGTAGAGGATGTCGGGGCCGAGCCGGCCTCCGCCGCCGCCGGCGCCGCGCCGCGCGTTCTTGCCGAGGGACGAGATCGTCGTTTCGCCGCCCTCGCCACCGCCACCCTCGGTCTGGAACGGTCCCGCGCCGCGTCCGCCGCGCAGCGAGCTCGCGTTCGTCGCCGGGCTGCCCTCGCCGCCGCTGCCCCCGCCGCCGACGCCGATGCCGCCTGGCGATGGGTGATGGGCCGCGCGCAGATCCGTCACGCCCGGGCTGTCGCCGCCGTCGAGATCGAGCTCGCCCTCGATCACGACCGAGCCGGTCGCGAGGATCACGAGAGGATTCGGGCCGACGACGACGACGCGCGAGGTCGCCGGGATGAAGACGTCGCGCACATCGACGATGCCGCCTGTCACGGTCTGCGAGGTGATCGGCGCGCCGCCGGGCCCGCCCTCGATCGTCGCTTGCGTCGTGTCGAGCACGAAAACCGAGCCAGCGGGCACGTACCAGTCGAAGTCGGCGCCGGGTCCTCCCGTTCCGGCGAAGCTCCAGGACGCCGCGAGCCCGTCCGGGCCCCACGCCGCGCGCGGCAGCGTCATGGGCGTCGTCTCGTCGGCGAGCTCGGTCGTGGCGAAGGTCTCGAACACGCCGTCGGCACCGTCGCCGGGCGTGGTCGTCCCCGGATCGAACACGACCGCGACCGGTGCCCCGGCCGTCGTGACCTCGGCGGCGAGCGTCTCGCCGACCAGGTCTTGGAGTCCGGCGGCGAGGCGCACCCGCACGTCGACGCCCTGGGGCAGCAGCCCGAGCGGCGTGATGCGCAGTCGCGCGCCGTCCGAGCCGCAGTTCTGCTCGAGCTCGACGTCGGCGCCGAGCGGCTGCCACGAACCGAGACTGGCTTCGTACTCGAGCCCGATGCGCGCGAGGTTCGTCGCGCCCGCGAAGATTGCCTGGTCGAGCTGCACGATCCAGGCGACGCGATCGGCCGGCACGCTGTAGGGGTTGAGCGGGAGGGTGAAGCCCGCGGGGAAGGAACCGCTCCCGCCCATGCCGCGTTCGAAGTAGACGCGCTGGGTGTCGTCGCGGCCGAGCTCGACGTAGGTAGCGGCGAGCTCGCCGCTACCCGCGTCGCGCAGGACCGGAGCAGGTGGGCCGGCAACGTCGTCGAAGAGCTCGGCGGGGTCGGTCGAGGTGGGGGTCTGGAACGGGATCGACACCGTGTCCTCGATGCGCCCGCCATCCTTCGAGCGGATGCCGGAGCTCCCGCCCGGGATCCGCAGCTCGTACGCCGTCGCGGGATGCAGCCCGGCGTCGGAGAGGTCGCCGAGCGTCGGGCAGAATGGCTGCCAGCGCACCCTGCGCTGGCCGACGAGCTCGAAGCTGCCGATCCCGCGCCGCGACGGGTCGTTCGCCTCGCGGACCTGCAGCGTGTTGCCGTTGACCGAGGAGAACTGCACGTCCTGATCGAAGCGAACCTCGATCGCGCGGTTGAGCTTCCACTCCTGACCGGCGCTCACGTTGATCTCGACGACGCGCAGCGGGTCCGCGCTGCCGCCACCGCCTCCGCCACCGCCACAGGACGTCGCGGCACCGACCGCGAGGAGCGCGAGGATCGCGGGCACGCACCGCGTTCGGCGCACACCATCGAACCAGGGGACAGGTTGCGGATCGGGCATGGTGCTGGGGAGAGGGAACGGAGAGCCGGGCGGGGAGGTGGGGTCGGCGGAGGGCTCGCGACGTACTCGACGACGTCGGACGACCCATCAATTATCCCCCAGACACCGCACCCGTGTCAGTCTCGTAACCGTGCAGTTCGCGGGTTACCACAGCCCAAAGCGAGAACCCGCCCAGGCTTGCGGAAAGACCGTGCTATAAGAGAAAGGTTGCACAGCCCCTCTGGAGCCCCCTCCATGCCTGGATTCAGGAGTCGCCCGGCCGTCGGCCGGGTTTGTCACAGGATTGAACTGCCGGCCCTCGCCAAGGGCCGCCCTCGACCGCCGGTCGGCGACGAGGCACGGTCCGCCGTCGGTACGTTGCCGGCGCTCGTCGGTGCGGATACCGCCGGAGCGGGCCCTGGCTTCCAATCCACGCGGATCTTGGACGACGCCGGGGTGATCACCGGCGAGATGCGCGCCGAGCTCGAACGTCTGGTCGCCGAGCGTGTCTCGACCCTGCCGGCGAGTGGGGACGTCGACCCGGTCGAGTTCGATCGCCTCCAGCGGCGCTTGACGAAGCTGACCGAGGCCCTCGTGGGGCGGGAGCGCGAGATCGAGTCGCTGCGCCGCGTCCTGGCCGCTGATTCCGGCCTGGCGTCCGAGTACGACGATGTGCAGGGCCTCGATCCCGACGCGGACCACTTCAGCCAGAGGCGTGATCTGATGGAACAGATCTTCATCTCCAATTTGAAGCTGAAGGAAAGCCTCACTTTGAATCGCTCGCCTGCCGAATAGGATGTGCGGGCTCCCCCGCCTCGGAGGAGGCCCCCGTTCGAGAGGCAAGACAGCCCAGGCAGACAGAGCTTAGGTCATGACCGACACGCAAGAGATGGTGGACGCCGATACGGACGCCGACGAGCCCAACAAGAATCACGGAGTCCTCTACCTGGGAATCGACCTGGGTACCTCCCGGACTTCGGTCTGCGCGAGCAATGGTGTGCGGGAGACCGTCGAATCCTTCGTCGGCTATCCCAAGGACCCCGTCGCGCGCAAGCTACTCAAGAAGGACGTCCTGTTCGGTGAAGAGGCGCGTCAGAAGCGCCTTTCCCTGAACTTGCACCGTCCGTTGGCGCACGGCGTTTTGACGTTCAATGCCGAAGGGGCCGAGGACTCGGACGCGCTGCGCGCGGCCCAGGACCTGGTCAAAGAGACCGTTCGCCTCGCGCGCCCGCGCAAGGACGAGCTGGTCTACGCCGTGATCGGGGTGCCTGCCCAGGCCTCGATCCACAACAAGGACGCGATCCTCAAGGCAGCGCGCGAGTCCGTCGACTCGGTCATGCTCTGCTCCGAGCCGTTCTCGGTCGCGTACGGGCTCGACATGCTCGAGGACGTGCTCGTGATCGACATCGGCGCCGGTACCGTCGACCTGTGCCGGATGCACGGGACGATGCCCGAGGACAACGACCAGATCACCCTCACGAGCGCGGGCGACTTCGTCGACGCCGAGCTCGAGAAGGAGATCACCAAGTCGCACCCCAACGTGCAGTACACGCGCCAGATGATCAAGTCGCTCAAGGAGCGCTACTCGACCGTCGAGGGCACGACAGAGCCGATCAAGGTGGAGCTGCCCGTGAAGGGCAAGCCCCAGGTGTTCGACCTCACCGAGGAGATGCGGACGGCGTGCCGCCGCATGGTCCCGCCGATCGTCGAGGGCCTCGGGCAGCTCGTCGCGACGTTCGACCCCGAATTCCAGGACAAGCTGAAGGACCGCGTCCTGCTCGCCGGTGGCGGCTCGCAGATCAAGGGCCTCGACTTCGCGATCCAGGAAGAGATGCGCAAGATGCTCGGCGGAGGCCGGGTCATCCGCATCGAGGAGCCGATCTACGGCGGCGCCAACGGCGCACTGAAGATCGCCCACGACATGCCCGAGGACTTCTGGGAGAAGCTGAAGTAGCACCGAGTCATTCTTGGGTTCAACGGCTGACGCCGTTGACACAGCACCGAGTCATTCTTGGGTTCAACGGCTGACGCCGTTGACACAGCACCGAGTCATTCTTGGGTTC
>JAAELL010000026.1 GCA_024226735.1 bacterium | reverse complement strand
GTCGGGGAGGCTGGCAGAGTCCTCCAGGCTCTCGTCGCGGAGCCAGAAGATGTCGAGGCTGGCCTTGTCGCGGTTGACGATCTCGTCGTAGGTGTAGCGGCGCCAGCGACCGTCGGGCTTCTTCTCGCTCCACGTCGCCCTGCGCTTATTGCGGTCGCCGGGGCGGTAGCACTTGACGAAATCGTCGAGGTCGCCGCGGGTCATGCGGTTCTGTTTGAGCGTGAAGTGCTTGTTGGTGCGGAGGTCGTAGAACCAAACCACCTTGGTCCACGGGTCCTTGCGCGCCGGGCGACGGTCGAAGAAGATCACGTTGGCCTTGACGCCCTGGGCGTAGAACACGCCGGTGGGCAGACGCAGGATCGTGTGGACCTCGCATTCGTGCATGAGCTTGCGACGCACCGTCTCGCCCGCGCCGCCCTCGAAGAGCACGTTGTCGGGCACGACGACGGCGGCCCGGCCGTGCATGCCGAGGAGGCTCTTGACGCGCTGGACGAAGTTGAGCTGCTAGTTGGTGGTCGAGGTCCCGAAGTCGTCGCG
>JAAELL010000025.1 GCA_024226735.1 bacterium | reverse complement strand
TCACTCTCATGGGGCATATCGATCGGCCCGTACTGGCCGATCGATATGCCCCATGAGAGTGAATCACACCACTAGATTCTAGATCTAGACCGATCACGTCGGAGCCCCCAGCCACGCCTCGATGCTCTGCACGAGCGCCGACGGGTGGAAGGGCTTGGCCAGGTAGCCATCCATCCCCGCCGCGTGGCAAGCCTCGCGTCCGCCCTCCTGCGTATTGGCGGTGACGGCGATCACCGGCACGTGTCCACCGCGGTCCAGCTCGCGCTCGCGGATCGCACGGGTCGCTTCGAAGCCGTCCATGACCGGCATCTGGCAGTCCATCAGGATCAGGTCGAAGTGCTCGCCGTCAAACTGCTTCAGGCACTCCGCCCCGTTCGCCGCGAGCCGGTACTTCCAACCGGCGCGGCTGACGACGACCGAGACGAGGCGTTGGTTGGCGGGGTTGTCTTCGACGATCAGGATGCGCTTGGAAGCGCCGTCCGCCGCGTGTTGCGCGGACCCGGCGCCAGATGCCCCGGAGTCGGGCGGTAGGCCGCGGAGATCGACGTAGGTCGCCTCCTTTTCGAAGCGGGCGCTGAAGTGGAACGTCGACCCGACTCCCGGCGTGCTCTCGCATCGACATTCACCGTGCAGGAGACGCACGTACTCGCGCGTCAGGGCAAGCCCGAGCCCAGCACCGCCGTGCGCCCGACTGGGGGAGGAGTCGACCTGTGTGAACGCCTCGAACAGCTCGTCATGCCGGTCGAGCGGGATGCCGATGCCGGTGTCCGTGACGGCGAACTCGAGAACGACCTCGCCGGCCTCTTCGCTCTGGACCTCGACTTCGACCCGTACCGAGCCCTGCAGCGTGAACTTGACCGCATTCTCCGCGAGGTGCTTGAGCGACTGACACAGGCGATGCACGTCGCCGACGAGACGTCTCGGCACGCTCTCCGCAATCTCGATCGTCAGCTCGAGGCCTTTCTTCGCTGCCCTCTCGCGGATCCCCTCCAGCGCCCGCTCGATCGACGTTGGCAGGTGGAACGCGATCGGCTCCGGGTCGACCTTGCCCGCCTCGATCTCTGCGAATGCGAGGATGTCGTCGATCAGGCGCAAGAGGTCCCTGCCCGAGCGCTCGACGATCGCGAGGTGAGCATTCTGTTCCTTGGAGAGCTGCGATTGGCCCAGCACCTGGCTGAACCCGAGGATCCCGTTGAGGGGGGTGCGGAGCTCGTGGCTCATCGTCGAGAGGAAGTGCGCCTTGGCTCGACTCGCTTCCTCCGCCGCCCGCGCTTTCTCCGTCACGTCCTCGACCAGACCCTCCATCCGGCTCGCCATGCCGTTGAACGATTCGCCGAGCGTGCCGAGCTCGTCGTGACCCGAGACGTGGACGCGTGTCGCGAGGTCGCCCGCGGCCATGTTCTCCGAGGCGACCCTCAGGTCCTGAATCGGCTGGGCGATGTGCGCCGCCAAGCGGCGGCTGACGAGGAACGCACACGACGCGACGAGGCAGGCGATCAAGATCATCTCGCGCTTGGCCGCGTGGAAGCTCGTCAACGCCTCGTTCAGAGGACGGCTGAGCAGGACTCGGGCACGCCCATCATCGATCGGGATCGCTGTTGCGATGTGCTCTGCTCCGCCGACGACGATGCGCGAGATCGTGAACGGGCCGATCGCTTCCCAGTTCTCGGGACCACCCAGTGGCTGCTCCAAGCCAACACAGCGGCTCGATTGGCACGTGTGCGCGATCGCGCGACCACCGCGGATGAACGTCACGTCTTGGCTCGTCGCCCGCCCGAGCAAGCGTGCGTAGTCCGTGTCGACCGGTGCACCGATGGCCAGGAGCCCCAGGACGGTGTCGGCAAGCGTCACCGGACTGACGGCCACGACGTAGGAGCGCTCGGATTCGTGCCACAGCCCGCTGTACACGCCGCCGTCCAAGACACTGGATGCACCCGGCTGATCCACGACCGAGTCGATGTTCGATCCGGAGCGGAAGACGACGCGGCCGCTTCCGTCCGCCACCAGGACGAGCTGCTCGCCGACCGCGTCGGCCATGGCTTCGAGCGCGAAGGCGACCGTCTCCTCGTCGACCTCGGGCGTGTCGAGGACGGCGCGCAGATGCGGTGCTCGAGCGAGCGTCCGCGCCTTGTCGACCAGGAGCGCATCGCGCGTGTCGTCGAAGAGCGCGTAGGCATCGCACGACCGTTTCAGCTCCTGGACGACCTCGGCGTCGACGAAACCCTCCACCAGTCGGTCGATCACGAACGACGCGAGTAGCAGGAAACCGAAGATCCCTGCCATCATGCTCAGCGTGATACGCGCTCGGATGGAGACGGGCATCATCAGCGATACTTGTCCCCGTACTCGCGGCCGAACTTGTTCTTGTGCCGCAGCGTCCGCTTCTCGTTCTGCATCGACAGGACGGCCTGCTTCCACTGCGAACCGCGCACTTCGACCTCGATCCGCGACTGCGCGCCGCGATCGTTCCAGCTGCGCAAGGCGTACCGACCGTCCGGGACGTTCGGCAGGACGAACTCGCCCGCGGCGTTCGTCAGGCTGTACCACGGGTCACGCAGTACGACGACGCTCGCCATCATGTCCGGATGGATGTTGCAGTAGACCTTGACGAGGCCCGGGCGGCTCATGACGACGCTGCGCGACTGCCCGGGCTGGTAGCTGCCAAGGTCGAACGGCGCGACCTTCGATAGCGAGAACACGTTGTGGAAGATCGTGTCGTCGTTCGGAAACTGGACCGTGGTCCCGGCGACGACGGGCAGGACGCGTGGCTCTAACTGCCGCCCTTTCCGGCTGAGAATCGCGGGGCCGTGGTAGCTCTTTCGCGCTGGGCCCTCACCGATTCGCTCCAGGAAGACGCGCACCCACGACGCGTCCTCGAGCTCGTGGCCGTCCACGTCACGGAGCTTGACCTTGCCCGAGACGATGTTGCCCGCGAGCGGGTAGTCGCTGCGGCGGGTGTTGTCCGAACGGAGCGGGACTTGGCAGGAGACGCACGTACCGCGCAGCTCCTCGTACGCTTGACGGACACCGTCCTCGCGCCCTTCGGAGTGGAACGCACCGATCTGATCGACCAACGCGGCAGCACGTTCGGCGTGCCGGCTGTAGTCGAATCCGCGGTGCTCCGCGGAGGACAGTTGCGCCAGGCCGCGGGTGGCCGCTCGCAGCATCCCGATCGGTTCGGACAGTTCGCCGCGCGGATCGCTCAGCGAGTACCCGAGTGCGCGGAAGCCCGCGGAGAGCTCGAGCATGTACTCGGCTTCCGTCGACGTCCCGCTCGAGGAGCTCGGAGCGCCGGAGACCGCCAGGGGCAAGGACACACCGGCGAGCGCGCACGCGAGCAGGGGCTGAAGGTGTCGATGAATGCGCTTCATCAGAACGACAGCACGACCTGGAACCCGAAGAACGTGCGCTTGCTGTTCTCCTCGCGGAACGGTGAACCATCGATCAGATCGAACCAGTCCTGACCGACTTCGACCTTGAACAGTGCGTCGGGGTTGATCTCCCAGCCGATGCCTGCCGACAGCCGCTGCAGCAGCTTGGTGTCGTATCCGAGGAGCCGGCCCTTGCTGATGATCTTGCCGTCGAAGATGTAGCCTTCGTCGTCCTCGCGTGTGCCGATCTCGCTGTAGCGAACGACGGCGTACACGTTGTCCGAGATCTTCACCCGTGGCTGGACGAGGAACCACGAGAAGTCGCGGTCGAAGTTCGCGTCGTCGTCGGAGATGGAGTTGGCGCCGTAGTTGAGCGAGAGCTCGAGCTGCGACGACGGTTCGTAGATGGCGTCGACCTCCCAGAGGAAGGCCTCGACCGTGTCGCTGGTGCTGTCTCCCTGCGTCGACGGTGCATCGAGTCCCACCGGCTGGATCGGGTGCTTGCCGAACTTGATGCCGCTCTGCGGAGCATCGCCGACCGGCATCATGCTCGCGCTGACGTAGAGGCTCTCCGTCGGCTCGCCGTACAGCTTGACCGCGACGGACTGAGCCGCGTCCGTATTGATGCTGCGCTCCACCGAGCCGTCCATGACCGCCGCGACCCAGCCGACGTAGCCGACCCGCCCACTGGCGAGGACGCCTTCATCGAAGCCGTACGGCCACGCGGCGCTCGAGCTGATCAAAGGGTCCTCGGTCGCGTCGTCCCAGACGTATTCTCCCCCGAACGGGATGTCGAAGCGCCCCAGCTTGACGCGGACACCGTCGGACGACTCGCTCGCTCCGAGCCCACGTCGGTCGAGGTACACCTCGCCGGTATGCAGGTCTTCGTCGTTGTCGAACGCCCAACGCGTGAGGAACAGCTCGACGAACACGGACATGCGATCCGATGCTTGCCCCTCGAAGAAGAGCGTCGCCTCGTTGACGAGGAAACCGCCATCCGGCCGCGTGCCGACCCCGCCCGTGTCGAGGTACCCCGCGGCGGCGTAACCCCAGATGTCGAGGCGCTGGTACCAAGGTCGAGTGACGACGTCGTCGTACCGGACGCCCCCCGTCGCTTCGTAGATCGAGGCGTGCTCGTCGCCGGAGAGATCGACGCTGTCCGATGAGCCAGCGATGGCATCGAGCCGCGCCCGCAGGTCCGCGAGCTGCGTGCTCACGCCGTCCTGTCCCAGCGCGGGGGTGGCGGCCATTATCCAGAGAGTGAGACTTCTCATGGTGTGTACCGATCTGTGGCAACTCCACGAGGGGCTTCGGATGTATTCGGGGATTCCTTTAGGACGTTGGGGCGCGGTGGAGGGGTGGATGAGGGAGTTGGGGCGTGATCGCGGGCTTTTTTGGGAACGCGTTTCAGGCCACGTGAAGACCAACGGCACGCGACGGGAACGGAGACGTTCACGTTCACGAAAGGGGCCGAGCCGACGGCGAGACGAGGACCAACCCCGCGCGCAGCTAGTCGAACAGCTCCCCCTGCTGCTCCCGGTCTCGCCGCCTCGCCGGCGCAAACGACTCCACCGGACTCTCACTCCCGAACGCCAACCCGAGCCGACGACACGTCATGGCGAACAAGTCCAGCAAGATCTGCCAACGCGGCCCGGCCCCACCCATGCGCTCGCCGAAGTCCGAGCTGCCGCGCATTTCCTCGAGCCCGTGGAGCACCTTGTCCGCGCGTTCCGGAAACGCCGCCCACAGCCTCTCCTCGAAGATGACGCGCACGTCCTGCGTCAGGCGCAGTAGCGTCGTCGCGGCGTGTCGGGCTCCGGCTTCCTTGGCGCGCTCGAGGATCTGCGGCACGTCGCTCTCGTTCAGACCCGGCACGAGCGGCGCGATCGTCACACCGGTCTCGATGCCCGCGTCGGCGAGGGCGCGCAAGGTCTCGAAGCTGCGCGCCGGCGCCGGTGCGAAAGGTTCGATCCGTCGGGCGGTGCGCTCGTCCGCGAAGGGAATGCTGATGAAGACGCGCACGGCGGGGAGGCGTGCGAGGACGTCGATGTCGCGACGCACGAGGGCGCCCTTGGTCACGATGCCCACGGCGTTGTCGAACTCGCGGGCGACTTCGAGGCACGCGCGGGTCAAGCCGTACGAGGCCTCGAGGGCCTTGCGCAGCAGGTCCGCGGCGTTGCGCTTGACGACGATCTTCGTGTCGAAGTCGCTCCCGGTGCCGAAGTCGATGTATTGATGCGTTGGGCGCGCGTAGCAGTACGCACAGGCATGCTGACAGCCGCGGTACGGATTGAGGCTCCATCGAAACGGCAGGTCGGGCGAGTCGTTCTGGGAGAGGATCGAGCGCGCGTCCTCCTCGTAGACGATCAGCTTCGCCGCCGGGGGCTCCTCGAGCCATTCGACGTGGCGCGTGGACCAGGGATTGGGAGGGTTCGAGACGAGCCGCGGCACCCGGCCATCCTACGCGAGGCGCTCGGTCGCTTCGCACAGGTCGCGGACTCGCCGTGCGAGCGTGGCGCCGAGGGCGTTCCGCTCGACGCGCCAGCGCCAGTTGCCGGTCGCCGTTCCGGGTCGGTTCATGCGCGCCTTGCCGTCGAGCCCGAGCAGGTCCTGGATCGGCGCGATCGCGGTGCCCGCGGGCGACGCGAACGTGGCGCGGACGAGGTCGAAGCCGATCGTCTTCACGCTTCCGCCCGTGTAAGCCAGCACGCGCCTCCTGCTGTCCTTGTCGAGCTTGCGCGCCCAACCGAGCGCCGTGTCGTTGTCGTGTGTTCCGGTGTAGGCGACGCAGTGCCGCGGCAGGTTGTGCGGCCGGTCGTGGGCGCCTTGGCCGTACCCGAACTGCAGCACGCGCATGCCCGGCAAGTGGAAGGTGTCGCGCAGGGCGCGGACGTCCTCGGTGACCACGCCCAGATCCTCGGCGACGAACGGCAGCGCACCCAGGCGCCGCCGCAACGACCGCAAGAGCGCGGCGCCGGGGGCCACGCGCCAGCGTCCGCGGCGCGCCGTGTGCGCCCTGCCCGAGACCTCCCACGCGCGGTGGAAGCCGATGAAGTGGTCGACGCGGATCGCGTCGAAGCGTTCCAGCTGCGCGGCGACGCGCGCGCCCCACCAGCCAAAGCGCGTCCGCTTGTGTGCATTCCAGTCGTAGTGTGGGTGGCCCCAGAGCTGACCGTCGTCGGAGAAAGCGTCCGGGGGCACGCCCGTCACGACCCGAGGGCGACCACGAGCGTCCAAGCGGAATAGCTCGGGGTGGGCGGATACGTCCGCGGAATCGGCCGAGACGAAGATCGGCAGGTCGCCGAGAAGGCGAATGCCGCGGCGTTCGGCGGCGGAACGCAGCGCGCCCCATTGACGGGCGAACTCGAACTGCAGGTAGCGCGCGAGGTCGCCGCCGCCGTCGTAGTCGACCCAGTCCTCTAGCCAGTTGCGGTTGTCACGGACGAAGGCGACGTAGGCGGCGCTCTTGTCGCCGCCTCGACCGAGGAATCGCGCGTGCGCGCGGGCGAGGAGCGGGAGCTTGAAGCGGCGGACCGCGGCGTAGTCGACGCGACCTCCCGAGAGGGTCTGCGGCGCCCGCAGCTCACGCGCGTCGAGCAGATCGCTGTCCGCGAGCCGCTCCAACGAGATCAGCAGCGGCTCCCCTGCGAAGGAGGACGGCGAGCTGTACGGGGAGTCGCCCGGGCCGATCGGCCCCACGGGCAGCATCTGCCACCACGACATCCCCGCGCGCTCGAGCCAGTCGAGGAAGCGCACGGCTTCCGGGCCGAGGTCGCCGATGCCGTGCCGCCCCGGCAGCGACGTGACGTGCAGGAGAGCACCGGCGCTGCGCGCCTGGAACAGGGGATGGATTCCGCTCACTTCGGCCGCACCCACACGCGTCCACCGATCGCCGGGACGTGAAACGTACCCGCCCCGTCCCTGCGCGCGTCACCGTGGACGTTGGCGTAGTCGCCGTCGAGCACGTCGAGCTCGAGATCCCGTGGGTGCCGCGACGCATTGAGCGCGACGACGGCGACTTCATCATCGTTCTCGCGGACGAAGACCCACACGTCGTGCTCGTCGTCGGCGCGCAGCGTTCGAAACGAGCCGTCGCGCAGCGCCGCGTGAGCGCGCCGCAGCCCGATCACGCGGCGGTAGAAGGCGAGCTGTTCCGCGTGCACGCGGTTCTCGTCGGGGACCTCGAAGGGCTCGAGATCCGACCACAGCATCGGCTTGCGGCACGCCGGGTCGTCGGCACCCCACATGCCGACCTCGTCGCCGTAGTAGACCATCGGGGCGCCGAGGTAGGTCATCTGCAGGAGCGCCACGAGGCGCGCGCGCCTGTAGTGCACCGGGCCGGGCTTGCGGACGTCGTACTGCGCGCCGTCCTGCTCGCGGTTGCCCGCGTCGTAGTCGCGGTCGGGGTTCTTGAGCATCGAGGCGAGGCGGTCGGTGTCGTGACTCCCCACGAGGTTCATCAGCCCGTAGTTCGCTTCGTCGGGGTATGCGAGCCGCAGCTCCGCGAGGCGCCGGTCGCACTCGCTCACCGTGATCTTGCGCCGCTTGTGACCGATCCATGCGATGGTGGCGCGCGCGAAGGGGTAGTTCATGACGGCGTCGAGATGACGGCCGTCGAGCCACTCGTCCGCGCGATCCCAGATCTCACCGGAGAGGTAAGCTTCGGGGTTGATCGACTTGACGTGTTCGCGCCAGCGTCGCCAAAACGGGAGCGCGATCTCGTTCGGCACGTCGAGCCGCCAGCCGTCGATCCCGTCGGATGGATCGCCGTCGCCGTCGGGGTCCATCCAGCGCCGCGTCACATCGAACACGTGCTGCTCGACCGCGGAGGTGTGGAAACCCTCGGTGCTCTTCTTGAAGACGGGAAGCTCGCCGTAGCCGGCCCAGCCCGCGTAGCGGAACGGCTCCCAGCTCTTCACGTCGAACCAGTCGGCGAATGCCGAGTCCTGGCCCTTCGCGCGGACGTCGCGGAATGCGGGGTGGGTCGTGCCGACGTGGTTCCAAACGCCGTCGATGATCACCTTCAGGCCGCGCTCGTGCGCGGCGCGCACGAAGTCGAGGAAGGCGCGGTCGGCGGCTGTCCACGTCCAGGTCGATGGGTCGCGGAGGTCTTCGCGCGCCTCGGCCTCGGCATAGTCGCGGCGCGGACCGAAGCGCTCGTCCACGTGCACGAAACTGGTCGCGTCGTAGCCATGGTAGGTCGAGGCCTGGAAGACCGGATTCAGGTAGAGCGCGTTGACCCCGAGGTCCGCCAGGTAGTCGAGGCGGCCCGTGAGGCCGGCGAGGTCGCCGCCGTAGCGGCGCCCATAGACAGACCACTTCCAGAACGTCTGTCCGTCCTCCTCCTCGAAGTCGGAGACCGAGTACCACTCGCTGCGCCATGGCCGAACGCGCTCCGGATCGTTCGCCGTGTCGCCGTTGCGGAAGCGGTCCATGAGGATCTGGTACCAGATCGCGTGCCGTGCCCAGGACGGGGCATCGAAGTCCGGCATGGAGTCGACGTCGAGGACGTAGGTCTTGGGTGTGGTCACGGATTTGGCTCCGTCGCGGAGCAGGAAGGTGTACTCGGTCGCGTTCCCGTCGGGGATCGGGAGGCGAGCCTCCCACAGTGCGAAATCACCGAGCGGACCCGCGACCTGCATCGGGACTCGGCGTCCACTCCGCGTGACGAGCGTGACGCCTTCGACGTCGCCGGCGAGCGTGCGCAGGCGCAGGAGCGCCGACGAGCCGCTGCGCTGAGCGTCGATCGGCAGGTTGGGGTCGTGGCGCAACGCCGGCCCGAGGATCTCCCCGTCTCCCATGTGGGCCTCGAGCTCGTCGAGCCGCGCGAGCGCGCCGAGCCGCAGGAGCGAGTTGCGCCCCCCGTGGCCGTCGGCTTCCCCGTCGGGGTTGTCCGGGTCCGCCGCCCAGCGCTCGCCGTCGACGTGGAACTTGTAGCGCTGGACACCCCCGGCCAGCCGTGCCTGCACGCGCAGCCGGCCATCGGCTCCACGCGCGAGCGGGTGCGTCGAAGCGTTCCAACCGTTGAAATCCCCGACGAGCGCGACGGAGCGGACGGGGTAATCGGAGAGCCAGGTGAATTCGCAGTCCCACTGCTGGTCGGCGCCGGGTGTGGCGACGACCGATGGCGGCAGGTTCGTCGTAGCCTCGCGAGGCATTTCCAAGGGCGGAGCAGGTGGCCAAGGGGACGGATCGGGAGGATGCGCCACGCAACCGACGAAGCCGGCGGCGATCCAGGTCGCGGCGACTCCGAATACGGCGCCACGATGATTGCTCGGGGGCTTGCTCGGGGCCATCACGGGCCCATACCATAGTCGGCGATGTCGGCGTTGCTCGCGCTAATCGGCAAGTCCACGCGGGCGGTGCTCGTAGGTCTCGTCTTCGTTGTCGTGGTCTTCTCGTTTGCCCGAGTGATCACCCGTGACCTGCTCGGCGAGAACGAGCGGGCGGAGACGCAGCTCGTCGTGATGCACTGGTCCGGTGAGGGGGGCCAGGAAGAGGACGTGATCGTCGAGGATGCGCTCGCCATCTTCGAGGCCGGCCACCCGGGAATCGCCGTGCGGCGCATCAACCCCGGTGACGCGCGGTCGTTCTACACCAAGCTGCAGACGATGATGGCCGCGGGCGAGACGCCCGACGTCTTCTACGTGGGCTCGGAGCGCCTTCCCGCGTTCGCGAGTGCAGGTCTGTTGATGTCGATCGAGGGCTTGCTTGCCGACGACGGCGAAGCGCTCGCCCAAGGCGCGGACCTCCCCGATCCGGTCGTCCTCGAGGAGTTCTACTCCGCGACGATCGACGCGTTCCGCTTTGACGGCGAGCGCGCGGGGTTCGGGGCGCTGTATGGGATTCCGAAGGACTTCACGACGATCGGCTTCTACTGCAACCTCGATCTGTTCGAGGCAGCGGGGCTCGAGCCGCCGCGCGAGGACTGGACGTGGGACGACTTCATCGCGGCGGCGCGCGGCATCGGCGCGCTCCCCGGCCGCACGGGCGCTGAGTTCGTCACGTGGCCCGAGATGCTCCGTCTCTACCTGCGTACGGAGGGCGTCGACATCGTCGGAGACGACTTCGACGACATTCGGCTGCGTGATCCACGCGTCGTCGAGATGCTCGAGCGCCTCTACGCATGGCGGCACGCCGAGCCCGACACGTTGACGAGCGGCAAGTCGAAGGTCGCCGAGGGGGCATCGGTCTTCCTGACCGGCGAGGTCGGAATGGCCGGGCCCTTCGGGCGCTGGGTCGTGCCGAGCTACCGCAAGATCGACGATTTCCGCTGGGACTTCGTCCCGATGCCGCGCGGCAGCGAGCACGTCAACGCGGTCGCCACCGTCGCCTGGGCGATCTCGAGCCGCACCGAGCATCCGCGCGAGAGCTGGGACCTCGTACGAGCACTCTCGAGCGCCGAGACTCAGGCGCGTCTCGCGCGCCTCGGCCTCGCCGTGCCGACGCTGCGCTCGGTCGCGGAGAGCTCCGCCTTCATCGATCCGGCGCTGGCGCCCGCGAGCGACCGCGCGTACCTCGCTGCGGCCGAGGTCGCGCGCGTCATCGATTGGCCGACCGATCCCAAGTTCGCGTCGTTGTTCGGTACGCGCCTCGACCAGGCCGTGAAGACCGGCAACCTCAGCGTCGAGGAGGCGATCGCGAGCTTCGAGCACGCGTGGGCGGTCGAGGGGACCTCGCCACTCGCGCGCGAGGAGTTCGAGGAGATGCCCTGGGGGCGGTTGACCACCGCGGGCTCGGCGTTCCTGATGGCGATGGTCGCGCTGCTCTGGCTCGTCGTGCATTCGACGCGCCCGGGCCGGTTGGAGAGCGCGGAGGAGCGCGCGGGCTGGTGGATGGCGAGCCCGCTCCTGATCGGCCTCACGGTCTTCGCGGCGTTTCCGATCGGCCTGTCGTTCCTGTTGTCGTTTGCGCGCTGGAACGGGGTCTCGCCCATCGGCCAGTCGGACTTCGTCGGCCTCGCCAACTACGAGCAGCTCCTGCGTGCCGACGATCGCTTCCGCACGAGCCTGGGCGTCACGGCGTACTACGCGCTGCTCGCCGTTCCGCTCGGCCAGCTGTTCGCTCTGCTCGCGGCCCTCTTGATGAACGCGAAGGTGCGCGGCATCGCGGTGTTCCGGGGGATGTGGTACCTGCCGAGCGTCCTCGCGGGCGTTGGCGTGGCGGTGCTCTGGCGCTGGGTGTTCGATGGCGACAACGGGCTGCTCAACGGGATCCTCGGGCCGCTCCTCGCGCCCTTCGGCCTCGAGCCGCCCGAGTGGTTCGGCGCGGACGCGAAGACGTTCGGAGCCCCGGCGTTCGCCCTGATGAACCTGTGGATGGTCGGCGGAAGCATGATGATCTACGTCGCGGGGCTGAAAGGCATTCCGCGCGAGCTCTACGAGGCCGCGGAGCTCGACGGCGCGGGGCCGCTGGCGCGCTTTCGGACCGTTACGCTGCCGATGCTCTCGCCGGTGATCTTCTTCAACGGGATCATGGCGATCATCGCTTCGTTCCAGGTCTTCACGCAGGCGCTCGTCATGACGGGCGGCGAGCCGGGCGACACGACGCGCTTCTACGTCCTGTACCTCTACAACCAGGCGTTCGAGTTCTACGAGATGGGCTACGCGTCCGCGATGGCGTGGATGCTCCTGGTGATCGTGCTGCTCCTGACGGTCGTCGTCATGATCGGCAGCCGGCGCCACGTCTTCTACGAGGCGTTCGACGGATGAGTCACCCGCGCGCACGGCTCATCTACGTCCCGCTCGTCCTCGGGTCGCTCGTGATGATGTTCCCCCTGTGGTGGATGCTGAACATCAGCCTGGCGACGCCCGAGCGCGCCGGGGCGGCGACGGTCAGCACCGACGCCCTGCGGCTGTGGCCCAGCGATCCGCAGTGGAGCAACTACCCCGAGGCGATGCGCGAGGTCGGCTCGCGCGAGTGGGTCGGATTCCTCGACGCCCTGACCAACTCGGTGGTCGTCACCACGATCACGGTCATCGCGACGGTGCTGTCGTGCTCGCTCGTCGCCTACGCCCTCGCGCGCATCCGCTTCCGCGGCCGCCGATCGCTGTTCCTCGTGATGCTGGCGACGATGATGCTCCCGCCACAGGTCACGATGATCCCGCTGTTCCTGCTCTTTCGCGCGCTGGGCTGGATCGATACCTTGCTGCCCCTCATCGTCCCGGCCTTCTTCGGCAACGCCTTCTTCATCTTCATGTACCGCCAGTTCTTCGCGTCTGTGCCCGAGGCCCTCGTCGAGGCCGCGCGGATCGACGGGTGTGGGCACGTGGAGATCTGGTGGCGCATCATGTTGCCGCTCTGTAGGCCAGTGACGGCGATCACGGCGGTCTTCACCTTCATCTTCGTCTGGAACGATTTCCTGGGCCCGCTGATCTACCTCCACGCCGACGAGCGCGTGACGTTAGCGGTCGCGCTGAACTCGTTCCGCAACCGGTACGGCGGGCTCGAGGACGTGCAGTACCTGATGGCCCTCAGTTTGGTGACGATGGTTCCCTGCATCGTCCTGTTCTTCGTCGCTCAGAAGCAGCTCATCGAAGGGCTCTCCAAGGGCGCGGTCAAAGGCTGAGATGGCGAGCATCACTCTTTCCGGCGTCAGCAAGGTCTTCGAGGACGGGTTCTGCGCGGTCGATGCCCTCGACCTCGAGATCGAGGACCGCGAGCTCGTCGTTCTCGTCGGCCCGTCCGGCTGCGGCAAGAGCACGACGCTGCGCATGATCGCCGGCCTCGAGCCGGTCACGTCGGGAACGATCGCGATCGACGAACGCGTCGTGAACGAGGTGCCGGCCAAGGATCGCGACGTCGCGATGGTGTTCCAGAACTACGCGCTCTACCCGCACCTCAGCGTGCGCAAGAACCTGTCCTTCGGGCTCGAGCGCCGACGCGAATACACGAGCTTCCTGCAGCGCGTCGTCTCCAGCGCGTACCGCAGGGAAGCGCGCGCCGAGTCGTCATCGATCAAGAGCCGCGTCGAGCACGCGGCGGCGATGTTGGGGATCACGCCCCTGTTCGACCGCAGGCCGGCCGAGCTGTCCGGCGGTCAGCGCCAGCGCGTCGCCGTCGGACGCGCGCTCGTGCGCGACCCATCGGCATTCCTTTTCGACGAACCCCTGTCGAACCTCGACGCGAAGCTGCGGCTGGAGATGCGCACGGAGCTCAAGGCGCTGCACAAAAAGACGCGCGCGACGATGGTGTACGTGACGCACGATCAGGAGGAGGCGATGACGCTCGGCGACCGGATCGTCGTGATGAACGAGGGGCTCGTCCAGCAGTGCGCGACGCCCGCGGACGTCTACGGACGCCCGGCGAACCGCTTCGTGGCCGAGTTCGTCGGGACGCCGACCATGAACTTCCTCGAGACGTCCGTGCACTTCACCGAAGGCCGCCTGTTCATCATGGTCGCAGGCGACAAGGTGCCTCTGCCGGGCGCGGTGGGCGGCACGCTCAGCCCGTTCCTCGGGCGCGGCGTCGTGATGGGGCTGCGCCCGGAGACGCTCCACCCCGGCGCACACGGGGTCGCAGCCCGCGTCGAGCTCATCGAGGATCTCGGCGATCGTCAGGACGTCGTGTACCGGCTCGACTCGGGTGCGCGCATCGTCGGGCGCATACCGTCGGATACCCGCTTGCGTGAGGATCTGCGCGTGCACCTGCCGCTCGACCTCGAGCGCGCGCACTTCTTCGAGGACACCGACGAGGGAATGCGGATCGGTTGAGGTCGGGGTCCGCAGCCAGCCTCAGTCGTCGTCCAGGATCGTGATCTGGAACTCCAGCGTCGTTCCCGGAACGCCGCCCAGCGGGGAGCCAAGCGTCACCGTTGCGATCTCCTCGCCCTCGACGTCGGAGTCTTCGATGATCGTCGCCGTCAGGGTGACGGAGGTTTCGCCCGCCGGGATCACGGCGGGACTTGGCGGGTCGATGTCCCAGTCGACACCGACGGCCGCGGTTCCGCCCAAGGTGTAGGGGACGATCACGTTCCCTTCTGCGGGCTGGGACAGCGTGACTTCGACGGGGACCTGGACTGCGTTCTCGATCTCCCGCCGGAGAGTGACTGGGAACTGAACCGCGGGATCCCCCGGCGTGACGAGCGTGACCGCGAGACCGTTGCTCATGTTCGACGTCGACCCTGGGTTCACGTCGCGGAACCACATCTGGAAGCTCCAGGTTTCACCTGGCTGGAACTGGATCCCCTGCGGGAGCGTCTCGAACGACAGCGCGAAGGAGACCTCGCCAGCAGGGCCAGTCTCGAGCACGTGCTGGCTGAAGCGGTACCAGGGGGCGGCGAGCAGGAGGTCACCCTGCGAGTTGCCCACCAGAGGGAGGTAGCCCTGGGTTCGCGAAGTCAGGAAGTAGCCGGTCTGACTGATCGGCAGATGAGTCGCTTCGAGTGTCAGGCAGTCGTGTGTCGCGACGACGCTGCCGGTGGCGCTGAGCTGGGCCGGAAGGCCGCTCGAGTTCGAGTTCGCCGTTCCATAAGGCACGCCCTGCTGCTGGATCAACGGGAACACGTGCACGCGCCCGGGATCGGAGTCGGCAGGGGAGCCGGCGACGATCTCGTTGCGGTGGATGAAGACCGTTGCGCCGAGAGTACCCTTGTTGCCCGGCGGGGGGTGCGCCGTGGTCCTGCGGAAGTCCTGCACCCACTGCCCGTTCCGGCGCGTGAACTGATAGATCGCGCCGTTGTTGTCGTTCTGAGCCGGGTCGATGTCGTCGCTGGGCGCCCCGACTACCAGGGTGTCGCCACGTACGTCGATCGCGGCGCCAAAGCGCATGACCGGGTTCAGGATCGAGGGGTTGATCACCTGGGTCTCGACCCAGGAACCAGCTTGCTCCTCGTACACGCGTACGACGCCGGAGCCACCCTGTTCGGAAGAGGAGCCGACGTAGACGATCCCGTCCTCCAGCGCGATGAAGGGACTGGTCTCGAGCTGCCCAGGAGTTTGCGGTGTCAGGGAGGCGACGCCCCGCCACGACGTACCGTCAAACTCGAGCACGCTAACGGGCGCCGGCATCATGGTGTACAGGTGGGACCTCACCATTCGGTCTCCCTCGACGTCGAGGAAGCCGTTGCCAAAGCTGACGTTGCCAGGCAGGGGGAAAGCGCCGAGGTCGTCCTCCGTGATCTCGTCGACCAGCACCCACGTCCCCGCCATGCGCTCGTAGATGACGGTCTTGCGGCGGAACCCGCTCGTGATGTAAGCCGTGTCTCCGCGGATCTTGATGTTGCGCCCGAAACCGTCCAGCGTAGAAGGAAAGGGGATCGTCGGCTCGAACAGCTGCTGGGTCTGCACCCACGAGCCGTTCTGTCTCTCGAACACGAACACGCGGCCACCGCCGGGGATGATAGGGGGGCCGACCATCGCGCCCACCATGATCGTATTGCCATCGATCGCGACCGTGCCGCCAAAGCGTTGGCCCTGGTAGACCTGCCCGGAGCGCAGGATCTGTGTTTCGTTCCAAGTCCCGTCGCGGTACTCGAACACAAATGCGAGACCAACGGCCAGCTCTTGCTCGACGGTTAGCAATGCAGATCCTACGACCATCGTATCCCCGTCGACGTCGAGACGTCGATGTATGGCAGCCTCGTCGTTGTTGAGGCCGATGCTAGGAACGACGACGGTTTCGTTGCACTGCCCCAGCGCGATGTTCGACAAGAGGACCGGGAAGCAAGCAAGGTTCGGAGCATGTCTTCGAACGAGGCTTATGAGTCGGTTCGACATGGGCGCCACCTATTCCCCTTCCTCGATGATCCACTGAAGGGTGCGATTCCAGCCGAATGGGGTCTGCATCGGTGTACCTCCGGCATTGGGATCTCCCAGCCAGACGTTCTCGATGCGGAGCGTGTGACATTGTTCCAACCTAGCCCCAACTGCTGTCCAACACCCGAGGACTCCACGGAAGCGATGCGCAACCGCATCTCTTCGATCTCGAAGTCCGCCATCTCCCCGTTCGAGGCGGGCTCTGGCACGTCGATCAGGACTTTCGTCTCGGGGTCGTGGCGTTTTGTGTTCGAAGGAATGTTGAGTATGTACTCCCCACTCGTGAACTGGAGAGGGACTCCGCTCCCATCACGCAGGATGATGTCTTCGATCGTGTCGTCGAACGTACCTGTCGTAAAGACGTTCGCATCGTCGATGGCGGTCGTGTTTTCCAGGACGATGTGCACCGTGATGTCAAAGTTCGGCGGCACGCCCGGGAGCGCTCCCGGTAGGCCTGGGTTACCCGGATTGCTGCCCTTGAAGATCCACACTCTCCTCGTGATCCGGTTGTCCCTCTCCAACGACGGGACTCCCCCAAGCCCATAACCCTCAGACTCGCGAATCAGCTCGGTCGGTCCCGCGTTGGGAGCGTTGCGGATGCGGTAGTCCCACATGAGATAAGTGGACTGGCCGCGAACCGTGGGGACTGCCAAACTGCTGAATAGAACTGTCGCTACTACGCGAAGGCCCGGCCTACGTCCGTGCCGTGCCGTGCCGTGCCGTGCCGTGCCGTGCCGTGCGGTGCCGTGCGGTGCGGGAAGTGCTTGGTCATCGAGCTCTCCGAGTCTCCTGGAGTGAACGGGTCAGGTCATTCGAGACTACACGATTCGCGGCGCATCACGGGCGATGGCCGTGTAGTTCGTGCCGATCGCTCCGCACGGGTGCTTTGGCCGCTTGGCTCGCAAAGGGCCATGACTGGAGGTTCAACTGCCTGACGCAATCTCTAGTATTGGGCCATGACACGCGTCGTCGGGACCCGTTTGCGCCGGCCGGAAGGGCCCGACAAGGTGACCGGTCGCGCGATGTACGTCGCCGACGACGTGCCGGTCGGCTGCTGGTGGGGTAAGGCGATCCGCTCGCCCGTTGCGCACGGCGAGCTCCTCGGCTTCGAGCTCGATCCGGCGTTCGACTTCTCTCAGGTCGTGCTGGTGCGAGCCGCGGACATCCCTGGCGTCAACGTCGTCGACCTGATCGTCGACGACCAGCCGATCCTCGCGAGCGACGCGATCGAGCACTGGGGCCAGCCGCTGCTCCTCGTCGCCGCGGCCGACCAGGCGACGCTCGACGCGGCCGTCCGGGCGATCGACGTGCGCGTACGCGAGAGTGAGCCGCTGCTCGATATGGAGGCGGCGGAGGTCGTGTTCAAGGAGATCGTGATCGACAAGGGCGACGTCGACGCCGCCCTCGCGAGTGCGCCGCACGTGCTGCGCCGCACCTACCACACCGACTCCCAGGAACAGATGTACATCGAGCCGCAGGGCGCGATCGCGTGGCCAGAGGCCGCCGACGGCACGGTGCTCGTGCGCGGCTCGCTGCAGTGTCCGTACTACGTGCAGCGCGCGCTGGCGCGGGCGCTCGACATCGAGCCCGCGCGCGCGCGCGTCGTGCAGGCCGCGACTGGCGGAGGGTTCGGCGGCAAGGAGGAGTACCCTTCGGTCGTCGCCTGCCACGCCGCTCTGCTCGCGCGCGCGGCGGGCCAGCCGGTCGCCGTGATCTACGACCGTCACGAGGACCTCGCCGTGACGCCCAAGCGCCACCCCGCGCGCGTGCGTCACGCGACGGGCTACGACGACGACGGACGCCTCTTGGCGATGGACGTCGACGTGCTGCTCGATGGCGGCGCGTTCACGACTCTGTCGCCCGTCGTCCTCTCGCGCGCGGCGATTCACGCCGCCGGCGCCTATCGCTGTGATGCCGTGCGGATCCGCGGGAGGGTCGTCAAGACGAACCACGTTCCCTACGGCGCGTTCCGCGGCTTCGGCGCGCCGCAAGTGTGTTTTGCCGTCGAGCGCCAGATGGACGCGATCGCCCGCGAGCGTGACCTGCACCCGGCGACCCTGCGCAAGCGCAACGCCCTGCGCCTGGGGGACACGACCGCGACATCGGGCCGCCTCGAGGAGAGCGTCGGCTCCGAGGAGGTCCTGGCGAAGATTCTGGAGCGGACCGGTTTCGAGGATCATCCCTGGTGCCAGCCGCGCCCGGCCGCCGGCCGCAAGCGGCGCGGCGCGGGCTTCTCGTTCTTCTTCCACGGCGCCGGCTTCACGGGCGCGGGCGAGGTGCACCTGAAGGCGAAGGTCGACGTGCGGCTCGCCGCGGACGGGCGCTGCGAGGTGCACTCGGCGTCGACGGAGTTCGGGCAGGGCACCGTCACGATGTTCACCGCGATCGCGGCGGAGGCGCTGGAGACCGGTCCGGACGACGTGCTCGTCGTCGAGCCCGACACCGGTGCCGTGCCCGACTCGGGCCCGACCGTCGCTTCGCGCACGTGCATGGTCGTGGGGGGCTGCCTCGCCCGCGCGTGCCGCGAGCTGCGCGCACGCATCGACGCGCACGGAGGCCAGGGGGCAGAGGGCTCGTTCCGGGAGCGGGCGCGCGCGTTCCTCGCCGCCGGTGGTGACGGGCGCGTCGAGGTGACCTACGCCTCGCCCCCGGGCCTGGTGTGGGACGACGAGCGGTACGAGGGTGATGCCTACCCCGCTTACGGCTGGGCCGCGGACTACGTCGAGGTCGAGGTCGACCTCGACACGTTCGAGGTCTCGATGGAGCGCTTCGTCAGCGCCGTCGACGTCGGCAAGGCGATCCAGCCGCAGCTCGTCGAGGGTCAGATCGAGGGCGGCAGCCTGCAGGCGCTGGGCTTCGCCCACATCGAGGTCGTTGGCACCAAGGACGGCCGCTTCCTGCAGGACCGCATGGCGACGTGCATCATCCCGACGACGCTCGACGCGCCGCCGATGGAGGTCCTGCTCGTCGAGGAGCCATTCTCGCACGGTCCCTACGGCGCGAAGGGCGTCGGCGAGCTGCCGATGGACGGCGGTGCGCCCGCGGTCGCGTCCGCGATCGAGGACGCGCTCGGCATCTCGATCGATCGCGTGCCCGCGACCCCCGAGCGCCTCGCCGCGGCGTGGCTCGCCGCGCACCCGGAGGAAGCGCTGTGAGCGAGCACGAATTCGAAGTCAACGGCGTGCGACGCACCGTCTCCGCTGATCCACTCCGTCGCCTGCTGGACGTCCTGCGCGAGGATCTCGCGTTGACGGGAACGAAGGAGGGCTGCGGCGAGGGCGAGTGCGGAGCGTGCACCGTGATGATCGATGGCGAGGCGGTCAACTCCTGCCTCGTTCCCGTGTGTCAGGTCCAGGGCGCGCGCGTGACGACCGTCGAAGGCGCCGGGCTCGAGTCGGTGCAGGAGGCATTCCTCGAGGAGGGCGGGGCTCAGTGTGGCATCTGCACGCCGGGCTTGATCGTCATGACGCGCGCGTGGCTGGACACGTGCGAGCGCGAGGGGCGCGTCCCCGACGAGGCCGAAGCGCGCCGTGCCCTCGCCGGCAATCTGTGCCGCTGCACCGGGTACGGGAAGGTGATCGCGTCGGCGCTCGCCGCGGCGGCCGAGGGGGGTGAGCGGTGAGCGCAGTCTCTCCGACGAGTCTCGACGCGGCGCTCGCCGCGCTCACGGCGGACACCGTGGTGCTCGCGGGCGGGACGGATCTCATGGTCGAGTTCCGCACCGGCCGCACGCGGGCCGAGAACGTCGTGGACATCTGGCGCGTCGACGAGCTGCGCGGGATCGCGGCGGAGGGCGATGGGCTGCGGCTCGGCGCGCTGACGACCTGCGCCGAGCTCGTCCGCGATCCGCTCGTCCGCGAGCGGGCGGCGATCCTGGCGGAAGCCGCCGACGAGGTCGGCGCGGAGCAGATCAAGAACCGCGCGACGCTGGGCGGCAACCTGGGCACGGCGTCGCCCGCGGCCGACTTGAACCCTGTGCTCGTGGCGCTCGATGCGAGGGTCGAGCTGGTGTCGACCCAGGGCAAGCGCGAGCTCGAGGCCGACGCGTTCCTGCGCGGCTACCGGGAAACGGCGCGGCGACCCGACGAGTTGATTGGAGCCGTCCTGATTCCGCCGCCCCGAAAGCGGCGCAGCGCGTTTCGCAAGGTCGGAACCCGGCGCGCGCAGGCGATCTCGAAGGTGGTCGTCGCAGCGACGGTCGAGCTCGAGGGCGGCGTCGTGCGCAGCGTGCGCGCCGCGGCCGGGTCGGTCGCGCCGCGCACGGTGCGGCTGCGCGGGTTGGAGGCGCTAGTAGGCCAGCAGCCGAGCGCGGACGCGATTGCGGCCGCCGTGCGTGCGGTGGACGTCACGCCGATCGACGACGTGCGTTCGACGGCGGCGTATAGGGAGCTGGTGTTGAGGCGCGTGTTGGTGACGATGCTGGGTCGGCTGTGCGCAGCGGACGAGTAGGCTGTTCATCGTTCTGCGGCCGCTTTGGCCCGCTCGTTTCCGCTCATGCCGACCAGGGCCGAAAGCGACGCTGCTAGGCGCTGCAGAGCGGCGTCGTCGGGAAGCGTGACTGTCAGCTGCGGCCGGCCTCCCGCGTCGCGCGTGAGACAGCCGTTCAAGCTGTCGGCGATTCTCGGATCGGGGTCGCTGACGCCGGGCAGCATCTCACCGAGGAACTCGAATGCGGCGTCGACGAGCTTGCCGCCGGCGAGCGCCACGCGTTCCGCGCGCGCTTGGACCTCGCTCTCGGCACGCTCACGTTCGCTCTCGTCGATCGCGGCCTCGGGTTGCCTGCCGATCAGTACCTCGAGGCGCTGCTTGAGCTCTTCGACACCGGACGAGAGATCGACAGCGTCGATCTCCGAGTTTGCGTCGAGCACCGCTTGGGCCACCTCATGCTTGGCCGATAGGGTCGCGAGCATGCGCTCTTCGATCGTATCCTCGGTAACGAGCAGCACGACGTGCACGGGCCGTTTCTGCCCCATGCGGTGTGCGCGGCCGATGCGTTGCTCGAGGATCGCGGGGTTCCAGGGCAAGTCGACGTTGACGACCGTGTCCGCGGCCTGCAGATTCAGGCCGGTCGCTCCGGCGTTCGTCGTGAGGAAGAGCCTGCAGCTCGGTTCGGTCTGGAACGATTGAACGAGGCCCTGGCGCTTCTTCTGGGGAACGCTCCCGTCGAGGCGTACGTAGCGAACGTCTTCTGCACGGAGCAGGTCCTCGATCGCGTCGAGCATCGTCGTCCACTCCGTGAACAAGACGATCTTGCGCTCGCCTTCGGCGACGAGTCGACTCAAGATCGCCTCGAGCTCCTGCAGCTTGCTCGAGTATCCGGGTTTCTGCTTGTCGACGAGGAACGTACCGTCGGCGGACATCCGCGCCATCAGCAAGGCCTTCTGCAGCCGCAGCAGGTCCATTTCGCTGATGAAGGGTTTGTTGACGATCGTGCTCACGATCTGGATGTGCGTGTTGTGCAGCTGGAGCTGCTCGTCCGTCGGCGGGATGCGAAGGATCTCGGTCGTCCGGGGCGGCAGCTCGTCGAGGACCGACGTGCGCGTGCGGCGTAAGAGCACGGGCGCGAGACTGTCTCGCAGCTCCCCGAGGTTCTTGTAGCCGAGCACTTTGCCGCGTTCGTCCACGACCCGGTGGCGGTTGTAGAAACGGAACGCGGGCGCAAGGCGGCGCTCGTCGATGAACTCGACGACTGAATAGAGCTCGTCGACGCGGTTCTCGAGCGGTGTTCCCGACAGAACCAACGCGAACGGGGAGCGCAGGCTCTTGATCACCTGCGCCGTCTTTGCTTCCCAGTTTTTGATCCGCTGGCCTTCGTCGAGAACGATCAGGTCCCAGCGTGCGCGTTCGATCGGCAAGATGTCGCGCAGCACCTGTTCGTAGTTGCAGATCGTGAAGAAACAGCCGTCCTCGTACTGCTGTGCCCGGTCCTCTGCGCGGCCGAGGACGATCGTCGAGTCGCGGTCGCAGAAACGTTCGATCTCCCCTTTCCACTGCGACTTGACCGAGGCCGGGCAGATGACGAGCACACGCGAGATCCCCACTTCGCGCGCCAGGAGCTCGGCTGTCCCGATCGCCTGGATCGTCTTGCCGAGCCCCATGTCGTCCGCCAGGACCGCTCGCCCCGCGGCGACCGCGAAGGCGATGCCGTCGAGCTGGTAGGGACGCAGCTCGACCCGCAGGAGCTCCTTGCGCAAGGCATGCGCCGCCGGGTCGGCACGGATCTCGGCCCCGCGGCGCCGGAGCCTGTCCAGCATCAAGCGCTCTTCGATGTACTGTTCCGCGTCGGGGTGAACAGCGACGTCGACGCCGATTCGTTCGAGCTTGCGTACACGCTCGAGAAGATCGGGGATCGCGACGATCGGCAGGTCGATCACCGGGCGCAGGAGACGCGCGGCCCGCGGCTCCAGCTTCTTGGGAACAGCGATCCTCAGCTCCAGCTCCGAGCCGTACTTCACGTAGATCGCGACCCGCTTGCGATTGTACGGCCTGCTGAACGCGCCCGTGCTGAAGCGACGCCTCAACTTGGCCAGAGCGTGGATCACGTGCTTGCAGGTCCCGAGAGTGTTCTTGCGGAAGTCGGGACACGAGCAGTAGGACCTCCCTGGCTTCGTACCACGCAGCGCAAGCCGGTAGGTCTTGCCGGACGCGGCGCTCGTGATCGTGTACTCGGTCCACAGCCGTTTCGGATCGCTGGATCGCAGCGTCATCCGCTCCGTCCGCGCGCGCTCCTCGCGGTCCGCCAGCGCGCGAGCGACGAGCTCCTCTTCACCCAACGCCTCGACCGGCGTTCGTTTCCGCGGCGGACGCGCGAGACCGAGGGCCGTCTTCTCTTCCAGGATCAACGCGAAGACGGCGCCGCCGTGCTTGCAAGCGGCCTCGCATTCCGAACAGCTCCAGCCGAGATGGTCCGGGCGATCACCCCGCAGCTCGATGCGCACCAACGCGTCGCCGATCGATGCCACGGCCTCGTGCGGGCCGATGTCGATGGCTGACGTCGGTATCTGCCAGCGGCCACCTTCGATGAGCAGCTTCTTGCCCTGCGGGCCAAGGAGCTTGCAGGTTTGGGAGTAGGTGAGCCGGGAGAGCCTGTCTCGGAGCGTGAGGTCCTTCTGTTTCACCGTCGTCATTCCGCACCTTTCTTCGAACTCTCTCCTGGGCATCGACTCGCGCTCACCGCGTATCGATCCGCCGCAACGTCCAGAGCAACCACACCCCCGCCGCCAGGGACGACGTGAACCCGAGCACGCCGAACATGCTCACCCCGAGCGGCCGCGGCCCGCTGCTCACGTTCAATGCGATCGCGGTGCCGATGATGAGCGCCGACGTCACCAGTCCGATCGTCACGCGCGTCGCGACGCTGTCCATCTGTCGCGCCAGCCGGTCGACGTTCTTGTGCTCGACCTCGAAGCGCACGCGGCCGCGTCCAGCCGCGCGCACGACGGAGCGCAGGTCGGCGGGGAGGGTGGCGACGAACTCGCGCATCTCCTTCATGCCGCGCCGCAACGCGGCGCGCGGGGAGGCGAGGTCTTCGAGCGAGCGGCGCGCGAACGGCTCGACGCGCTCCGACACGACGAAGTCGGGGTCGAGCTCGCGCCCGGTGCCCTCCAAGGTCAAGAAGACCTTGATCAGGAGCGCGATGTCCTCGGGCAGGTACAGGTCGTTGGCCCGCAGGAGCGCGGCGAGGTCGACCAAGAGAGCGCCGATGTCGAGCTGCGCGAGCGAGAGGTCGGCGTAGCGGTCGACGAAGCTCGTGCAGTCGGCGATCAGGTCGTGCTCGTTCGGGTCGCCTTCGGGTGACCAGGCGCGGAGGACGTCGACGACGTCGTCGATGCGGCGCTCGAGGATGGCCGAGACGAGCTCGAGCAGCTCGAGGCGGCGCATCTCTCCCAGCCGGCCGACCATGCCGAAGTCGAGCAGCCCGATCCGGCCGTCGCCCAGGACGAGGACGTTGCCCGCGTGCGGGTCGGCGTGGAAGAAGCCGTCGACGAAGATCATGTGCAGCACCATGTCCGCGCCGATCTCGGCGACGGCGCGGGATGCCGGGCTCGGTTCCGCGCCCCGCATCCACTCGCCGACGCTCGGGCCGTCGAGGCGCTCCATGACGCACAAGCGCTCCGACGTCCACTCGTCGTGCACGCGCGGGACGACGACGCGCTTCTCGTGGGACAGGCTGCGCCGCATGCGCGCCATGTTGCGCGCTTCGAGGCGTAGGTCCATCTCGTCGCGGAAGGCGCGCGCGAGCTGATGCAGGATGCGCTCCGGACGGAAGCGCCGCAGCTCGGGGACGCTCTCCTCCAGTTTGCGTGCGAGCCGGTCCATCAAGGCCAGGTCGCGGTCGGCGAGGCGGGCGATGTCCGGCCGGCGGACCTTCAGGACGACGCGCTCGCCGCTGTGCAGCACGGCCCCGTGGACTTGTGCGATGGAGCCGGCGGCGAGCGGTTCTTCCTCGAAGCTGGCGAACACCTCCTCGGGCGGAGCGCCGAGGTCCTCGGTGAGCTGGGCCCGGATCTCCTCGGCGGGCTCTGGCGAGACCTGCTCACGCAGTCGGGCGAGCTCCGTCGTCCAGCTGCGCGGCAAGAGGTCCGTCCGCGAGGCGAGGAGCTGGCCCACCTTGACGAACGTCGGTCCGAGCTCCTCGAGGGCGAGCCGCAGTCGCTCCTCGGGCGGTCGGTCGACGATGTCGCGCGCGCGGTCGACGTGCAGGGCACGGCCCGCGCCGCGCAGGACGCGGCTGAGTCCGACGCGTCGGGCGAGGTCGCCCATTCCGTGCTTCGCCAGGACCGTTCCGATCTCGCGGGCGCGCGAGAGATCGCGCGCCGAGCTCAGGAACTCGATCAACAAGCTGCCCACAAGGAAAGCCTAGCAGGCCGCGGCGCGATTTCAGCGCGCGAGGGGGCTCTCGCCGAGCACTTCTTCCAGAGCCGCAAGCAGGCGTGACGCGTTCTCGATCGAGAACACGATCGGTGGCTTGATCTTGAGCACGTTGTGGTCGGGGCCGTCGATCGAGATCAGCACGCCCTTGTCCTTCATACGCTCGACGACGTACGCAGCCTCGGCCGCTGCGGGTGTGCGCTCGGTGCGACTCGTGACGAGCTCCGCACCGATGTACAGCCCGCGCCCGCGGACGTCGCCGATCATTTCGAAACGCTCCTGCAGCCCGCGCAGGCCACCCAAGAGGTGCTCGCCGACCCGCAGCGCGTTCTCCTGCAGTGCCTCGCTCTGAATCACGTCGAGGACCGCGAGTCCGATCGCACACGAGACCGGATTGCCGCCGAACGTGTTGAAGTACTCCATCCCGTTCGCGAACGACTCGGCGACCGCGCGCGTCGTGACGACCGCGCCGAGCGGGTGCCCGTTGCCGATCGGCTTGCCGAGCGTCACGACGTCCGGCACGACGCCGTGCTCCTCGAAAGCCCAGAATCGCGAGCCGACGCGGCCGAAGCCGATCTGCACCTCGTCGGCGATGCAGAGCCCGCCGGCCGCCCGCACGTGCTGGTACGCGCGCTCGAGGAAGCCGGACGGAGGAACGATCTGTCCGCCGCATCCGAGCAGAGCCTCGGACAGGAACGCCGCGACGTTTGGCGCTCCGTCGCAGACCTCGCGCACGTGCTCGGCGTACCGCTCGCCGGCATCCTCGCCGCGGTGCCGTCCGCGGTAGGGATCGGGCAGGGGAGCGACGTGCACGTGTCCGGGCGGGTCGAAGCCGCCGGCGCCGCCAAACTTGTACTCCGAGAGCTCGACGAGCCCGCCCGTGTTGCCGTGGTAGCCGCCTTCGAGAACGACCACGTCGCGCGCGCCCGTGTGCGTGCGTGCGAGCCGCAGCGCCAGCTCGTTCGCCTCGCTGCCGCTGTTGACGAAGAAGCAGACCTCGAGCGACGGCGGGAAGGTTGCGAGGAGCCGCTCGGCGTACTCGGCGAGCAGAGGGTGCAGGTAGCGCGTGTTCGTGTTCAGGACGGCCATCTGCTCGCGGCCCGCGCGGACGACGGCCGGGTGGGCGTGTCCGACGTGCGGCACGTTGTTGACCGCGTCGAGGAACGCGCGGCCGCGGTCGTCGTACAGGTGCGTGCCGCGGCCGCGTACGATCGCGAGGGGCGCGGCGTAGGCGAGGCTCAGAGCGTGCGAGAGGTGGCGCGCGCGTTGCGCGGCGAGTGGCGCGGGGGCCGGGCGATCCGTGTCGAGTCCGAGGAGCCCACACGGGTCGGGCGAGATGCTGAGCCACACGTCCGCGTCGCGGTCGGCGGCCACGCCGGGGAACTCGCCCCTGTGTCCGAGCAGGTTGGTAACGACCTGGAAGTGCACGTGGGGCGTCCAGCCTCCGTTGACCGAAGCGTCACCGAGGGTGGCGAGCGGCTCGCCCGCGCGCACGCGCTGTCCGACCGCGAGCGTCGTGAGGCACGGCCGCGCGAGGTGACCGTACAGCGTGTAGAACACGAGGCCGGGCTCCGGCTCGTGGCGCAGGATCACGGTCGGACCGTAGTCGAGCCGACCCTCGTTCTCGCGGAGTCCGTGCACCCAACCGTCGAGCGGTGCGTGCACCGGCGTCCCGGCCGGTCGGAACAGATCGACGCCGAGGTGGACCGTGCGAGCTTCGGATCGGTCGTCCCCGTCGACGTCGTAGAGCGCACCCAGATACAGCGGTCGGGCTTCGTTCCAGCGTCCGGCCGCCACGCTGGCGCCGGCGCGGGCGACGCGGCGCTCGACCTCGCGTTCCAGTCCGTCCGGCCCGCCGTCCGCGAGCTCGAGCTCGGCGAGCATCGAACTGCCGACCGACAGGTCGAGCCAGAGCGCGTCCGTGCTCGAGAGGTCGACGTCGAGCACGGGGGCGAACGTTCCGCGACGTGCTTGGATCCACGCCTGGACCCGTGCGGAACGCGGACACGCTTCGCGGCCGCACGCGGCGCGGAAGGTGGCGAGTGCGAGATCCGGATGGATCGTGTCCAGGAGCTCGAGCAGCCGCCAAGCCGCCTCTTCGCTGACGCCGAGGTACTCGTTGTCAGGTTCGCCGCGGCGCTGGTGCGCGGAGATCGTCACGCTCGTGCACGCGCGCATGGCGATCAGGTCGAAGAGGGCGGCGAGCTCGCCGTCGTCGAGCGTGTTCTCGCGATCGTAGCCGCGCACGATCGCCGCGGCCGCGCCGAGCGGGTCGCGCTTGTCGAGCATCGCGTACGTCGCCGCGATCGCGACTTCACACACGGTCGTCGTGTGGACCAGGTCGCCGAAGTCGATCAGTCCACGCACGATCTGGTCCGCCGTGGAGCTGCGCACCAGGACGTTGTGGTCGTTCGCGTCGTTGTGGATCACCCCGCGGCGCAGGCCCGGCAGGCGCGGCGCCGTGTCGGCTTCGAAGCGCGCCAGGTGGCGTTCCACCAGCTCGCGCTTGCTCGCCTCCTCGACGGCGGGGAGGTGCGCGTGCACGACCGCCGAGGCGTGCGCCAGATCCCAACGCAGCTTGCGGCGCATCGCCGGGTGCGTGAAGTCCGCGAGGGCGCGGTCGACGATGCCCAGCAGCGCTCCCAGATCCGTCAGTAGTGCGTGCGCGTGCGGGCGCGTCGTCGCCAGGGGCTCGCCGGGCAGCCAGGAGAAGCAGCGCACGAGGTGCTCGCGCCCCTCGATCGCGACGGCAACGATCTCGCCGTCGTCGTCGCCCGTGATGACCACGGGGACCCGCGCCGCGATGGGCGTCTGGGCCAGTCGCTCGAGTACGCGGTGCTGGAGGTCGAGCACCGCGGGCTCCTCGCCGTGCTGGGCGATCTTGAGCAGCCGCCTCTGGCCGTCAGGTGCGGCGATCAGGAAGTTCTGGTCGCGCTCGCTCGGCAGCTCACGGGCCTCCCCCTCGAAGGCGAAGTGCTCGCGCGCGATGTGGCTCGCGTCGGTGCCGCTCGCGTTCGGTCGATGTTCACGCAGGGAGCTGGGGGCCAAATCGGACATGGAGCGAAACAAGGTAACCGGGATCCGTATCGTGGTCTTGTGACGCCCGGCAAAGTCGAATGGAATGGCCGCATGAGGTGTACGTAGTGCGGCCGTCGCAGCTCATCGGCTTCGTCCTCTGGCGGGCGGGCCTCTTGATCCTCGCCTCCTACGCCGTGTTCCGCGCGGTCGACCTGGGGCTCGCGTACCTCGACCTGCCGACCCAGCTCGACGTCGGCCTCGGCTTGGCGCTCACCGGGTGCGGGCTCGTCTTGATCTCGTTGCTCGTCGAGCGCTATCGGGACCACCGATCGGAGGGAGGACTGACCGAATGATCCGCCTGATCCGAACGACCGGATTCCTGCTCATCGTCGCCGGTGCGCTCGTCATCCTCACGTGGCTGATCGAGCCCTTGCGCGAGGCCTTGCGCAATCTCTGGCCCTGGTACCGCGCGCTTCCGTTGCCCGTGCAGGTCGGTTCGGGGCTCGCGGTCATCGGACTGTTGATCCTGATGATCAGCCTCCTCTGGGAGCGCTTCGAGGACCGTGAGAACGACCGCAGCCTGCTCGATGAACCTTGAACCTATTCTGATCCCGAACCCCCGCACCCAATCATGATCGTCGTCAACACCGACTTCGTCCCCGGCCGTGAGATCTCGGAAGCGATCGGAATCGTGCGCGGCAGCACGATCCGCGCGAAACACATCGGCAAGGACATCATGGCCGGTCTCCGCCAGCTCGTCGGCGGCGAGATCAAGGAGTACACCGAGATGATCATCGAGTCGCGCAACGAGGCCGTGCGGCGCATGGAGGCGATGGCCGAGAAACAGGGCGCCGACGCGATCGTCAACGTGCGCTTCGTCACCTCCCAGATCATGGCCGGCGCGGCGGAGCTTCTGGCGTACGGCACGGCCGTCAAACTCCGTTAGGGTCACCCGGTGCTGCATTCCGTCTTCCTCTTGCTCGGGACCGTCGCGTGCGCGCCCCAGGAGGGCGGGACGCGCGAGGCGCAGGGGCTCGAGGATCCGAAGCCGCCCAGGGTCCAGAAGCTCGAGCCCGTCGAGGCCCCCGAGGCGCGCGACTTCGATGGATTGACCTTTCACCGCGTGCCGCGCCCGCGTGCAGCGGACGCCGTCGACGAGAGCTCGCCCGGCTTCCTCGGGCCGCGCCGCGACGCGACGAGCGCGGAGACGGGCCTCGCGTTGCAGTGGGAGGCGGAAGGGCCCCCGCTCGTCTGGGAGATTGTTCTCGAACCCGGTCCGCGTCGGCAGCCACATCTACGTGATCGACGGCACTTCCGATCGAGCCGGCGCGGTCGTCTGCATCGAGGCGGGTACCGGCAAGGAGCTCTCGTTCAGCGTCGGCGAGGGCTCGCTCTTCCGGGCCAACCAGTCCTGGACTCCGCCGGTCGTCAGCGGCGGCCTCGTCTACGTTCGGCAGACCAAGCGCGAGCGCTTCGGCGAAGCACCTCCGCGACTGCTGTGCTACGACTTGCGCGCTGGCAGGTGACATGGGGTGCACGAATCCGTTAGTACGGTGCCGCGACAATTCATGACGGATTCGTGCACCCCATGTCACCTGCCAGCGCGCAGGACATGGTAGCTCCCGGGAGCGCGCTCTCCGTACGACTCGCGTTTGCCCGACGGCCAGATCACCTCGACGTCCACCGCCCCACCGTACGTGCCTAGCCCGATATGGACGCGCGGGTCGTGGGCGGCGAGGTAGCTCGATTCGACGCGCACCTCGCGCATGACGGCGCGCCCGTCGTGCGTACATTTGACGCGCGCGTGCGGCACCGGCGCGCCGTGCTCGTCGACGACCGAGAAGCCGATCCACGATCCACGCGCGGGATGCACGTTGCGCAAGAGGTGCACCGGCGCGTCGCGGTTCACGACGACGACGTCGATGCCGCCGTCGTCGTCGAAATCGCCGAAGGCGGCGGCGCGTCCGGTGGCGAACAGCCCGTGCGCGACGCCGCCGCGCGGCAGGATCTCCTCGAACTTACCGTCAGGCTTGCCGCGCATCACGACGTCCGGCTCGGCGAATGGATCGTCCGTGAACGGCGTCTCCTGCCGGTTGACGCGGCCGTTCGCCTGGTACAGGTCGAGCCTGCCGTCGTTGTCGAAGTCGAAGAAGCCGAGTCCGAAGCGCGTGAACGGGCGGCTCGTCACACCGAGCCCCGAGGCGAGGGTGCGGTCGACGAAGAGGCCGTTCTGGTTGGCGTAGAACGAATCCGTCTGCTCGCGGATGTTGCCGACCAGGAGGTCGGTGTCTCCGTCCTCGTCGACGTCGATCGCGGCGACCCCCATGCCGGCTTTCGCGACGCCGAACTGATCGACGGCGCAGCCCGCCATCGCCGCGACGTTCTCGAATCGGCCTTCGGCGGTGTTGCGCCAGAGAAAGTCCGGCATGCCGTCGTTGGCGACGAAGATGTCGACGCGCCCGTCTCCGTCGAAATCCGAGCAGACGATGCCGAGCCCCGTGCCGGGCTCGGAGGCGATCCCCGACGACTCGCTGACGTCGGTGAACGTGCCGTCGCCGTTCCCGCGGAACAGCGTGTCGAGCGCGGGGCTCTCGTAGTTGTCCGGGTTGCAGTAGTCGACGGTGCCCATCGCGTTGCGGCAGGTGATCTCGCCCCCGATGGTCCAGTCGATGTAGTTGGCGACGTAGAGGTCGGGCACGCCGTCGGCGTCGAAGTCGAGGAACGCGGCGCTCGTGCCCCAGCTCGTCTCGCCGACGCCGGCCGTGGCCGTGACGTCCGTGAAGGTGAAGTCGCCGTCGTTGCGCAAGAGGAGATTGGCGCCCCAGTTCGTGACGTACAAGTCGACGTCGCCGTCGGCGTCGTAGTCGCCGGTCGCGACGCCCATGCCGTAGCCGCTCCCGCCCGCTCCACTCGAGTCGGTCACGTCTTCGAAGCGCAGCTCGGCGCCCGCGGTGACGTTGCGGAACAGACGGTTCGGCCGCGTGCGCGGTTCGCCGAGCGTGCCGCTCTGCACCAAGTAGACGTCGAGCTTGCCGTCGCCGTCGGCGTCGAAGAGCGCGGCGCCACCGCCCATGATCTCGGGGATGCGGTACGTCGGCGGTCGGTGGCCGGACGTGTGGGTGAACGCGAGCTCGCTCTGGGCGGCGACCTCGGCGAACCAGGCCGGTCCCGCGGACGATTCGGGCGGCGTGCTCTCGACGGCGGCGCGCTCGTCGCCGCACGCGGTGCACGCGATCCCGATCAGGGCTACGCGGCGCACATTCACTGGCGCTCCTCGCCGAGGTGATGCACGAGCTTCGTGCGCGTGGCGGCCACGCGGGCCGCGTCGCCGCCCTGGCGCTCGGCACGCGCGAGCGCGCTCCAAGCCGCGGCGGCGGCACCCGAGCGCGCCTGCGCTTCGGCCTCCATCAACGCGAGATCGAGTGAGTTGGGATGAAGCGCCGCGCCGTCGGCGAAGACGTGGGCCGCACGATCCCAGGCGCCCGTGCGCGCCAGCGCGACACCGAGCATCTGTGCGAGCGGCAGGGTCAGGTTTCCGAGTGTACGCGCCTGCTCGAACGCGCGCACCGCGTCTGCATTCTTCCCGTGCTTCATCAGGAGTCGCCCGTGGCGCAAGTGGGCGGGAGCGTAGGTCGCGTGCAGCGCGAGGCACGCTTCGATCTCCTCGAGCGCCGCACCGTTCTCGCCCGCGCGCTCGTGCACGTCGGCCAGGTTGAGCGCGATGCGGTGGTGGTCGGGAAAGCGCTCGCGAGCCTGGACCAGTAGACTGCGCGCACGATCGAGCTCGCCGCGTTCCAGGTAGACGTCGGACAGCATGCCGTAGACGTTGATGTCACCCGGCGCGGAGACGCGGAGGGCTTCGAGGAGAGCCGCGGCGGTCTCGGAATCTCCGCTGCGAACCGCGTCCTTCGCGCGCGCGACGTCAGCGTGGTATCCGACGCGCCAGGCGTCGATCTCGTGCTCCCACGCGTCGTTCCAGACCGGCTTGCCCGCGAGCGCGGTCTCCCGCGCCGCACGCTCGCGGTCGCCGGCCGCTCGGTGGGCCGAGGCGAGCAGGTGATGGGTGTAGGCGTAGTCCGGAGCGCGCTCGGTCAGGGGCGCGAGGGCCGCGAGGGCGCGTGAGGGCTGACCACTCTCGAGGGCGACGCGCGCGAGACCCCAGCGACCCGCCGGGTCCTTGGGGTCGATCGCTTCGGCACGCTCGAAGGCTTCGGCTGCCGCGTCGAGCCGTCCCTGGGTGAGCATCCATCCACCGCGCCGCCAGTGGATCGGCCCGTATTCGGGGGAGCGGCGCGCGGCTTCCGCGCTCGCCTCGAGCGCGCCGTCGAGATCGCCGCGCAGCGCGCGCAGGCGCGCGAGGTGGTAGGGGAGTCTCCCGTCCCCGCTGCCGATTCGTGCTCCGAGCGCGTACGTCTCCTCCGCGATCCCGTCGAGCGCATTCGCCTCGTAGGTCATTCCGAGCTCGAGCCACGCCGCGGACCCGCTGGGATCAGCGCGGACTTCCGCGGCCCCGTGCCCGATCGCCTCGCGCAGGGACGGCGACAACGCAGCTTCGTTGCCAGGCGTGGGGGGCACGAGGTTTGCGTCAACGTCCGAGCAGGCCAGAGCGATTGCAATCACCGCTGCGCCACACAATGAGCCACTCGGTGACGGGGGGGAGCCACTCGGTGACAGGGGGCGCGGAGCTCTCGAGACGGCGTGCATGGGCGTGGAGGATGCTAACCGCCGATGTCCGTTGCGTCTCGGCTTCAAGCAGTCCGGCGCACCCATTCTCTGACCTAGCCCGTACATTGGAATGGGTTCTCTTCCTTCCGCGGCGATCGCGGGGAACCTGCCGGTTGCCCCGTCCCGCCACAGCAATCCATCCAAAAGCTCATGAAGCTCTCCTTCGCCATTTCGGTCGCGAGCCTGCTCTGTGCGACCGCCCAAGCTCAGATCGTCGCCGACGATTGCGCCTCCCCCAACCCCGCCGTCGGCGCGGGCACCCATGACTGGGACAACTCCGCGGCCACGACCGGCGCGGAGGGTCAGACCGAAGCGTCCTGCTACGCCTTCGGCACCAGCGGCATCGACGCCGACGTGTGGACGGAGTACCTCGCCGGGTCGACCGGCTGTGCGTCGATTACCGTCTGCAACGCGGTCGGCTCGATCACGGACTCCAAGATCGCGGTCTACCCGGCGGGTGGATGCCCGACGGCTGGCACGTCGCTCGCCTGCAACGACGATACGTGCGGTCTCTTGTCGGAGGTCTCCCTCAACACCGTCGCCGGACAGACGTACCTGATCCAGCTCGGCAACTTCCCTGGCGCGGCACCGGGGACCTCCCAGATCGACATCATCGAGAGCGGCGGTTCGGGCCTGCCGGTGATCAGCAGTCAGGACGATTGCGCCAACGCGACGACCGACGTCGTCGGGCCCGGCTCGTACCGGTTCAACACCCTCTCGGCGACCACCGGTACCCAGGGCCAGAACGAAGCGCTGTGCTACGCGGTCGGTACGACCGGCATCGACAACGACGTCTGGTTCGTCTACACGGCGACCGTGGACGCGTGCGCGCAGATCTCCACCTGCAACAGCGATCAACCCTGTGCCATCTTCGCCGACACTAAGATCGCCGTGTACCCGGGTACGGGGTGTCCGACGGACGGAACGTCCATTGCCTGCAACGATGACGCCTGCAACGGACTGCGTTCGCAGGTCGTCTTCCCGGTCGTGAGCGGCCAGTCCTACCTGGTCCAGATCGGCAGTTTTCCCGGCGCTGCCGCTGGCTCCGGTATCGTCGACATCGCCGAGGTCAACTGCCCGGTGGTGCTGAGCAACCAGGACGACTGCGGGAACGCGTCCGTCGACACGATCGGTCCGGGCCAGTTCGGCTGGGACAACCTCCTCGCCACAACCGGCACCGAGGGCCAGACGGAGGCGAGCTGCTACAAGTTCGGCACTTCCGGCATCCAGAGCGACATCTGGGCCCTGTACGTCCCCGAGGCGAACGGCTCGGTCACGATCGAGTCTTGCGGCTCGGTCGGCAACACGAACACCGACACGAAGATCGCGGCCTACCCCGCCGCCGACTGCTCGATGATCGACGGCACTTCGGTGGCGTGCAATGACGACACCTGCGGCCTTCTGTCGCAGATCACGTTCAGCGTCAACTGCGGCCAGAGTTACCTCGTGCAGCTCGGCAGCTTCCCCGGCAGCGGAGATGGAACCGCGACGATGTTCATCAACGAGACGGGTGCGCCCTGTGGCCCCGGCCCGATCGGTTTCACGCCGACCGAGTGCAACCCTGGCAACCCGAACTCGACGGGCGTGCCCGCGACGATCCGCGCGGAAGGACAGGAGCTCGCCTCCGCCATGGATGTGGAGGTCATCGCCGAGTCCGTCCCCCCGGGACAATTCGGCTACTTCTTCGCTTCGCGGACGCTCGGCTTCATCCCGAACCCCGGCGGCAGCCTCGGCAACATCTGCGTCCTGGGCAACCAGGGTCGGTACAACAACGTCAGCCAGATCGGCACGGGTCCGACGCTGAACCTCGACGTCGGCACGATCAACGTCCCGACGAACCCCGCTCCCGGCGAGATGATCATGCCCGGCGACACGTGGTACTGGCAGTGCTGGCACCGCGACATCGGCAACAACAACAACTTCACAAACGTCGTCGGCGTCCTCTTTAACTAGGAGACTGGCCGGGAATCCTGGGGATTCCCGGCCAGCCTCCTACGACACCTTCGGTGTCGAGGTGTTCATGGCGCCACGGCTGACGCCGTGGCAGCGAGTGGCAGCGACGAGGCACGCGACGAGGCGACTGATGCAGGCCGGCGTGGCGAAGGCACAACGCCCCTCCGTGAGCGATCGCGGGGGGGTGTTCCCGTGCTGACTCGAATCGTCCGGGGACAGTAGACTGTGCCGTTCGCAGCACGTGACCCGGAGGCTCCCTTGCGACGCACGTCCCTCGTATTCCTTTCCACGCTCTTCCTCTCCACGATCGCGCAGGCGCAGGACTGGCCGCAGTGGCGCGGTCCGAGCTACGACGGGGCCGCGGAGGCGACGGGGCTTCCGACCGACTTCGATCAGAAGAAGCACGTCCTCTGGAGCACCGAGCTGCCTGGGCCTGGCGCCGGAACGCCGATCGTGTTCGGCACACGGGTGTTCGTCACGTCGATCGACGCGGACAAGGGCGAGTTGCTGGCGATTTGCATCGACCGCGACAGCGGCAAGGTGCTGTGGCGCAAGTCCGCCGGGAGCGGCTACTCGCCCGGGGCGCCGAGCAAGACGCACATGCACGACCGCAGCAACTTCGCGTCGCCCTCGCCCGTGACCGACGGTGAGCGCGTGGTGTTCTCCTACGGCAACGGCGACCTCGTCGCGTACGACCTCGACGGCGAGGAGCTGTGGCGACGCAACCTGCAGAAGGACTACGGGGACTTCACGTTCCAGTGGACGTTCTCGGCCAGCCCGACCCTGTGGAACGGCAAGCTCTACATGCAGGTCCTGCAGCGCGACGAGCCCGTGCACGGTCGCGGCGAGGACGGCAATGCGTCGTTCCTGCTCTCGATGGACCCCGCTACGGGCAAGACCCTGAAGAGGATCGAGCGGCCGTCGGAGGCGAACAAGGAGTCGCTCGAGTCCTACGCGACGCCGATCCCGTTCGTGGGCGAGGACGGGCGCAAGGAGCTCCTGATCGTCGGCGGCGACGTGATCACCGGTCACGACCCCGACTCCCTGGAGGAGCTGTGGCGCTGGGGGACCTGGAACGAGGGGCACCGCGAGATCTGGTGGCGCCTCGTGCCGTCGCCGGTCGTCGGGGGTGGGGTCGTACTCGCGTGCGGTCCCAAGCGCGCGCCGGTCTACGCGATCGAGCTCGGCGGCAAGGGCGAGCTGACGGGCGAGGATCTCGCCTGGAAGAGCAGCGGCCGGCCCAACCCGGTCTCGAGCGACGTGCCGACGCCGCTGTTCTATGGCGGCAGCTTCTACGTCCTCAGTGACGTCCGCGAGGCGCTCTCGAGGCTCGACCCGGCGACGGGCGAGGTGAAGTGGACGATCGAGATGCCCGGCAAACACCGCTGGCGCGCCTCCCCGACCGGGGCGGACGGCAAGATCTGGTGCATGAACCATGCCGGCCAGGTTGCCGTCGTCGACGCCGAGAGCGGCAAGATCGTCGCTGCGCCGACGATGGGCGACGAGGACGACGACGGGATTCGCTCATCGCTCGTCGTCGCCCACGGGCGCCTGTTCATCCGCACGAACTCCAAGCTGTTCTGCGTGGGGGACGAGCAGGCGAAGTAGCGGCGCGAGAGTGGCGCGCGCTACTGGAACGCGACGCTGACCGCGTCGGTGAAGTTGCTGGTGTTGCCCTCGTCGCGGTACCACGCCTGGAAGTTCCAGGTCTCCCCGGGGAGGACGGCCGTCGGGGGATTGACGGGCACCGTGCCCAGGTCGATCTCGAGGGTGCCGGTCGGGCCCGTGAAGATCTGAGCCGGTGCGTTGTACCGGCCGATGTTTCCCGAGAGGCACAGGATGCCCTGGCTGCCCGGCGGCTGGACCGAGCCCTGGGTGCGGCTGACGAGGAAGTAGCCGAACTGACCCGGCGGGAGGTTCCGGGCACTCAACGTGACGTCGTTCGTGGCCACCGTGCCCGAGCCGGTGACCGACATCGTGCCGGAGTCGCCCGTCGAGTTGGGTACGGCGGGCGTGCAGTAGTTGAAGCCCAGCTGCTCGATGATGACGATCGTGCTGTTGAAGCTCCCTCCGTTCACGGTGTTGCCGAGCTGGATGAGATGGCTCGTGCCGAACGTGACCGGCATCTCGATGAAGGCTCCTCCCCCCTGCGCCGTGCAGGACTGCCCGTCGCATGCGATGGACGTCCCGTCGACTGGGCAACCGGTACCGGGCCAGACGGCGACCTTGCCGCCCGTGGTGGGGCCGAAACCGCACGCGAGGATCACGGCCCTGCCCGTCGTCGACGGCCTGTAGACGAACCAGATGTCGTTCTGGATGGCGGTCGATCCCGCCTCGTCGCAGGCCGCTTCGTTTTGGCCCTCGGTGCCGGTCGTGGCCCCGACGGTGCTGGCCTGATAGAAGCCGGGACCGACGACGTCCATCGTCGCGTTCGCGCAGTCGTCTTGGTTCGACAGCGCAATCTGGGCGCTGGCGTGCGGAGTGAGAAGGGTGGCAGCAGTGATCGTCAGCAGTCGAAGTCGCATGGAAACCTCCGGTTGGGCCAGGCGGTCCCAGACTAATACGAAAACGCAGGTCCGGTGCTGCGAGCTCCGGACCTGCGGTTCTTTCTCGATGCAGCGATCAGCTGGGGGCGAAGCCGCTGCCGTCCGCCAGGCGGTTGTGGAAGTTGACCACGATTTGGGGGATCGTTGGGTCGCCGGCGTCCTTCGGGACGACCTCGGGGGCCGGGGGGATCACCGGGCGGATGATCTTCTGCTGCAGCTGCTCGCGGGCGTCCATCATCCAACCGAAGCCACGGAAGACGTACGTCAGGAAGGTGCGGTCCTGCTCGGGGATGCCCAGGGCCTCCTGGACGCACCAGGCTCCGAAATCGGTGTTGGGCGTCAGGCGCAGCGGCGGGTCGTCGATGCGATCGGGCTTCTTGACGCCCTCGACGAACGCGATGCAGTAGATGCGCTGGGCGATCCGCAGGCGCTCCATGGCCTCCGGCGTCACGGTCAGCTCACCCGCGTCGATCGCGTCGAAGAGCGGATGGACGTAGATCGAAGCACGCGGGTCTTGCTGGAGCTCGTTGCCCCGGCCGGCGGCCGAGATCTCGGGGTGCCCGTAGGTCGGCATGCCGCCGTGGATCACCGCCTTGCGGACCGCGTCGTTGCGATCGTCGACCGACAGCCCCTGGAGCTCCGTGATGAAGCGCGTCATGTCGTGGATCGCGCCGAAGTGACGGTCCCCGTCGAGCGCCATGTGCGCGCCGGCGAAGAAGTCGTACCCGTTGCCGACGTGCAGCGCCGTGAGGTAGCGCGCGACGACGTTCGAGCCGGCGGAGCCGTGGTGGGTCTGGATCGTGCCCATCACCTGCAGGATGCGCCCGACCAACTCGCCGACCTGGCGGTCGACGAGCGCCGAGTAGATCGCGTCGAAACACGGGCGCTGCGCATCGCGGATCGAGGCAAAGATGCCCCGCGCGCCCTCGGCGAGAGCGCCCGCCGTGACGGAGTCGTCCGCGGCCATCATGCGGTTCATCTTGATCGCCGCCGCGCCCGTCACCACGTTGCCGAGGTGGATGGCGATGAGCTCGGTCAAGAGCTCCGCGGGGTCGCGGTCCTCGTTGATGCCGCGGATCTCGCCGCGCGCCGCCTGCGCGGCCTTGCGCTCGATGAGGAAAGCCTGCATCGCCGTTTCCGGACCGATGCCGGGGTGGCGTCGAACGAATTCGGCGACGGCTTGGAAGTCGACCGGGCGAGCGCCCGACGGCCGCTTGCACAGGCCCGCGGCCCCGAAGCACTCGTCGTCGATGAAGGCGGCGAACGCCGCGCGCTCGTCGATCCCGTCCGAAGTCGTTCCGGGCCGGCGTCCGAAGAGGCCGACGAAGAAGACGTCGATCGGCCCGGCGTCGCGGCGGACGATCTCGTCCTCGTCCAGCGTGCCGCGGATCGCGAAGCCGCGCACCTTCAGCGTCATCTCGTCCGACCCGCATTGGATCGGGAACGTGTAACGCACCGGGTTGGCGAGGATCCGCGTGCTCTGCGGCATCGACACGAAGCTCTTGATGGCAGCCTCGAGGTCTTTCTCACCGATCTCTCGGGCGCGCGCGAGCGCGGCGCTCAAGGGGCGGTAGTCGGAGATCTCGGGGAGCGTACCGAGAACGCTCTTCACGAAGCCATCTGCTTTATAGGCCGGCTCCGTCCCTGCGACGTTTCCTTCCTTCACTGACCTGTTCCTCGTTGATGCCTACTAGAGGTTGTCGCTGGTTAGCCGCGCGCGTGGCGGCGGTTCTGCGGTGCGGTTTGAGGGGCAAGGAATATACTGCCGGCTCCGACCCGGAGCAAGGTCGGGACGGCCCCATCAGCCAGCCCCGACCTCTCATCGCCCGGGGCGTACGTTCGCTCCATGCCTTTCTGTGGTTCGGAGCTGCGCGTTCCCGGTGGGAGTGCCGGCCGCCATCGGCCGTGGCTGGGAGTCTTGGTTCGCCTTTCGCCCTCGCCCCGTGCGTAGAAATCGGTATTGGATTCCGGGGGCGGGGAGTGGCGCTTGGCGTACGGCCGACTCTCCATCAGCGCCCCGTACTTGGCGGCGGCGCTCCCGTCCGGGTCGCTGAGGAGTTGGAAGTTGAGCTCCTGCGCCTTGGCGAATTCGCGCATCGCGGCGACGTCGTCGGTGCTGAGCGCGAGGACCTTGACCTCGAGCTCTTCGAATTCGGTCGCTACGTCCCGCAGCGAACAGACTTCGCGGGTTCACCCGGGCGTCGCGGCCTTGGGGAAGAAGGCGAGCACGGTCCAGTGGTCGGCCTTGCCGTCAATGGCGACGGCCTTGGCGTCGATTCCATTGCGTGTCTCTTGTGGAGATCTGTCGCGGGGACGCCCCGCAGGTTAGCGCAGCGGCCGTCCGCCGCGTTCGCTCAGGGCACGATCGGGAACGCCGCGAGGCGAGTGAGCGTCGCGGCCGACCCGCTGCCGACGACGGCGCAGAAGCTCAGGCTCGAGCCGACGAGTGGTTGCAGGGCGCCGGCCGGCGCGTGCAGCGACGCTTCCGCGCGACCCGTAGCGTCGAGCAGGCCCACGAAACCCTCGAGGCCCGCGTGGTCGGGCGAGCTCTCGGTGAGGTCGAAGAGGCGGTCGCGGTTGAGCGGGATGAGGAGGCCGCCGCCGATCGGCAACGTCGTGCCCGGCGACGTCCCCGAAGCGCTCGCGTAGAGGTGGTAGGCGCTGCCTGCGGCCGTGTTGCCGAGGTTGAGCACGAGCCGCGCGGTGCCGCCGGCGCTCGCGCTCAGGTCCCAGCGCGTCGCCTGCAGGGACTCGGCGGGAACCGACTGAACGCCGAGCGGTGGGTGCGGCTGGACCGAGTGCTGACCGTCGTCGACGACGGCGTCGAAGAACTGGCCGATGCCGTCCCAGATCCGGCGGCTGTTGGCCGCGTAGGGGATCGACTGCGTCGCCGCTACGCCACGCCCGACGCGCACGAGTCCGATGGCGTTGCGGATGCTGCCCGTCAAGCACGTCGCCGAGGCGACGGCGACCTCGCCCGTGCGCCGGTCGATCACGACGATCGACCACGTTGCGAGCGCGGGAGAAGAGAGGAGGCCCGTGAGGAGGAGCGCGAGCAGCACTCGCGCGGACCAGCGATTGGCGGACGTGGTTTTCTGCATGGCGAGAGAAGCGCCGGACGCGTAGGGTCGCCGTCAATTGTAGGGGAGCCTGCCCCAATGGAGTGGAAGGTGCGTCGGACATCCCCGTGGGCGGCGGCGGTCTGCTCGCGGGCGTCGGCACCGCGCTGCGACTCGCGCGGCCCGGCGTGCGGATCGTGGCGGTCGAGCCGGAGGGGTGTCCCGCGCTCGACGCGAGCCTGCGTCAGGGGGCGCCGGCGTCGGTCGAATGCTCGACCCTGTGCGACGGCGTCGCGGTGCCGTACATGACCGAGGAGATGTTCCCGATTCTCGCGGAGCTCGTCGACGAGGTGCGTCTGATCAGCGAGGACGACGTGCGCTCGACGATCCGGCGGCTCGCGCTCGAGAACCACGTCGTCGTCGAGGGCGCTGGAGCTCTCGCGACGGCCGCGGCCGCCGCGGAGCCGGCCAGCACGCAGGGCCCGTCGGTCGCCCTCCTGTCGGGCGGGAGCATCGACGCCGAGGTGCTGGCGGGGATCGTCGGCGGAGCGTGAGGGCGCGCGCAGGGGGAATCGGGGGCGCCTAGGGCCTCCCCGAGGCCTCCTCTGGGCCCGCGGGAAGGGGCTGGCGTTTTTCTTGGCAGTTCTTTGGCGCCCTTTGCGCGAAGCTCGGAGTGGGCCCCAGAGGAGCCCGAGCCGTGCAGTCCGACCACATCGATCCAGAAGACCCGACGGCGCCTGCCGTTCGCGCGAGCGCCAAGGACATTTTCCTGGAGCTCGTCGACTTGCCGGACGAGGAGCGCGAGCGTGCGCTCGCGGAGCTCGAGGAGCGCGAGCCGGCCGTTCACGCGCGCGTGTGTGAGCTCCTCTCGGCCGATGGGCGCGCGCGCGTCCTGAGCGACCAGGTCGCCGAGCTGCTCGAGGGTCAGCGCGAGCCGGCGAGCGCGAGTGGGCTGCCGGTCGTGATCGGCGACTACGAGCTGACCGAGGAGATCGCGTCCGGGGGCATGGGAGTCGTCTACCGTGCGCGCCAGATCAGCCTGGGCCGGACGGTCGCGGTGAAGCTCCTGCGCTCGGGCCGCCTCGCCTCGGAGCGCGAGATCGAGCGCTTCCGCGCCGAGGCGGAGGCCGCCGCGCGGCTCGACCATCCGCATATCGTGCCGATCTACGAGGTCGGCGACTACGAGGGTCGGCACTACATCAGCATGCGCCTGATCGAGGGCGAGAGCCTCGACGCTTGCCTGCAGGCGTATCAGGGCGACCACCGTGCGAGCGCGGCGCTGATCGCGCGCACCGCACGGGCGGTGCACCACGGCCACCGGCGCGGCGTGTTGCACCGCGACCTCAAACCGTCGAACGTGCTGCTCGATCGGAACGGCACGCCGCACGTCGCTGACTTCGGCACCGCCAAGCTCGTCGACGGCTCGGGCCAGCGCACGTTGACTGGCTTCATCTGTGGCACGCCCGCCTACATGGCGCCGGAGCAAGCCGCTGCCGACGTCGAGGTCACGGTCGCGACCGACGTCTACGCGCTCGGCTGCATGCTGTACGAGCTCTTGACCGGTTCGCCGCCCCTGGTCGCGGATGGATTGATCGAGCAGCTGCGCAAGGTGCAGGAAGAGGTGCCCGTCGCGGCGCGCGTGCGCAACCCGGTCGTGCACCGCGACCTCGACACGATCTGCAGCGTCTGCCTCGCGAAGGATCCGACGCGCCGCTACGACTCGGGACTGGCGCTCGCTGAGGATCTCGAGCGCTGGCTCGCCTTCGAGCCGATCCAGGCGCGCCCCGCGACGTTGACCGAGCGCGCGTGGCTCGCGTGGCGCCGGCGCCCGCTGGTCTCGGGGCTCGTGGCGGCGGTCGCGCTGCTCATCACGATCCTCGCTGTCGGCGCGACGCTCGTCAGCATCGAGCTCAAGGATCGCCTCGACCAGGTCAGCGCGGCCGAGCAGGAGTCGCGCGTGCAGCTGCGTGGGGCCTATCTCGCGCAGGCGCGCGCCGCACGCCACACCGGGGAGATCGGTCAGCGCGCGGTCGGGGCCGAGTACGTGAGGCTCGCAGCTCAGATCCAACCCGGGACCGATCTGATCAGCGAGGCTGCGGCGTGCATGGCGCAGACCGATCTTGAAGTCGTTGCAGAGTGGTCCAAGCCTGAATCCGTGAATGCCGACCACGCGTCCGTGTTCGACCCGGCGCTCGAGCGCTTCGTCTCGGTCGAGGACGATGGCACGCTGATCTTCTCCTCGGCCGAGGACGGGGAGGAGCTCTTCCGTCTCGAGGGCCCAGGGTCGCCCGCGTGGCGTCTCGCGTTCAGTGGCGATGGCCGCTACCTCGCGCTCGTGCATCACGACATTGCAGGCCGTGGCTTGCGCAGAATGCGCATCTGGGACGTCGAGCGGCGCGAGCTCGTTCGCGAGGAAGAGCGCCTACCGGCTGGTCGCATGGCCTGGCGTGGTGACTGCCACACGCTCCTCGTCCCGCGCGCCAAGGGGGTGGTCGAGCTCCTCGACGCATGCAACGGAGCGGTGCAGCCGTTGTGGCAGAGCGAGGGCACGAACAGAATCCTCGTCCTCGACCCCAGTGGCGAGAGAGTCGCCGCAACCGTCGCGAGCGAGGGGCGGATCGAGATCCGTTCGACCGCGACCGGCCAGTTGTTGCAGGCGATCCAGGACGAGCCGCATCGCCACGGAAAGCCAGGGTGGAGTCCCGACGGCAAGCTCCTCGTCGCTCCTTCCTACGACTTCAACGCCTACGTCTGGAACGTCGAGCGGAACGAGCGCATCGCGACCTTGCGTGGTCACACGGCGGAGGTCGTCGAGGCTCACTCCCTGCGCGACGGGCTCGTCCTCACGGCTTCGTGGGACGGAACCTCGCGGGTGTGGGACGTGCGTTCGGGCGAACAGCTCGTGCTCGCGCGCGCGACTCCGCTCGAGGTTTCTTCCAGCCGGGATCGGGTCGGCTTCGTGACGCGCGGCAAGTTCGGCGAGTGGAAGCTTCTGCACGAGGACGTCCTGCGCACGCTGCGCGCCCACACGGGCAAGAGTCCGAACACGCTCGCGATGAGCCCGAATGACCGCCATCTTGTTTCGGGTGGGCGAGAGTCCGTGGTCCTCTGGGACTTCGCGAGCGGAGCCAAGCTCGACCTGCTCGAGCGTGACGACGTACGCAGCCTCGTCTTCGCTGCGTCCGGCGCGAGCGTCTTCGTCGCTTCCGACGCTGGACTCGAGCGTGTTCCCGTGGTGGGGGGCGCGTTCGACGTGGACGGCATCGAGGTCCTGGATGCCGAGACGCGCCACTCGTTCGCCAAGAGTCGCGACGACAGCGTGATGGCGACGCTCGGCAGGGAGCTGCGTGTCTGGTTCCCCGACGCTCCGGAGCAGAACTACTCGGTTCCGCTCGGACGCGGCATGCGCGCCGTTCAGGTCAGCCCCGGCGGCGAGTGGATTGCGAGCGGCAGCTGGCGCGGCTCCGGCGTACACATCTGGCGAGCGCGGGACGGAAAAGAGGTTGCACACCTGTTCCCCGAGCTCAACAACGTCGCCGTCAACTTCAGCAACGACGACCGCTCGGTACTCTGCGCCGATCAAGGTATCTACCGTTTGCTCGAAGTTGGCACGTGGCGCGAAGTGCGCGCGACCGAGCGCCCCTACGCAGGCATTAGTGCTTTCAGTCACGACGGAGAGCGGGCGGCTGTTCGCTCGGGTCTCTGGGAGCTGGAGCTGATCGACGTGGACACGGGTGAGAGCATCGTCGTGCTCGAGTCTCCGAGGCCCCAGCACTTGCGGACTTCGATCTTCTCGCACGACGGCCGCTCCTTGATCAGCGGAACGGCCGCGAACCTGATTCAGATCTGGGATCTCGAGGCGCTCGGTGAGCGGCTACGCGCGAGCGGTATGGGCCACGTCTGGCCGGTGCCGGAGACGGACGACATACGAACGAACCCGGAATGACGGACGTGAAGGAAACGGCATCGATGGAAGATCGGCGAGGCGAAGTCACCCAGCTCCTGCGCGGCGGCGCCACGGAGAACAACGCACTCCTCGCGCTCGTTTACGACGAGCTGCGCACGATCGCGGACCGGCGCATGCTCGGCGAGCGCTCCGGCCACACTCTGCAGGCGACGGCGCTCGTCCACGAGGCGTACATGCGCCTGGTCGACGACGAGGCGATCGACTGGAACGATCGCCGGCATTTCTACGCGGCCGCCGCCGAGGCGATGCGGCGTATCCTGATCGACCACGCGCGCAGGGTGAAGAGCCTCAAGCGTGGAGGCGACCGTCACCGCGTGACTTTCGGCGGAGCCGAGGCGCCGGTCGACATGCCGCTGGGCCAGGCGGATGCGCTGCACGAGGCGCTCGAGCAACTCAAGGCCGAAGACGAGCGCGCGGCGGACGTGACGCACATGCGCTTCCTCTTGGGGCTCAGCGTCCAGGAGACTGCGAAGGCCCTCGGCATCTCCGAACGCAGCGTGCACCGCGAGTGGACGTACGCGCGCGCGCGCCTCTTCGAGATCCTCGAAGACGATTGACCCGACTTCTTGGCGGATTGGGCGCCGCGTTTGCGCCAAGTAGGTCGAACCGAAGACTCCGCCATGAAGCTCGCTGCGTTCCTCTCCTCCGTATTCGTCTACTTCGCCTTCCTGTGCGTGATCGCCTACCTCTGGGCGTTCACACGCGACGTGGCGCAGGTGCGTTCTCTCGCTCCCGGGCCGTCGAGCACCGCGGCGAGGCTGATCATCGACCTCGGCTTGGCGACGTTGTTTGGCGTCCTGCACACGGTGATGACGCGCCGTGCATTCCAGCGCAGGTGTGCGGACGCGATGCCCCGAGGGCTCGGGCGCTCGACCTGCATGGCGGCCAGCTGCGCGACGCTCGTGTTGTCGCTCACGCTGTGGCAGCCGCTCGCGGATCCCGTTTGGGAGGCCTCGACGGTGCCGCTGCAGGTCGGGCTGCACATGCTCGCGACGGCTGGCGCTTTGCTGGCGGTCTCCGCGAGCTTCCAGATCGACCACTGGGAGCTGTTCGGCGTCGCTCCTGCCTGGCGCCGGCTGCGCGGGACGTGGGCGCCGCGCCCGGACTTCCGCACGCCGCCCCTGTACCGGTGGGTGCGCCATCCCGTGTATCTGGGCTTCCTCGTGGCGCTCTGGGCCGTGCCGACCATGACGCTCGATCTGCTGCTGCTCGCGGGCACGCTGACGTTGGTGGTGGCGCTCGCGATTCACTTCGAGGAGCGCGAGCTCGTCGTGGACTTCGGCGCGACGTACGAGGAGTACCGGCGCCGGACGCCCATGCTCGTCCCGGTGCCGCAGCGGCGCGAGGCAGGCGCGCACGAGCACGCGGTCGACCGCGCCCTGGCCGATCTAGCGGCACAGCGCAGCGCGTTGCGCCGCAGCGATCACACGCCTTGAGTGACCGCGCCTCTACTCGTAGTACCCGAGGCTCTGAAGGAACGCGTCCATCGCCTCCATCGTCTGGGCGTACCAAGCCTCGCTGCGCTCGCGATTGAAGAACCCGTGCGGAGCGCCCTCGTACAGGTGCAGCTCGCAGCGCCCGCCGACCTCGCGCACCGCGTCGCGGAAGCGTTCCGCCGTGGCGGCCGGGATGAGCGCATCCTTCGTTCCCAGGAACACGATGCTGGGCGGGATGCGGGCGCGCACGTTGTGCAGCGGTGAGAACTCGGTGTAGCGCTCGCCGGCGAACGCGTGTCCGAAGCCGCCCGGGCCGTTGTCGAAGACCGGGTTGAACAGAACGAGCGCGTCGGGCCGGCAAGAGACCGGGCTGTCCGATTCGTCGTCGAAACCCGTCAGCGTCGCCGTCGCCGCCGCGACGTGTCCGCCGGCCGAGCCGCCGCCCGCGGCGATGCGCGCGGGGTCGACGCCGAGCTCCGCGGCGTGCGCGCGCACCCAGCGCACGGCCGCCTTGCCGTCGGCGACGCACTCGAACGGCGTCGTCCCGTGCTTCTTGGTCAATCGGTACTCGGCGGAGATGCCGACGACGCCGCGCTTTGCTACGTGCTCGCACTGGTCGAAGAACTGCTCGGGCGAGCCGCCGCGCCAGCCGCCGCCGTGGAAGAACACGACCGCGGCCCGGCCACCCTTGGGCGCGTCGCCCAGGGGTGCTTGCACGTGCAGCCGGAGCTCGGCGTCGCCACGCCGCGCGTAGACGACTTCACGCCTCTCGGGTAGCGCCGGCGGCTCGGGCTCGAGGTCCCTCGAGATCGCGTCCAGCAGCCGTGGCACGTAGTTCTTGAAGCGTCCGGGGACCGCCTTGGACGCACGCGGTAGGGCGCGGATCTTGTCCGCCGCAGGGGCCGCGAGCGCGTCGAGCTCGTCGAGCGAACCGAGCGCCAGGACGGCGGTGTACAGGCTGTTCTCCTCGACGTTCGCGGCGGCGATCAGCACGTCGAGTGCCGCGCGTCGGTCGTCATCCGAGCCGAAGCGGCACAGGGCCTCGGCGCACAGAATGCGCACCGGTGCCGAAGGGTCCTCGAGCGCCGCGCGCACCTCTCGGCCGCCTGGCGTGCCCGCCGACTGTCGTACGAGGAGGCCGATCGCCGACCAGTAGCGAAGCGCCGGATGCTCATCGGCGAGGCCGTCGACCATGCGCCGCAGGGAGGCGAGGTCCTCCCGGCGTTCGGTGGCGAGGAGCGCGTGATCGAGGATGCGTTCCAGCGGATACGCCGAGCGGTCGGCGCCGAGCTCGAGCGCGGTGCGCGCCTCGGACTGCAGCTTCAGTTCCGCCTCCGGCAGAAAACCGAGGTCGCGCGTCCGCACGAGGTGCTCGAGGAGCGCCTCGCGTAGCCGATTACGCGTCGCCGCGTGCTCGGGGGACCCGATCAGGTCGTGGACCTCGTCGGGGTCGGATTCGAGATCGTAGAGCTCCTCGGTCGGCTTCGGCTCCCAGAAGGCTGCCTGCTCGGGCGTGAGCTCGCCCGCGTCGTAGAGCGCGCGCCAGACGCGCGTCGTCGGCGTCTGGAACATGTAGTCGAGGTACTGGCCGTAGATCCGGTGCGGCATGAAGTTGCGCACGTACACGAAGCGGCCGTCGGTGATCGAGCGAACGAGGTCGTAGCGCTCGTCCATCCGCCCGCGGAACCCGAACAAGTGTCGCGCCGCATCCGACGCGTGGGTTCCGAGGAACGCGCCGCCCTGCATCGCCCGTGGCGGTTCGACGCCCGCCAGGCTCAGCACGGTCGGAGCGAGATCGACGAACCCCACGAGGCGCTCGGAGCGCGATCCCGGTTCGAAGCCCTCGGGCGCCAGGTGCCGGAACCGCTCGGGGATCGAGACGATCAGCGGCACGCGCAGTCCCGAGTCGTACGGCCAGCGCTTGCTGCGCGGCATGCCCGCACCGTGGTCGCCGAAGTAGAAGACGATCGTATCGCCGGTGAGCCCGTCCTCCTCGAGCTCGGCCAGCACGCGGCCGGCGCGCGCGTCCATCTCGGTCAGCTTGTCGTAGTACTGAGCCCAGTCCTGGCGCACCTCGTCCGTGTCCGGGTGGTAGGCGGGCACGCGCACCTCGGCGGGGTCGTGCACGGCCTTGTGGGGCCGCTTGCGGATCTGGCTCTCGTGCGTGACGGTGAAGTTGAAGACGGCGAAGAACGGAGTATTCTCCGCCCGGTTGCGCCAGTGCGCCTTGCCGTTCGACGCGTCCCAGACCTTGCTCGGCTTCTCGAGGTTGTAGTCCTGCTTCGAGCGGTTCGTGCAGTAGTACCCCGCGCGGCGCAGGAGCGTCGGAAACATCTCGATCCCACGCGGCAGGCGCGCGCTGCTGCGCATGTGCTGCGAGCCGGTCGTCGTCGGGTACATGCCCGTGATGATCGCGGTCCGCGCCGGCGCGCAGACCGGGGCGTTCGACCACGCCCGGCGGTAGGTCACTCCGCCCTTCGCGAGGGCGTCGAGGTGCGGCGTGTCCGCGTAGGTGTCGCCGTAGGCACCGAGGTGTGGGCCGTTGTCCTCGCTCGTGATCCAAAGGATGTTGGGGCGATCGCCCTGGGCGGCGGCGAGCGTGGACAGGAACAGAAGAGCGAGGAGGCGCGGCATGCGAGGAACGATAGCATGGGGCGCATGTACCGCCTGCTCTCGTTGCTCACGGTCGCCTGCGCCAACGCGGCGACACCTCTTCACGCGGGACGGACGCTCGCCGCCGACGAACGCCCCAACATCGTCATCCTCCTCGCCGACGACATGGGCTTCTCCGACCTCAGCTGCTACGGCGGCGAGATCGAGACGCCCAACCTCGATCAATTGGCCAACAACGGCCTACGCTTCACGCAGGCCTACAACACCTCGAAGTGCTTTCCCTCGCGCGCGTCTCTCTTGACCGGCGCGTACGCCCAGGCGGTCGGAATGGACCGCCGGCCGGCGAAGATCGTGAACGGAGTGACGTTGGGCGAGGTCCTGCGCGCGGCGGGCTATCGCACGCTGATGGCGGGCAAGCACCACGGGACGGAGAATCCGTACGAGCGCGGCTTCGACCGCTACTACGGGTTGCGCGACGGGGCGTGCAACTACTTCAACCCCGGCGAGCGGCGCGAGGGCGAGCCGCAGCCGGCGCAGAAACGTGCGAACCGCGCGTGGTGCATCGACGGCGAGACGTTGAAGCCGTACACGCCCGACGATCCGGACTTCTACACGACCGACGCGTTCACCGACGCGGCGCTCGGGTTCCTGGACGACTACGCGGAGGAGGAGAAGCCGTTCTTGTTGTACGTCGCCTACAACGCACCGCACGACCCGCTGCAGGCTCCCGCGTCTGACATTGCCAAGTACGCGGGCAAGTACGACGCGGGGTGGGATGTGGTGCGCGAGGCGCGCTACCGGCGCCAGATCGCCAGCGGGCTCTTCGAATCGGAGACCACGCCGCTGTCGAAGGCGGACTTCGGCGATTGGGAGGGGCTCAGCGAAGAGGAGCGGCGCGTCGAGATCCGGCGCATGCAGGTGTACGCGGCGATGGTCGATCGGCTCGATCAGAACGTAGGTCGCATCGTCGCCAAGCTGGAGGAGCTGGGGGAGCTCGACAACACGGTCGTGTTGTTCGCGTCGGACAACGGCGGATCGTCCGAGGTCGTTCGCATCGGTACCGGCGAGATCGGATCGATGACGCGCTGGACGTCGCTGCAGAAGCGCTGGGCGAACGTGACCAACACACCGTTGCGCCGCTACAAGAACTTCAGTCACGAGGGCGGGATCTGCACGCCGCTGATCGTGCACTGGCCGGCGGGGCTCGCGGAGCGGGGCGGTTTCGAGCGCACTCCCGTGCACTTCGTCGACGTCATGGCAACGGCGATCGAGCTTGCGGGTGCGCGCTACCCGGATGGGGCGGTTCGGCTGAACGGCGTGAGCCTCGTGCCGCTCCTCGCGGGCGAAGGGCTGGACCGTCCGGAGCCGATCTTCTGGCACTGGGGACGCGGTAAGGCGGTCCGCGACGGGCGCTGGAAGCTGGTGGCGCTGCGCGATCAGTGGGAGCTCTACGACCTCGACGCCGACCGCACTGAGACGCGCGATCTCGCGGCGGCCGAACCCGAGCGCGTAGAGCAGATGGTCGCGAAGTGGACGCGTTGGGCGGAGTCAATCGGCGACTAGCCCCGACATCCGGAGCTGGCTCCCGTCGCCGCTCGCCTCCAAGGTCAACAGTAGACCCGTCGCCGCTTCGCGGTAGGTTCCGAACGCACCGAGCGCCTCGATCTCGCTCGCGACCCTGGCGACGCGGGACGAGAAATCCGAGCGCGCGAAGCCCAGGACGTGCGGCCCGACCCAGAGGACCGCTTGCGGCGCGTCGGGTGCTGCGGCGAACGAGCGCATGAACGCGGGCTCGTTCGCGAGTGAGTGCGCGCCGTCCAGCCGCTGGAGGTGGTCGAGCATGCCCGGTGTGTTCGACACGAGCAGGTCCGCACCATGCTCGAGAACCGCGATGAGTCCCGTGCCGGGCACGTCAGGGTGCCAGAGCTCGTAGGCGTTGCTGCCTCCGATCGAGTACTTGTAAAAGCCCGTCTCGCCTTGCGCGCGTCCGCGGACGCCGAGCTTGCGCGCGTTGAGCCCGACGAGGTAGCACAGCTCGGTCAACCGGTTCGGCGAGACCTCCGCGCGACGGCGGAACACGACCGTCCAGGCCGGGACCGCGGCGCCATCGTTGGGCGTTGCCAGCTCCCCGACCGGGTAGTCGTTCGCCCGGGTGAGAACGAGAACCTCGTCCTCGAGCACGGCGGCGAATGCGTCCAGGAGCTCGGGCAAGCCAGCCAGTCCACCGAGCTCCTTGGCACCCTTCTCGAGGCGTTGCCGCGCCGCCGGCGTCAGGCTGATGACCAGTTCGTCGAGGAGCCCGCGGATCGGCGCGTCGAGGTGCAGTGCGTAGCCGGCGTCCGCGGGGGCGAAACGCCGGATGCGCTCGAGGATCTCGGGCTTGGGGCTCGTGTTCATGGACGTTGCGCGTGCCGCGAACGGCCCGCGCGCGGCGTCGACCCGCACGTGCAGTCCGCCGTCGGGGGACCACGTCCCGTGGTCGGGCCGCGACTTCGCGCTGGGGATGAGCCAGTCGAAGATCGGCGCCAGCGAAGCACCGATGCCCGGCTCGTCGAGCGTGCGCATGGCCAGCGTCTCCGTCCGCACCAGCGTCCCGTGCTTGGCCTGCCTGCGCGAATCGAGGACGACCGGCCAGCCGCTCGCGCGGTCGAGGACGAAGCGCGTCTCCTGACGCAGCGTCTCGCCCGGGACCGCCTCTTCGAGCAAGGTCCAGCCGATCTCGACCGCGTCCGCGCTCTCGCGCATGAGGCGGAATCTCGCGCGGGCCGCGTGCTCCGCGCCTGTCGCCGGATCGACGACCGTCGTCGTTTGCTCCTCGGGTTTCGCCCGCGAGTACGTTCTTCCGCACGCCATGAGCCAGGCTTCGACCTCGGGGAAGACGAAGCTCCCTGGGCGGCCCTCGACCCGCACGCGCAGGGGCTCGAGGAGCGATTCCCGCACGTCATCCGGAGCCGCGTCGAGGTCCGTCTCGATCCGCGCCAGCGCACGTTCGAGCTGCTTCTGCACCGCCCCGACGTTGCGGATCTCGATCGCGCGGCCCGTTCCGTCGCAGCGCACGAGGACCTCGAGGTCGCGCGTGAGCTGAGCCGCGGATTGCGCCAGCGCGAGGTGCTTCGGCCCGAGCACGGTCTCCGTCACGGTCGTCGCACCGACCGTCCAGCGGATCACGAACCCGTCCTTGTCGACCCGCTCGACCTCGGCCTGCAGCGGAGTCCGCGAAGCGTCGCGCAGCGGCTTGGCGCCCGGCTCGCGCACCTCCGTCGCGCGCTCGACCTCGACCCACCACGATTGGCCCTTCGTCCAGCGTGCAGCGATCTCGACGGTCGGCTCGGCCGCGGCTTCCTGGGCCGCGGAGTTGCTCGGCGACGCGAGGGCGACGAGGAGGATCGAGAGGATTCGCATCAGGGATTGTGCTCCTGGATCGATTCTCCGCCAAAAACCGTCCAGCGGCGACGGGAGGCTGCATTTCGAGGGGAACGCGCCAATCCCTCCAAGGAACCCAATCATGATCCGCCTCGAATCGACACATTTTCTCCGACGCGCCGCGCTCGTCGCGGTGAGCCTCCTCTCGGTTTCCGGCCTCGGCTTGGCCCAGCACGGCGTTCCCGATGCCGAGCAGCCTGGACAACACGACTGTGGCCCCACCGCCGCGGCCGCGATCATGAAGTGGTTCCAAGAGAACGGCTTCCCCGAGATCGAGACGCGCGGCGACGAGCCCAGCAACGAGATCGACGACTTGCGCGACCAGCTGCATGAAGACGCCGGTACGGACGACGAGGGGACGTGGTCGAACAAGCTCGCGATCGCCATCAACAAGATGCTGGAAGGCGGGCCGTACGAGGGCGCGCTGAGGGCGGGGCTCGGCACCAGCTCGACGATGAAGAGCTTCAGCGCCCTGGACCAGTGGTTTGCGGACGAGTGCATGGTCCTGCTCCTTCTCTGCCTCGACGGGCAAGAGGACCACTACGTCGCGGTCAACAATCTGACGGGCAGCGGCGCCACGCGCAGCCTGGAGTACATGGATCCCGCGACTGGCTCCAAGCACACGACGACGCTGACCGACAGCGGCGACAAGCTGACGCTCACCCGCAACGGCACGACCGGCTACATCTGCGGAATCATCGTCGTCTGTCCGAAGAACTCCACCAAGAGCTCGACGGAAGTCATCCCGGACGTCGGAACCAAGATCACGTACGAGCCGATCTTCCCGCCGACGAACAAGGCGAAGGATCTGCACATCCGCGTGCGCGACGGCAACCAGGCCAACTACCAGGTCACGGGCCTGCCGGCGGGCTGGCAGTGGGAGGTCCACACCATCGACGGCAAGCACTACATCAGCTTCTACAAGGGGACGTCGACCAACGACCTCGAGAGCGGACAGGACATCGTCGTGACCTACACCGGTCCGCTCACGGTCAGGCGCCGCAGCCGCGTCGTCAACCAGACGACGACCGGCGTGCTCAGCCCGACGACCGGTGCGCTGCCCTCCGAGCACGGCTACACGGTCTCGAACGACCAGCCGGACCCCACGCGTCCCGAGAACCTCGTGTGCTCGATCACGACCGTCGTCCCCGGGTACGTCTCGGCGCACCTCGCGTGGGATGCGTCGACGGATCCGACCGTCGATGCGTACGAGATCTACGACGCGGACACGAACGAGCTGCTTGCACAGACCCCGATCGCCGAGTTCGATCTCCTCGTGGAGGCCGACACCTTCCAGCGAGTCATCGTCGCCGCGCGCAACGCGGACGGTGAGCTGAGCGACGACTCCGATCCCGTCGCCGTCCACCTCGACGATGCCGGCGCGATCGAGCTGCTGCCCGCCCCGCCGCAGCCCGTGCCCTACGACAGCCCGCTGCGTCCCAACGTGAACGGCTTCGACATGCTCCTCGACATGCCGCAGGTGTTCTCCCCGGGCCCGCTCTTCGTGACGACCTACGTCGGCGGCCTCGCGCCGCAGATGCCCCCCGGCGCCGCGCCCTTCTTCGCCGCGTGGCACCTCTCGAGCCAGGCGCAGATCGAGCCCGGTCCGATCGGCGTCGCGATCCGCTACGACGAGACGTGGATCCCCGGTGGCGAGTCGAGCCTGCACCTCTTGGCGCTCGTGAACGGCAACTGGCAGGACGTCACGCAGGGGGTCGACCCGGCGCAGAACGTGCTCTTCGGGACGATCCCGCAGCTGACCAGTCTGGCCATCGTCGGCCCCGAGCGGATCGGCACCAGCTACTGCGGTCCGGCCGTCGAGAACTCGACCGGCGCACCGGCGATCCTCGAGGCAGCCGGTAGTCCGTTCGTCGTCGACAACCTGCTCACGCTGACGGCGCGCAACCTGCCGCCGCATCAGTTCGGGTATCTGCTCACCTCGCAGTCAGAAGGCTTCATCGCGAACCCCGGCGGGAGCCAAGGCAACCTGTGCCTGGGCGGAACGATCGCTCGCTTCGTCGGCAACGTGCAGAACAGTGGAGCCGCCGGCTGGTTCCAGTTCGATGTCGATCTGACCCAGATCCCGATGTCCCCGCCGGTCGCGGTAATGCCTGGACAGACTTGGCACTACCAGGGCTGGTTCCGTGACGCGATTCCGCAAGCGACCTCGAACTTCACCGATGGAATCCAGATCGTCTGGCAGTGACTGCGCTTGGAATGGGGGCACGGCCCCCAACGTCCGGCGGCCCCGTGCTCGAGAGGAGTGTGGGGCCGCCGCTTTGTGTCTCCTCGGTCACCCGCGACGGAATCCCGAGAATCCGTCGGCGTTCCGAAGGCCTGTGACAGGTCAGGGGCGAGGCACACGAGGCACCGCCCGCGGCTCAGGGTGGAACCCGGGCACCCGATGGTGCGTCCTCTAGGGGTTCCGAAAGGTGATTCGTGTCCCAAGAGGCGATCACCGAAGGCGCCGGGCGCCACGCAAGCCTAGACTGAAGAGTCCCGTTGCCGATCTCACACGGATTGGATGATTGACCATGTTCCGAAGCGCTTTTGTCGTCTGTCTCACGCTCCCCCTGGCGGTCCACGCATCCGCCCGGCAGAGCGTGTCCACCCGACCGCTTGTGTCGCCCGCGCAGGCGACCAGCAGTGCTCCGTCGGTCACGCTTCCGGTCATGACCGACCAGCGCGCGGTGCGCGGTGCGTCTCGGATGGGCGGCATGACGAGCTCGGCGGACGCGCGCTGGCTCTTCCAGAGCGAGGGTTCGACGGTCGTCTTCCTGCGCACGAACAAACAGAGTGGTCCGCACGACCGTCGCCGCATGCACCGCGTCGACGGCGAGAAGCGTGCCGTGATCGGTGAGTCGGCGATCACCGTGTCGCGCATGATGCTCGACCCGGCGGCGGACGCTTCACCCGGTCCGAACACACCCGGCAACGTTCGCAACTTGTTCTACCTCGCCGGCGGTCGCGACGGTTTGTGGATCATGGAGGCGGACGTCGCGCTCGGTGTCCAGAACAAGGCGTGGCGGATCGACGATGCGTCGAACGCTCTGAACCCGTCGGTGCAGGACAACGTCCGCTGGTGCTGTGACGTCGGCCTGACGACGGTTGCCGGAGTCGACTACCTCGTGGCGCTCTTCGCCGAGAAGGAAGACTCGAAGCTGCGCCTCTACCGCATGTCGGACGTCCGGGCAGTCGCGGATCCGGCAAACGCGAACAACGAGCTCGGCAACGAGCTCGCGGCGACGATCGAGGTGACGCTCGGGCAGCACGACACGCTGCCGCCGCCTCCGAGCGCCCGCTCGTTGAGCCACAGCGTCGCGCTGTCGATGGACATCGATACCGTGGCGACGACCCCGGGCCAGGAATCCGCGGACGCCTTCGTCGCGATGGGTTCGAACGGGCTCGCGAAGGTCAGCCTGTCTGGCCCCGGCCCGAACGCCGTCCTGCGCTGGGGCCCGATCTTCGGGACCGGCAGCTACTACGAAGGCGGCGGCGGGATCCCTGCGAACAAGAGCCGCGAGCTCTACGGCAACCTGGTGATTGAAGAGGCGCGCCGGTACACGACGCCCGACGACATCATGCGCGAGGAGTATCCGACGTTCTCGGACGTCGCGGTGTTCCGCGGTCTCACCCAGCAGGGCCAACCCGTGCATCACCTCTACGCCGCGGTCGACCACCTATTCTGGGTCGTCTTCGACCTCGGCACGAGCAACTTCGATCACGACACGCCGATCCTGCACCACGAGGGCTTCGAGCTCGACTACGTGCAGCAGTGGGGGACGCTCGCGCAGAAGGTCGTGAAGGGCGAACCGAGCGGCACCGTCGCCTCGTGCGCGCGCGAGATCAAGATCGCGCAGCATCCGCAACGAGGGCCGTACGTGATCGTGACGACGTCGTGGATCAACTACGTCAAGGACTTCGCGATCTTCACCAACGAGGGGCACGTCTTCAACTCGCACCTCGAGTGGGGCGGCGGGATCGGCCGCATCCCCTCGAAGCAGCGGGCGTACTGGTACAAGATCCAGGCCAACTACGGCTCCAGCCCCAACAGCACCGGCGTGATCGGGTCGGGCGGTAGCACGCTCCACGTGCCGTCCGAGCAAGGCGACTCCGAACGCGTCAAGTTCTTCCACACCGGGCGCATCGAGCCCTGGGACGAGGGTCCCCTGTCGCGCAACGGCGTCGGCCTCGTGCTGGCGCGCGCGGAAGCGAACGGACCCTCGACGCGGCAGTTTTCACGCTCGATCTCGCACTCCGCCGGCCGGCACTCGTTCCCGATCGGGACGAGCATGCTCGACCGCGACGTCATCTTCACCGGCGACAACGACGGCGCCGTTCCCAAGGACGGCTTCCTCGCGCTGAACGGCAGCGACATCAAGCGCCACTACCAGCCGACGAGCGGCTTTCCGCGCGTCGACGAGCGGGGTCCGGGGGGCTTCTTCTTCGACAACGGCTCGCAGTGGCAGGAGCCGGGGCAGGCGTTCGACCGGCACTGGATCTTCTGCAGCGGCTCGAACCGCAACTACAACGAGGGGACGCCTCCGTTCTGGACGCAGATCCGCTGGCAGCTGATGGAGATGAGGATCCCGGGCCTCGACGGCTACGTGAACTCGCCGGTGCGCGAGCGCTGGTGGTACTTCACGCCGCCGCGCGACGGCTTCGGCAACCTGGGCTTCATCTGGTACATGAACGCGCACGTCAACCCGCGCTTCGACCTGTTCCTCGATCAAGCGGGTCGGTCCGAGCGCCTCGCGTTCGGCACGCACATCCGCACCGCGCAGGGGCTGACGGTCATCGACCGCGACGAGATGATGGCGCACGCGCAGACCCAGGGGAACGGACGCGACCTGCACTTCGATAGCGGGTTCGCGCAGACCCAGGGGCTCGTGACGCACCCCGAGTACAACAACATGCCGCGAGGCGACAGCACGCTGCGCAGCTTCTGGCAGGCGACGCTCGGCGGCAACTCGGACGACACGTCGGTTGCGTTCACGTGGGCGCCGCGCGTGATCGAGGTCCAGGCACCGGGGACGAACGACTTCGGGCGCTGGGTGCTCGCCGTGCCTTGTGGTCACATCTACTCCAACCCCGATTGGGACATCTACACCGATCCGGGCTACGGGAACCCGGCTTGGCAGCCCGACGCAGGGAGCCTCTGGGACCAGAGCTACTCGCACGGCTTCGTGCAGTTCTGGGAGATCGGCCCAAGCGCCGCGCACGGCGGCGACTACTGGCCGCTCTCGGTCACCGACCCGGGCCTCGACAACGTCATGGGGACGTCGGACGACGTGGGGGGCAACTCGCCGCTGCGCAAGATCATCGCACCGGACCCCGACACGAACATCTGGAAGGTCGTCCCGCTGCGCATGAGCGTCGGCGGCTCGGAGCAGGTCTTCCTGGTCTGCGTCGACTTCGCCGGGCACGTGTACGTGTACACGATCACCGACATCCTCGACGTAGTTCCGAGCGACCCCAGCCACCCGGTCGACGGTCGGCTGAGCAGCCAGTTCCTACGCGCGAGCTGGACGGCGCCGCCCAGCACGATCGACGACCTGCAGACGAACGTGTTCGACGTCGCCGCCGACTACCGCGGAGGAGATACGGCCAACCTGTACGTGGCGACTCGCCGCGTCGGCGTGATCGTGCTCGAGTTCGACCCGTTGTCGCAGACTCCGCTGACCGAGATCAACCGCTTCCAGACGCCGGACTACCCGGTCTCGCTGCACGTGCGGCAGGACACCGATAAGCTGCTGGTCAACGACTACGGCGGCGGCATCCGCGTCTACGGGGACTGAAGGTTCGGGCTCGGTACTACCCGAACGCTACTGCGCGAACGCGTACAGGTGCTCCGCGGTGCGCACGTAGACCGTTCCCGCCACGAGCGCCGGTGTCGCCATGATCCGCTCCTCGAGCTCGTTGCGGGCGAGTACCTTCAGCTCGTCGCCGGCCTCGAGGACGGTGACGACGCCGCGCGCGGACGCGGAGTAGATCTTGCCGTCGGCCGCGACGAGCGAAGCGTACGCGGGCCCGCGTGCGCCTGTGCGTGCGCGGAACTTGACCTGGCCCGTTGCGGCGTCGACGCACGAGGCGAGGCCGCCATTCTTGACCATGTAGACGCGGCCGTCGTACAGGACCGGAGACGGGCATTCGGGGACGCCGCGCGGCTCCTGCCATACGATCTCCGCGTCCTTTTCGCCATCGCCCGGCCGTATGGCTACCAGCGCATTGGCGTGCTCGAACGTGCCCAGCCAGCGCGACATCTTTTGCCATTCGGCCTCGTCGAGCTCGCCGTTCTTGTCCCCGTCGAGGAAGCGCCAGAAGATGCGTAGTGGGTGGTCGCCCTCGCCGTCGGCGTCGGAGCGCGAGAGGATGCTGTCGTTCGCCGCGGCCTCGTCGCGGCTCAGCGTGCCGTTCTTGTCCTCGTCGTAGTCACGTACGAGCGCCTCCCAATCGGGCAGCCCGATCACTTCGGGGCTCGTGCGCATGTTGTAGGAAGTGACGTAGACCAGGCCATCGCCGGTGATCGGTGTCGTGCACGGCTCGTCGGCCAGCCCAGGCACCGACCAGCGCTCCGTTCCGTCGGCGAGGTCGTAGGCCGTGAGGTGGAAGGCGCCGTAGACGAGCAGCTCGTGGACGTCGCCGCGTTTCCAGGCGACCGGCGTCGACCAACCGGAGGGGAACCCGGTGCGGTCGACCTTCCAGATCGTCTCACCGGTCGCCGGCTCGAGGGCGAGCAGGAACGAGTCGTCGTTCGTGTCGCGGTTCAGCACGAGTCGGTCGCCGGCGAGGATTGGCGACGCGGCGGTGCCGAACGCGTTCTTGGGCAGGGGCAGCGCGCGGCGCCAGAGCTCTTCCCCGGCGAAGTCGTAACACACGAGGCCGAACGAACCGAAGTAGGCGAAGACGCGCGTGCCGTCGGTCGTCGGACTCGGCGACGCGGGGCTGTTGACGTCGTGAAAGCGCTCGAGCGCCTTCGCGGGCACGGTCTTCTTCCACAGGACGGAACCATCCTCACGGTCGATACAGAGCGTCGCGAAGTGCTCGTCCTCGTGCCCCGTCAGGAAGATCTTGTCGCCCCACACGCACGGCGACGAGTGCCCTGCCGGCACCGGCGTCGCGAAGCGCGCCTTCTCCTTGTCGAGAACCGCCGGGTAGGCGTGTTCGCCCGCGGCGACACCTTGGCCTCCCGGGCCGCGAAAGCGGCTCCATTCGTCGCCGGTGGGGAGGAGGAGAACGAGGGCGAGGGCCTGGGCGTTGCGTCGCATGGACAGACCGTAACCCGGATCCAACACCAGCATCACGCGAGACGGCCGCAACTGATTGCTGGACGGCGTCTCTCGTACCACAGAGACCCGCCTGCGCCGAAAGATGCGCCCCGCGCACCAGGGGCACCACCAGCAATCAGTTGCGGCCGTCTCGCGCGATGCTGGTGTTGGATCCGGGTTGGCGCAGCTCCGCTCCGATCGCGCCGAATCGGTTATCGTGCTCGTATGAGTTGGTTGTCGAACGCGTTCAGCACGAGTTGCATCGCGGCGCTCTGCGCCACGCCGGCCGCGGCCGGCGGCATTCGGATCTGCATCGACCCCGGCCACGGCGGGTCGGACAATGGGGCGAGCGGGTTCGGGTTCCTCGAGAAGGAGATGAACCTCGACATCGCCCTGCGGCTCCGCGATCTGTTGGTGGCCGACACGGCCGACACCTTCGGTGGCGGTGAGTGGGAGGTGCTGATGACGCGCACGACCGACGCGACCGTGTCTCTGCAGCAGCGCGTCGCGCTCGCCAACAGTTGGCCAGCCGAGCGCTTCGTCTCGATCCACTGCAACGCGTTCTCGGATCCGGCCGCGAACGGCACGGAGACCTACTCGTTCCAGGAGGGGACGACGTCGGCGGCGCTGCGCAACGAGATCCACTCCGAGATGATCGCGGCGTGGGGCCTGACCGACCGTGGCACGAAGACCGCCAACTTCTACGTCCTCGTGAACACGAGCATGCCTGCGACGCTGAGCGAGGTCGGCTTCATCACGAGCCCGATCGACATTCAGCTCATCAGCGACCCGGATGCCCGTCAGGAGATCGCGCTCGCGCATCTGTTCGGGATCCAGCGCCACTACGGGCTCGCCCCCTACGAGCCCGGTTTTTCGGGACCGCCGACGCAGTACTGCGTCCCGAAGGTGACCTCGGGCGGCTGCGTTCCGGTCATCACGCACCTCGGCAACCCGACCTTGACGGGCCTGGACGACTTCCACGTCACCGCCCACACGGTGATGGCGAATCAGTTCGGCATCTTCATCTGGGCCTTCGGCCCGAACAACCAACCGTTCTTCGGCGGCACGCTGTGCGTCGACGTACCGCTCGTGCGCACGCCGGTGCAGAACTCGGGTGGGAGCGGATGCCTGGGGACGTTCAACTACTTCTTCTCGCAGCAGGTGATGGCGGACACGTTCCTGGCGCCGGGGACGGTCATCTACGGGCAGTACTGGTTCCGGGATCCGGGCTTCGCGGCGCCGAACAACGTCGGGCTGACTGGGGGACTGGCGTTTCGGATCGACCCGTAGCCGTACTGTTCCTCCGTACTACCGCTCTCCTGCGGCGAGGCAGTAGAGAGACCGCCGTCCGCGCAGGTACAGCTCTCCGCCGACGATCGCGGCCGAGGCGCTGAACGCGTCGTCCAGCACGTTCGTCGCCAGGACTTTGGGCTCGTCGTCTTTCGACAGTACGACGGTGACGCCGTCGAGGTCGGTGATGTACACCCGCCCCGCGGCTGCTACCGGTGACGCGTACACGTTGCGGATCGCGGCCAGGCGGAACGGTCCCTTCGGCTCCTTGCCCGTCTTCGCCTCGACGCGCGACAGCGTGTTCTGGTAGTGGTGCAGGAAGTACAGCCACCCGTCGTACAAAAGCGGAGACGGCACGTACGGTGTCCTCCTGCGCCGCATCCAAGCCAGGTTCTCCGACGTCGTCAAGTCGCCCTTGGCCCCGGCCAGGCGGATGGCGAGCAGCGCCTGGCGGTCGTAGCTGCTGCCGGCGAACACCATGCCGTCGGCGGTGACGGGGGACGCGACGACGTTGTGCGAGAGCCCGCCGCACTCCCAGATCACCGCGCCCGTCTTCAGGTCGTACGAGCGGAGGCGGTTCGAGCCGCTGACGACGACCTGTGGCCGCTCGTCGTGCTCTAGGCCGATCGGCGTCGCCCACGACGTTCCCTCGTCGCGCGCCTTGTGCCAGCGCTCCTTGCCGGTCTTGGCGTCGAACGCGAAGACGAACGAGTCGCCCTCGTGGTCCCAGTTGACGACGAGCGTGTCCAGGAAGAGCAGGGGGGAGCTGGCCTCACCGTGGGCGTGCTTGACGCTCATGTGGCCGAGCTGCTTCTCCCATACGAGCTTGCCGTCCGTGTCGACGCAGTACAGGCCGCGCGAGCCGAAGAACGCCCAGACGTGCTCCCCGTTCGTCACCGGCGAGCCCGAAGCGAACCCGGCCGTATTGTGCGCGCGCTCGTGGGGCAGCGTCTCGAAGAGGTCCGTCTGCCACGCGGTTTTGCCGTCCTTGCGCTCGATCGCGAGGACCGAGAAGCGCTGGTGGTGCGTCACCGGAGCGTTGTCGTGGCCGCCCGGCGCGGTCTCGGGTGCCGGTTCGACGGGATCGCCGAACGGGATCGCCGTCGTGACGTAGACGCGTTCGCCCCACACGATCGGGGTCGAGTGGCCCTCGCCCGGCAGCGCCGTCTTCCAGCGCACGTTCTTCTCTTCGCTCCACTCGAGCGGCGGATCGGCGTGCGGCGCGACGCCGGTGGCGAGCGGCCCGCGCCACTGGCCCCAGGCGTGTTCCCCCGTCGCGTCTTGCGCGACCATCAGGGTCAAGAGGACTGCGATCATGGCTCGAGCGTATACTCCTTCGACTCCGTGCTGCGATCGGTACCCGAGACTATGTTCCTGCTCGTCCAGGCTCTTGCGCTGGGACTCGTATTCGCGTGCACGGACGCGGAGCGAGCCAGCGCACCGACCCCAGTCGAACAGACGGCGGCCGACCTCGTGCAGGACGCCCGCGCGCGCTTCCGCGACCCGCCGGCCGCCGCGCAGGGCACGGCGGCCGAGGGGACGCAGCGAGCCGAGCAGCTCGTCTCCGCGGGGAGCTACGAGGCAGCGCTCGCGGTGTTGGAGGGAGTCCAGCGCGCGCAGCCCGGCGCCGGTCGGGCACGCTTCCTGCTCGCCTACTGCCACCACAAGCAGAAGCGCTACGCCCAGGCGCGCCCGCACTTCGAGGCCGTGCTTGCCAAGGGACCGACGTTCGACCGCGCGCACGTCGTTTTCTATCTCTACGGATGGTGCCTGTGGTACCTCGGCGAGGTCGACGGGGCGCGTGCCGCGATGGAGGCGATGCTCGAGTTCGACCCGACCGAGCGCGACGCGCGCTACGCGCTGGGCTTGATCGCGCTCGAACAGGGGCGCGCGGAAGACGCCGAGCGCGAGCTGCGTGCGAGCCTGGTGCTGATCGAGGAGCTACGCGCCGGAGCGAGCGAGTCGACCCTGCGCCAGCTGAAGCGCGACGAGGCGAAGGCCCACGCCCGGCTCGCCGAGCTCGCTCTCCTCGCAAACGACCTCGACGCCGCGAAGGCCGGCCTCGAGCGCAGTCTCAACCTCAATCCGGCCAACTACGAGGCCTGGTTCAAGCTGAGCCGCGTGCACACGCGGCTCGGCGACGACGCGCGCGCGGCGCAGGCGCTCGAGCTGCACCGGCAATGGAAGGAGCGTGCGGGAAGGTGAGAGGACTGTGGATCCTGGCGGTCCTCGTGAGCGCCTGCGGAAAGGAGGCGACGGTGTCCGACGCGCCGGGCGCTCCCTTGCACTTCACCGACGTCACGCAGAAGACGGGGATCGACTTCGTCACGACGTCGGGCGCGACGCCGTCGACGCAGATCCTCGAGGTCAAGGGCGGCGGGCTCGCGCTCATCGACTACGACGCCGACGGCGACCTGGACGTCTTCGTGGCGAACGGCGCGACGCTCGACGACCCCGAACGCGGCCCGGGCTGCCGGCTCTTTCGCAATGACGGCGGCTGGCGTTTCACGGACGTGACCGAAGGGACGGTCGACTTCCAGCGTTGGGGCTTCGGCGTGGCCGTCGCCGACTACGACGGGGACGGCTTCGATGATCTCTTCGTCGCGTGCTACGGGCGCAACGCGCTCCTCTGCAACGAAGGCGGGCGATTCGTCGAAGTGACCGAAGCCGCCGGCCTGGTGGACGCGGCGTGGAGCACCGCGGCCGCGTTCGGCGACGTCGACGGCGACGGGGACCTCGACCTCTACGTCGCCAACTACCTGCGCTTCGACGCGCGGAACCCGCCGCCACGCACGACCTACCTCGGCGCCGACGTCTTCCTCGGTCCGCGCGGGCTCGACCCCGAGGCCGACGTCTTGTGGGAGAACCAGGGCGACGGAACGTTCCGCGACGTGACGCAGAGCTCGGGCTGCGACGCGCCGCCCGCGTTCGGGCTCGGCGTGCTGATCCTGGACCTCGACGGCGACGCGCGCGCCGAGATCTTCGTCGGGAACGACTCCGGTGGGAACTTCCTGTTCCGGCGCGGAGCCGACGGCCGTTTCGAAGAGGCGGCACTACACGCGGGCCTCGCGGTCAACGAGTTCGGCGTCGAGCAGGCGACGATGGGGATCGCGGTCGGCGACGTGAACGGCGACGGCCTGCCGGATCTTTGTACGTCCAACTTCATGAACGACACGAACACGCTGCACGTGAATCTGGGCGAGCTCCTGTTCGAGGACCAGACCCAGCGCATGGGGCTCGCCATGCTGACGCGACCGTTCGTCGGTTGGGCGTCGATGTTCTACGACTTCGACCACGACGGCGACGAGGATCTCGTCACGTTCAACGGCCACGTGTACCCCGAGGTCGTCACGGCGCCGCGCAACTGGAACCACGCGCAGACGCCGCTCTTGTTCGAGCGCGACGGCGAGCGCTTCCGCGCGGTCCTGCACACGCGCGGCGGCGACTGGCTCGCCGCTACGCATTGCGACCGCAGCGCCGCGTTCGGGGACCTCGACGGCGACGGCGACATCGACGTCGTCGCCGGGGCGCTGAACGGGCCACTGCGCGTGCTCGAGAACGACGGCGCACGCGGCCCGTGGCTGATCGTCGAGCTCGACGACGCCCCGCACCCGTCCAACCGCCGGGGCCTCGGTAGCCGCGTCGAGGTCCGCGCGCCGGGCCGGACGTGGACGCGCTGGGTGCACGGCAAGGGGAGCTACCAGAGCGCCAACGCTCCCTACGCTCACTTCGGTCTGCCCGCGGACGCCGCGCGCGTCGACGTGCACGTCACGTGGCCCGATGGCGCGGAGACCGTCGTGCGTGACGTCGAACCGGGCCAGCGCGTGTCCGTCGAGCGGCCCCAATGACGAACGGCCCCGCGCCGAAGCACGAGGCCGCCCGTTCCAACTAGAGTGCTTTGGAAGCGCCTACGGGACGAACGTCACGCAGGTCGCGTCGGTGAAGTTGTTGCCGCCGTCGTTGCGGTACCAGCACTGGAAGTACCAGTCGCCGGGCAAGAGCGCGATGACGCCCGGGTCCATCGGGACGCCGGTGTCGGCGACCGGGACCGCGTTGACGTCGACGCGGATCGTCAGCGAGCCGGAGATCCCGGTGTTGCCGACCTGGCCGTCGAAGCGCCCGATGTTCATCGGCGTGCCGCCGATGCAGAAGAAGCCGTTCGAGAGGCCCACCATCGGCAGGTCCACGAAGCCCTGACCGTCGCCCGCGACGAAGTAGCCGAACTCGTCGCAGGGCAGGTCGATGGCGCAGAGGTAGAGGTTGTTGTCGGTGAGGGACGCGCTACCGACCGCGCCGATCCTGCCGGGGCTACCGGTCGAGTTCGCGTTGTTCGGGCAGTAGTTGGCGCCGAGGTTCACGTTGCCCGCGCCGGACTCGATGATGTCGAGCGTGAAGGCCGTGCCCGAGCCGCCCGGGAAGTTGCCGAGCTGCACGAGGTAGGACTGGCCGGCCTTGGCGGGGAAGTTGACTCCCGAGCGAACGCTGCAGATGTCGTCGTTGCAGGCGAGAGACGTGCCGTCCGCCGGGCAGCCGATGCCGCCCGGGTACACGGCGAGCTTCGAGTCGCCGGCTGCGCTCGCACAGGTCTCGATCCGGACGTCGCCGTCTGAAGTGGCGAAGTAGGTGAACCAGACGTCGTTGTCGATGCCGGACAGGCCGAACGCGTAGCAGAAGGCCTCATTCTGGCCCTCCGCACCCGTCGTCCCGAGGGTCATCGCGAGCGAGCCGGGGCCGACCTGGACCTCGGTGTCGGCGAAGGCGCAGTCATCGACTCCCGAGACGGGGATCGGCGGCAGCGGAGCGATGCTGATGTCGAGCGTGCCCGCGCCGGGGGTCCCGCCGGGGAACGAGCCGACCTGGATGAGGTAGCACTCGCCGAACTCGACCGGGAACGAGATCTCCGAGAGGAGCCCGCACGTGTCGTCGTTGCAGTCGAGCGACGAGCCGTCCGCGGGGCAATTGCCGCCGGGGTACGCCGCGAGCTTCGAGTCGATGCCCACGGACAAGCACGTGTGGATCGTCGCCATCCCCGTCACGTCGGGGACCCAGTTGAACCAGATGTCGTTCTCGACACCGCTGGTGCCGAACTCGTAGCAGTTGAGTTCTGCCTGGCCTTCGGCGCCTGTCGTTGCAGCGCCGTTGCTGTATCCAACCAGGCCGGTGCCGAGGAAGGTGTCGGCCTCGGCTGCCGCACAGTCGTCGACGTTCGCCAGCTGGCGTGCGCCGTCGCGCACACGAGGAGCGCGGAGGGCAAGAGGAGGATTCGTTGAAGCTTCATGAGTGTCTTTGGATTGAGAGAGCCGGCGGATACCCGCGGGCCAAAAAACGGGTCCTGCGAACGCACGTTCGAGGCGGGGCAGGTCATGGCTCCGAGTCGCGGAGCTACGACTAGCCTAGATCAGGCAATTGGAACTGCGGTTCTGGCTGGTGGGCATTCACCTGTGGCTCGTTAGGGGATTGTGCGTACTCCAATGCGAGCGGCCCCGCGATCCAAAGGACCGCGGGGCCGCTGATTTCGAATGCCGCACCGTCAGGCCCGGCTCATGGTGCTTTCTGTTAGAAGAAGAGCACGCAGGTCGCGTCGGTGAAGTTGTTGCCACCGTCGCTGCGGTACCAGCACTGGAAGTACCAGTTGCCCGGGCCCAGCGCGATGACGGCCGGGTCCATCGGCACGCCCGTGTCGGCGACCGGAACGTTGTTGACGTCGATGCGGACCGTGAACGAACCCTAGTGGTGTGATGCAGACATTCGCAGTCGTATCCCGGCCCGCATGCACGCGCCACGGCGTTGCGGCTCCTGCGACCAATCCCAGTATCACCGTATTGGCAGCGAAGTTGCATTGCCGCTGCGCCTTGTGGCACGCACACGCGAACTCGGGATAAGACCGCAACTGTCTGCATCACACCACTAGATGCCCGAGCTGCCGATCTGACCGTCGAAGCGGGTGGTGGGGCCTCGTAACGAGAGCGCTACGGAGATGCTCAGTCGCTCGTACGTCCAAGTCCCGCCTGGACTTGCTCGGCCAAGTTCCCCCAGGGAGACAGCTCGAGTGCGCGCTCGAAACAGACGCGCGCTTTCTCCCGCGCTTGGTCCCCCCCGGTGAGCTCGTAGCGCAGGCCGAGCAGGTGGTACAGCCCAGCCGCCCGCGGGTGCTTCCCGATGGCGTTTCGCAGCTCCTCGACCGTCGGGGCCGCACCGTCCGTCGCGTGCCGGGCGGCAAACCAGTGGAGCAGGTCCTGCGCCCGCGCGGCGTTCGATCGAGCGAAGCGGCCAGCGACCGCGCCGAGCGGCGCCAGATCCTCTCGTCGCGCGAGCTCGGCGTAGATGCGGTCGCGCAAGTGAAGGTTCTCGGGGTGCGCGGCGAGGATCGCGAGGAGCTCCTCGGCGTCGCCGGCCTCGACGGCGCTCCACCAGTCCGGTCCTTCCCGCTTGGCGAGTGCCGTTCGCAACGTCGCGGCGTCGGTGCCGATCAGCATTGAGCGCCCCGCCGCGCTTTCGACGATCCACGACGCCTGGCTCTCCCCCTCCAGGAGCAGAGCGACCGTCTGGGCGGGCAAGACCGCCAGGCAGAGATCGGTCGACTCTTCGACGGTCTCCCACGTCAAGCCGTTCATGTTCGGTTCGACCGCGTCGATCCACTCCGCGCCTTGCTCCAGGAGGGCGTTCGACAGGAGCGCGACGAGCACGAGGGCTCCCTCTTGTCCGAGGCCAGGTTCGCCTGCGATGGCCGCGAGCAGCGGGTCGAAGGCGTCGATGTCGCGCGGAAGGGGAGCGCCGATCGAACGTTCGGAGGCTCGGCTCGCCTCGTCGAGGAAGCGTGTGATGGACGCGCGCGTACCGAACAGATGCCGGTCGAACGGGTCGTGCTCGCCCAGAGCCGCGCTGCCGATCTCGCCCAAGACCGCGGCGGTCCACGGCGCACACCGGGGGCCCGCGGGGAGCACATCGTCGACCGCGATGGAGTAGACGGGGATCCGGCCTTCCCTGCCCGAGTGGGGCGCGAGGAACAGCGAAGACGTGAGCACGAGCTCGCCTCCACGCAGAGCGACGCCGAGCTGCTGCGGACCGCTGACGAGGAGCTCGGGCGCGCCGTCACCCGCCACGCGCCAGATCCCTGTGGCGCCGGACACCGGCGTTCCGGTGACGAGCCAGCCGTTCGGCGCGGGACCGAGGTGACGGACTCGCGTCCATTCGCCGAGCGTGCGCTGCGCGCCCGAACCGAGGTCGACCGACGTCAAGCGCACCGTCGTGTACGCGCTGCGTTCTACCGACGTCACCAGGGCGCGGGTCGTGGACGCATCGGTTGCGACGTCGAGCAGCGTTCGATCCACGAAGCTGCTGATGACGACCTCGTCCCCGCTCGGGCGGCGATGCACGAGCGTGCTCGGAGTCGCCGATTCGATCTGTCCGATCCCGGCCACGTTCCGCAGCGGCGCCGCGCGCACGAGGAAGAGCCCGCCACCTGGCGCGGCCGTGATCGCGGTCGCCCGCGCGCCGGTCGGAGTGCTCGTGCCGTCGGCGATGCGCACGAGCTCCCCGTCGCCCGAGACCATGAAGGTCTCTTCCGCGCAGGCGGCCGCGCGCCGGTCGAATTGCCACTCGCCGTCGCGACGGAGCGGCTCGGAATCGTCCGCGCCGGGTCGCAAGAGGTCGACGCCGTCTTCGTGCGCGACGAGGATCCCATCACCGGGGGCGAGCGAGGCGTCCGAGGCTCCGGCGGGGATCCAGCCGATGAGTCGGGCGGCCTCGAGCCACTCGCGCTGGTGGGCGTTGACGCTCGGCGGGTCCGGCGTCGCCTCGGGGACGGGGAATGCATCGACCGTCGGTGGATCGACGACCACGAGGCTCTCGAGCAAGCCCCGGTACAGCTCCTCTCGTACGCCGGGCGGCCCCTCGTAGAGGACGCGAAAGTCGAGCGCGAGCCCCGGCGCGATCTGGATCGCCGCGAGCTCCATCGTCAGGCTCTCATCGCCTGTCGCGCACGTCGCCAAACGCGCTTCGCGTCCGGCGAGTGTCGTCGACGAGCGCTTGCGCTCGGTCAGGTCCGGGTACGAGAAGACGAGCGTCTCGTGCGCCGCGTCGAGTGCGTCGTCGAGGTCCATGTCCTCGAGCGTGAGGAAGAAGGCGACGATCTCGTCCTCGGCCGTCGCCAAGCTGAAGAACGCATCACCGGCGTAGGTCGACTCCTTGAACACCGAGTCCTGCACGCGGATGCGCAGCGTGTAGCCGTCGAAGCGCTTCTCGCGCACCCGCAGCTGCGTCGAACGGCCCCAGTCCGAATCCGGTGGCGGGAAGCGCAGCGCGTTCGCGATCCGATCCCCCTCGTGCTTCAGGCTGCCGGCGCTGCGGTCCGCGCCCCAGAGCAGCACGAGGTAGCCCAGGCCATCGCGGCCGACGAGGGTCAGGTCGTAGCGGATCTCGACCCCGTTGCCCATCTCCGTCGACGCGGGCTGGTGCGCGCGCCCGACGCCGTCCTCCGAACGGTACGTGAACTTGCCCAGTACCGTGTTCGAGCCACTCGCTTCGATGCCCGCCGTGTGCATCTGCAGGCGGCGACGAAAGTCCGCCTCGTTCTCCAAGTACGCGTCGAATTCGAGCAGGACGAGGAACGAGTTGCGCAGGGACTTCGTGCCGATGAACTGATCGTCGCCCATCGCCGCATTGATGACCTTGGGCGTCCAGTTCTCGCTCAATCCGACTTCCGCTCCCCGGTCGCCGATCGAGCGCGTTGTCTGGGCGGACGCGGTGGCGACGAGGATCGATGCGAGGAGGAGTGTCGTGCGCATCGGCGGAGATTACCCGAAATCCCGGAGCGACTTCTCCGAACAACCCACCGGCCCTCGTGTCTCCAAGTCGCTCCAACGCCGGATCTCCAATGCGAACGCTGCTGCAAGCCCCTCTGCAAGCCTCTTTGGGAACCGCCTGTGTCCTCTCTGCTCCGATCCTGGTCGCCTGGGCTGCAACGGCGGACCGCGTCGCCTTCGCCCCGCGCGTCGGCAGCGAGCTGGAGCGCACCGTCAAGACGCGCATGACGCTCGAGCTGCAGACGGTCGAGACGACGGTCGACGGCGAAGGCGATCACGGCCGTCCGGAGATCGGGATCACGCTCGCGTGGGACCGCGGGCTGGTCGTCACCGATCGCTTCGACGCCATGCGCTACGGCGCGCCCGCCAAGCTGCGGCGCAGCTACGACACGATCGAGGCGTCGAGCTCGCACACGCTCGAGATCGGACCGGAGACCGAAGAGGGCGAGTCGAGCGGCAGCTCGCCGCTCCAGGACTCGGTCGTTCTGTTCGAGTGGAACGAGGAGGAACAGGAGTACGAGCGCACCTTCGAGGCCGACGGTCCGAGCGAGCTGCTCCCCGGCCTCGTCGAGGACGTCGATCTGCGCGCGCTCGTCCCGGGCGACGAGGTCGCCGAGGGCGCCGAGTGGACCGTCGACGCCGCCGCTTTCCTCGCGTTGCTCCTGCCTGGGGGCGAGCTCGGTCTCGAGCACGAAGCGTCGGAACATGAGCGCCGACCGGAGGCCGTGATGTTCGGCGTTGGGCCGGAGATCTGCGTCGATCCCGCGTACCTCGTCGGCGAGCCCGACGATGCGTCGAGCGTCAAGGCGAAGTACACCGGTGCGCGCGAGGTGGACGGTGGCCGCGTCGGCGTCGTGCAGGTCCGCTTCGAGATCACGTCGACGCGCGATGCACAACAGACGCTGCAGGCATTCGCGGACGAGCTCGACGAGGCCGAGATCGACGTCTCGGTGGGCGCGCTCGAGCTCGGTCTGAACGGCGAGGCCGAGCTGCTCTGGGACCTCGAGGCGGGCCGGCTCGCGGGCTTCGATTGGACGGCGAACGCGACTGTCGTCGTCGAGCGCGTCGCGCAGGTCGCGATGGGCGCGCGCGAGGCCGAGCTCGAGACGGACTTGACGTTCACGGGAGAGATCAGCCAATCGATCACCGTCGAGGTGCCTTGAGACGACGGCCGGCAGCTCCTTGGCGCGGCGCTACAATCTGCGGGTCCCCTCGATCCTGCCGGAGTCGCCCGCCATGAAACTCGTTTCCCTTGCCCTCCTGCTGTCCCTCGCCGCGACCGGGCAGGCTCAGGACCGGCTCTACGTGTTGTCGTCGTCGCCGACGAGTCCGAATCTGATCGAGCTCGACCCGGTCAGCGGGGCGCAGCTGAGCTCGGTGCCGGTCAGCGGTCACGAGGCGCTGTTCGGCGGACTGGCGATCGACGCAGCGGGCAGCTTCTTCTCGATCGACGGCTACAACGACCCGAACCCGGACCGGACGTTTCGCATCGACCCCGCGACCGGCGTCGGAGCGGTCGTCGGCCAGACGGGGTTCAACTGGAACTTCCGCTGCGTGAGCGTCGATCCGACCACCGACGTCCTGTACGGATGGCGCGACAACGAGCTGTTTACGGTCGACCGCACGACGGGGGCTGCGACGCCCGTCGCGACCGTCAGCGGGCCGAGCCTCGATCAGGGCACGGCGCTCGCGATCTCGCCCACGGGCATGGCGTACATCACCGACATCGGTGACAAGGGCCTGTTCGAGATCGAGCTTGCGACGGGCAACGTCACGTTCCTGGGAGACCTGATGGCGGGCGGCGGTTCGTGGTTCTCCGACCTCGATTTCGATAGCGCGGGCAACCTGTGGGGCGCGTTCTCGCAGGGCGGTGTGTTCCGCATCGACGTCGTGAACGCGACCGCGCAGAGCGTCTTGTCCGGGACGTACACCGGTCTGGCGTTCGTGCTCGACGGCGAGATCGGAACGAGCTACTGCGGCCCCGCCGCCCCGAACTCGACGGGGCTCCCGGCACGCATTTCCGCCGCCGGCAGCACGGCCGTCGCCGCGAACAACGTGGCTCTGCGCGCCGACGACCTGCCGCCGGGACAGTTCGGCTACTTCCTCGCCGGTCAGACGCAGGGCTTCTTCAACCCCGCCGGGTCGCAGGGCTTCATTTGCCTGCAGGGCACGATCGGCCGCTACAACCAGGCGGCGAACATCATCCAGGGCCCGACCGGTAGCATCGCGCTCGACCTGCAGTCCATCCCGGTCAGCCCGCCGGTCGCGGTCGTGCCCGGCGAGACGTGGAGCTTCCAGTGCTGGTTCCGCGACAACAACCCGGGGCTGACCTCGAACTTCACCGATGGGGTGGAGATCCTCTTCCAGTAGGCGATGAAGGAAGCACGCACTTCATTCCTGAAGCGTTTCGATCAACTTCCTAGTGGTGTGATTCACTCTTGTGCGGCATTTTGGTCGGTGCGTACGCGTTC
>JAAELL010000024.1 GCA_024226735.1 bacterium | reverse complement strand
CCTATCGCGCCGAGCTGTGTCGTGGTGTGCGGCGGGAGTACCTCGCCGAGCTGAAGCAGTGGTACCAGGAGCGTGCGCGTGCGCACGGAGCGCCAGCGGATGCCGAGACGGGCCTCGTGACCGTGGTGCACCGGGCGGGCTAGGTTTGATCATACTGCACCTCCTTGATCAGCGTGTGTTGGTGATGGTTCGGTTCTGTCGACGGCGCGCAAGCTCTTCGAGTCGTTTCGTCGCGTCCTCGTCGAGGTGGATCCAGGCGGCGCGCGGGTAGTCGCCGTAGGCCTGGTACTCGACCTGGACGATCCCGCGCACCATCCACCCCCGAACCGTCGCTCGGTGCGTCAGGAAGCGCCTGGCGAGCCCTGGAACCGACCAACGGCCATCGGGGAATTGGTCAGGGAGCGGAGCCTTGCGAGGCGCACGGCGGCCTGGCTCCTTCGCGAGACGCGCCAGGTCGGCCTCGTCCACGGACAGGTGCCACGCCCGCCGGCCGCTCTCGGTGGGGCCAAGCTCGCCGCTCACCCGACCCTTCTGGATCCAGCCGCGCACCACGTTCGTCGACACGGCAAGCTCTCGGGCCAGTCCGGCCACTGAGTAGGTTCCATTGGGGAACCGATCGGGCGAGGGAGTGTTCGCGACCCGTGGGAGATCGGGTGCCACTCTCGGGATGTGGTACCGGCGCCGGGCCTGGCTTGCCGCCGAGGTCGTCCACGGTCTGTCTTGTGCGGGCAGCAGCCCTTCCGCGTTGAGGCGGACGGCGACCTCCTCGTCGCGCAGGCCCTCTGCCACGAGGGCACACAGGCGTCGAACCACCTGCGGCGGCGTGCGACGCGCATCGCCTCGTCCGGGCCGCGCGACGAACCGCTCGGTGACGTCCCCGCTGCGCCACTGCACGACGACCCGGGTCTGGCGTACAGGAGCGTCCACCGGCGTCAGGCACACCGCTTCCACCACCAGGCGCAGCATCGCCTGCCTCTCCTCCTGGTGGGTGGTCGTTGAGCGCCACACCGCGGGCAGATCGGTGGCCAACGCACGGATCCGGGCCTGGTCGTCCTCGGTCAGCTCGACCCGCCGCTCGCGGCGGACATCCTCGTAGGCTAGGCGGAGGCGCTCCAGATCCCGCAGTGACTGCTCCCAGCCAGCCTCGAGCGTGCGAGCCACAACGCGGTTGTCAGGGTCAACGGCCATATAGCGGCGTTCGGCCAGCCGCGCCTCGTACTCGGCTCGCTCGATCCTGAGGCGCCATTGCGCGGCTAGCGCATCGGCCTGCCCGGTCGCCTCGCGAGCGACTGCGAGTACGAGCTCGAGCTCCTTGGGCACCATCGTCTCGAGGAACAGGTCCTCGACGACGCGATCGACGGGCTCTCCTTCGAGCGACCAGCAGGTTGGACCGCCGGTCGCGCGCTCGCCGTGGCACTGGTAGCGAACGGAGCCCAGCGGGCCGTACCCTGGGCGCATGCGCCGGCCGCACTGACCGCAAACCATGACTCCGGATAACAACGCAGCTCCCTCTCGTGCAGCTCCCCGCACATGACCTCCGAATTGATTTGCATTGTCGTGTAGCTTCTCTTGGTTTGCGACGTATTGCTCCCAGGTGATGTATCCCGGATGGGCATCCCTGATGCGAGCGGTCCAAGCCGATGGATCGGGCTCCTTGACGCGCACGCGCCTGGGTTCACGGTCGACGAGCACCTCTCGAGTGGAGCTGCGTCCGTAGGCGTAGACGCCCGCGTAGATGGGATTGTGGAGCATGGAGGCCAGACGCGTGTAGCCCATTGGTCCCCACCTGACCTCGCTGTATCCGCCCGTAGCGTGGACACGTGTGGGCAGCTCGAACCCGGTCCTGCGGGCCCACGTGACGACGGCCCAGGCACTCGGCTCGACCTCGAACCGTGAGAACACGGTCTGGATGGCCGCTTGTATTGCTGCGTCAGGGTCTTTCGTGAACTGCCGGCCCTCCCACACGTACCCGGTGGCCGGGACGAAGGCGAGCTCACCTCTCCGAGCACGACTCCTCCGCGCCCCGGCCAGGCGCAACGCCAACCATTGGAGCTCCGCCTCGCTCATCGTGCCCTTGAGATCCAGCAACAGCCGGTCATCGGTCTGGCTCGGATCGTACACCGCTGATTCGTCAGCCACCAGCACATCCGCGACCCGGCAGAGCCGCAGCAGCTGCTGCCAGTCGGACGACGAACGGGCAAGACGAGAGACCTCGAGCGCGAGCACCATGCCGACCCGCCCCTGTGCTACCTCCTCAGCGAGCTTGGCGAACCCACCTCGGGCCTTGGTGCTCGCCCCGCTCCGACCCAGATCCTCATCGATGACGACGACGTCGTCCTCCCGCCATCCGAGCGCTGTCGCACGCGCCACCAGCCCGTACTGCCTGGACGTCGACTCGGTGTTCTCCCACACCTGAGCCATCGACGACTGGCGGACATAGACCAACGCCTGACGTGCCAGGTGGCTCGCCCCGATCTTGCCGTTCATTGGTCCCCCCCTCGGCCAGGAGTGCGCGATGCACGAGCTTCGCCCACCACGGGAGGAGCACTCGTAGCTCCGCCTCGGTCGGCCGCGGCTTGTCCATCTGTCCTCCTCGAAGGACTCTGATCACACGGATCGGAATCGGTTCCGAGAGACTCGACCTGGCGCCTGGCGGCCACCCAACGGGCGAGCTCGTGGACCGCATCGAGGTCGAGGCGAGACGTGCTCGTCACCACGCGGGGCTGCAGGTCGGTCCAGGACACCGGGATGATGTGGACCGCACCGTCGGGCCGCTCCACGACGGCGCTGTCGGCTCCAGCACCGCGCACGATCCGCACGCGCTCGCCGAACCACGGGTGGATCCGGAGCGACACGGTGGCAAATGAGAATGTGCTGCTGGATGAACCAGCAGTGTGTCCATGCTCTTGGCTCTGCGCTTCAACTCAACACCCACCTCCATACGCTCGCTATCGACGGAGTCTATGGGCGCGACGAGCAGGGTGTGGTGCGCTTCACCCGTGTGCCGGCCCCCAGCACTGAAGAGGTGGAGCAGCTCGTTGTGCGCGTG
>JAAELL010000023.1 GCA_024226735.1 bacterium | reverse complement strand
TTAGCGGGGACGAGCCCCGCTAGTGCCGCTTCGCGGCACGGATGTATCCCTGGGTTCAACGGCTGACGCCGTTGAGACCGGGCGAGGCCTGACCAAAGGGCGGGGTCGAAGAGGGGATCACCTCTTCGGCCCCGCTTCAGATTTGGGTCTCAGGCGTGGGCGGGGGTGTAGCCGTAGTGGCTCGCGAGGTGGGTGAGTTGGTTCTCGAGGTTGGGGTCCAGGGCTTCGAGAACGATCTCTTCGTCGTGGGACTTGTCGCCGCGGGTGTTGAAGTCGGTTGGGTGGTTGGCGAGGGCGGCGGTGATGCGTTCTGTGCTGGCTTCGTGCTGCAGGAACTCGGTCATCTGGCGCACGAGCTCGGGGCTGTAGTCCTCTAGCCGGTAGCGCATGTACGGGAGGCCCGCCGATCGAGCTTGCTCCTCGACCATGCGGTTCCAGCTCACCCAGTAGCGCGCGCTGCGTTCGACCGCCGATCCCTGCGCGAGCTCCGGGCAGAGCTGTTCGGCGAAGTCGCGGTAGAGCGAGGGGTCGTCGAAAAAGCGGGTGCGCACGAGCGAGCGTACGACCGCCAGTGGATCGCGCACTTGGTGCAGGACGCGCGTACCGGATTCGAGGTACCCGAGCAGGGGTGCGGCGAGCCACGAGGAGTCGCCGGGGACGTTGGGCGGCCAGAAGACTTCGGCGTCGAGTAGATCGTAGGGGTTGAAGACACGCTCGTGCCCGCAGGGCAGCCCGAGCTGAGTGATCAGACCGGAGGTGTAGCCCGTTCCCGAGCGGCCGCAGCCGGTGACGACGAAGCGATCAGACATACCGGCTTCATCGGCTGATCGTCCCCGAACCCGTAGCCGACTCGTCCAACGGGCGCGTGGCGTCCGACGAACGCGCGCCCTCGAGCGGAAAGGTGATCCGGCAGCGAACGCCCTTGGGGGCGAACTCCAGACTGGTCTCGCCACCGAGCTCGTAACGGGCTCCGTTGCGGATCAAGGACGTGCCGAATCCGATCCGGCGCGGCTCGATGACCGGCGGGCCGTCGCGCTCGATCCACTCGAGGCGCACCCAGGGCTCGCCGTCGCGCTCGATGCGCTGCCAGCTCACGTGGACCGAGCCCTCGCTCGTGGACAGGGAGCCGTGCTTCGCGGCGTTGGTGCCCAACTCGTGCAGCGCCATGGCGAGCGGCATCGCGCACGATGGCGGCAGGACGAGCTCCTCGCCAGCCACCTGCATGCGCTCGGCCGGACCGTAGGGTTGGAGCATGCTCTCGGCCAGCTCGCGGATCTGCAGACCACGCCAGCGACGCTGCGAGAGCCGCTCGTGAATGCGCGAGAGCGACCCGATGCGCCCCTCGAACGTCTCGGTGTACTGACCGAGCGTGCTGGCACCGCGCGCCGTCTGGCGACTGATCGCGACCACCGTCGCGAGGGTGTTCTTCACTCGGTGATCGAGCTCACGCACCATCATCTGCTCGCGTTCGCGCGCCCGATCACGTGCGAGGAACTCCTCCTCGAGCTGCCGAGTCCGGTCCGCGATCAGCGACTTGAGCGAGCGGTTCCACATGACGACCCCCGCACCTCCGGCGAGGGCGACCGCGAGCGCGCCCAAGAGGTACGTCCACGCCCCGGATGGGGGCGCCTGGAGTACCGACACGTGCACCCACCTGCGGTAGATCACTTGGCGCTCGTCCTCGGAGATCGTCGCGAGCCCCTTCTCGAGAATGCCGAGCAGCACGTCCCAGTCCTTGCGGACCGAGATGCCCATGTCGTAGGTGAAGCCCGACTCGCCAGCGACGAAGACGTTGGAGATGCCCTCGCGCTCGGCGAACCACGAAGCGACTGGCAAGTCCGAGATCATCGCCAGGCAGTCCCCCATCGCGACTCGCTGCAGCCCGTCCACGGAGTCGCGGACGGGCACGATCACGACGCCGGGGTGCGAGGACGCGACGTACTCCGCGGCCGCGTAGCCCTCGACGATCGCGACGCGGCGGTCGACGAGGTCGCCCATCGACAGCGGTCCGTTCGCGAACGTCCCGAGGATCTTCGCGGGAAAGTGCAGGAACGGCTCGGTGAAAGACCAGTGCTTCTCGCGAGTCGGAGTCCGCGCCGAGATTGGAACGACGTCGACCCCCATCGCATCGGGTACGCGCCGCAGACGCTCGTCGTGTGTCGGCGTCACGATCTGGAAGTCGATCCCGAGGCGTCGCTCGATCAGACGCAAGTAGTCAGCGGTGATGCCGCTGTAGACCACGCGGTCGTCGATGAACTCGGTCGGCGGATAGTCAGGATCCGGACCGACTCGGACGATGGGATGATCCGCTAGCCACGCAAGCTCCTCGGCGCTCAGGGGGTCGGCACCTTGCCCGACGAGTGGCGCACTGCAGAACACGCCCACGAGCACCGGCAGGAGTCGCGCGACCATGTCGCGGTCGACTATAGCGAGCTACTGCACGAGAGCTCGGACACGGTCGGCGAGAATGCGGCCGACGAGCCGGTGCCCCGCGAGGTCGAGGTGGTAGTCCGTCGACCAGTAGAGATCCTCCTGCGACGCGGCGAACTCCGGCCGCAGGTCGAGCGCCTCGATGCCGGCGTCCTCCAGGCTGGCCAGCCAACGGTCGCCGATCCGGTCCGAGACTGCGAGAGCCTCCGGCCCGACGCCGATGGATGCGAGGGCCTCTGCGAATTTTTGCGCATGCAATTCGGGCTGCCCGCGCGACGGCGGCGGCAGGTAGACGCAGAGCAACTCGACGCCGCGTTCGCGGCACCGGGCGGCGATCCCCTCGGTGATCGCCATCAGGGTCCCGCCACAGATGGCCTCGTCTTCGGGATTGTTCAAGAAGTGCACGACCTGGCTCAGCTCCTGGCCGACGACGCCGCGCTTGAAGGCTTTCAGGAGCGGCTCGCGCGAGTGCGGGGTCTGCTTCGCTGGCGGGCGCCGATGAAAGAAGCGCTGCAGCTTCAGGAGGCCGTAGAAGTCGTTGCCGCCGAACACGACGACGACGAACACGTCCGGCTCCAACGCGCGGAACGACTCCAGGACGCCGAGGTAGTTGTAGGGGTCGTAGCCCCCCAGCGCCGCGTTGAGCGTCTCGACGTGCTCCGCCCCGAGCCCCTGCGCCAGGTTCACCTCCAACAGATGCGTGAACGTCTCCAGCGGGGCGCACAGTCCTGCGGAGTGCGAATCGCCGGTGACGAGCACGCGCACCTCCGGCGCCGGCTCGCGGACGTCCTGCCCGTCCAACATGCCGTGATCGTTCGTCACAGCCGTCCATCCGCCGGCGGGGTGCTCGGCGAATCCGATCCGCATCGAGATCCCGGGCCGCATCCGGAAGTAGCAGCTCGGGTCGAAGCGGTAGCTGTCCGCGGCCGCCGCCGGATAGAGAATCTTCGCGGTGTCGAAGTCGAGCGCCTCGACGATGAGCTCGCCGGAGAAGGGAATCTCGCCGGCCGCGTTGCGCTCGCGCAACATCGACGCGACATCCGCGCGGCTGTCGACGATCGTCACCGTCTCCGGTTCCGACCACGCGCCGCGCAGCACCCACCATCCCAGGGACAGCGCGATCGTCGCTGATACGAGCGCGACTAGGACACGCGTGCCCATGGAATGATCGGTTCAGGCGTCCGGGGCGTACGCCCCGGGCAGAGGCGAGTAGGGCTGAAGCTCGGCCGCGACGACGTACAGGGTCTCGTAGTGCTTTCCGTCGCGAACCTCGAATCCACCCTCGACGTCCTGAATCTCACTCATGAACGTCTCGTCGTCGAAGTAGTAGTCACGGAACGGCCCCTGCCGCTCGCCGAGGACGCGGTACTCGAAGCCATTGTCGCCGAGCATGCGCTGAGTCTTGGCCAGGTCCGCCATCGACGACTGAACGAAGAGGAGTGTCCCGCCGGGACGCAGTCGCTTGTGCCCATCGAGGATCAAGGAATCGATGTAGTAGCGACGGTTCTGCTTCCCGCTCTTGCAGAACGGTGGATTCGTCACGAGGACATCAAACTTGCCATCCACGCTCAACCAGTCGGCGACGCAGTATTCGATGCAATCGGCATCCGGCTCGTTGCGCTCGACGTTCTTGCGCGTGGTCTCGAGCAGGTCCGCGCTGATCTCCGTGGCGACGATGTGCGCGGCGCCTTGGCGCAACAAGACGATCGTATGATTCGCGCAGCCAGCGCCGAGCTCGAGGACCGTCCGCCCCTCGACCAGATTGTGCTTCGCGAGCATCTGGCCCATGAATTCGCCGTGCGGAGTCGGCTGCCAAGCGCCCGAACCCACCTCGAGGTTCATGCGCAACAGCTTGTCCGATAGTCGAGTAGTCATAGAGTCCTGGTTTGCGGTCTCGGAACGGTCAGGAATCGACGACGATCGCGTTCTCCGCGGACGGAACCAGGAAGAAGCGACCGATCGTCGCCTCGAATTCCTCGCCGTCCGGACGACGGAAGGTGTAGGTCCCTTCCATGGTCCCCCACTCGGTTCGCAGGGGACAGAAGCTGGTGTACTCGAACAGCTCGCCCGGCCCCAGGTCGGGCTGCTTGCCGACGACGCCTTCGCCGACGACTTCCTCGCTGCGGTTGTGCGCGTCGAGAATCAGCCAGTTGCGAGACAGGAGCTTCGCGTGTTCGGTGCCCTCGTTCGTGATCCGAATGCGGTACACGTAGTAATACCGCGACTCCTCGGGCTCGGATTCCTCCGGCATGAAGCGTGCCGCGGCTTCGATGCGAATGCCGGCGGTCAAGGTCTCGGAATTAGGGCTTTGTTCGACCAAGCGGGTCTCCAGCGGAACTCGAGGATCAGGATCCTGACCACAAGAGCATAACGCAAGGGCAGGCTGTCCTCGAACACGTCCTGCCTGCGGGCTCACTAGCGGGCTGCTGGCACCACCCCACGGCGAGCTATACTCCCCGCCCTTGCGCACGTCAGTCCGAATCTCGATCGCGACGGTGCTGATCGCAGCGTCCTTCAGCGCGACGGCGTGCGGCCCGCGGCGCTACGTTCCCGACCGCGCGCGAGACGACTCGCGCCGACTGGCCGCTTTCTTGGAAGAGGTCTTCGCGGGACGACTGGACCGCGATCCGCTCCTCGCGACGCGCCTCGAGCGCGGGCACGGTCGGCGCAGCGCACGGGAACCGAGCCGCTGGCCCGACCCCTCCGACACGTTTCGAGCCGAGAGCCAGGAGATGCTCGAGCACGCACGCGGGCGGCTCGTCGCGGAGTTCTCCGTCTCGAGCCTCGACGACCGAGCGGTTCGTGCGTATCGCTTCTTCGAGTGGCAGTCGAGCGAGAACGTCAAGGACTTCGAATGGCGCTTTCACGAGAGTCCCGTCCGGCCCGGCGTCGGTGGCCACGTGCTGATCGAGGAGCTGCTCGTCGACTTGCACGACGTCGCCGACGAGGTCGACGCCGAGAACTACGTCCTGCGACTCGAGCGAGTCGAACGCTACACGCAGGCGCTCGCCGAGGCGCTGGAGGAGCGTCGCGCGCGCGGGATTCTGATGCCGCGTTTCGCCTACGACGAAGTGATCGACGAGGCGCATCGGTTCGTCGCCCGCGCCCCGGATCTGTTCGTCGATGACCTCGACCGCAAGATGGCGGCGCTCGGGCGACCAGCACGGCTGCGCCGCGAGGAGTTCTTGCGTCGCGCCCGCGAGGCGGTCGAGCTCGTCTTGACCCCAGCCGTCGAATCGCTGATCGAAGTGCTCGAGAGCCACCGTTCCGAGACGAGCGGCGACGTCGGGGTCTGGCACCTGCCGGACGGAGATCGCTTCTATGTCCACGCTCTGCGCCGCATGACGACGCTCGAGCTCACGCCGGACGAGGTGTATCGGCTGGGCCTGCGTGAGGTGCGCCTGGCCCAATCGGCCCTCACCACACTCGTCCTTGAGTCGGGCACGGGCGAGAGCCTGGCGGAGCTCCTGGACCGCCTGCGCTCGGAGCCCCTGCTGGGAGGCCCCGACGACCTGACCGGAGACGCGACGCTGCGCGCCGAGATCGAGCGTTACGCGAGTCAGATCCGCGCGCAGCTCGTCGAGCTCGTCACGCCCCCCCCGCAGTGGCAAGTCGACCTCTCCCGCGACCCGTTGCGAGCGAGCACCATGCCGCTGTCGCGCGTCCCCGTGCACGTCCACGGCGAGCTCGCGCCCGGACGGCAACTGCGGGACGCCGTCGTGCGCGCACGCGAGCAGCTCGTGCCGCTGATGCAGTGGAGCACCACGCCCTCGCACCAAGAGGGCTGGGCCCAGTACGCGGAGCAGCTGCCGAGGAGCATCGAGCTCGGGACCGACGTCGGCTGCGCGACCGCGCGGCTGTGGCACGCCGCACTGGTCGTCGTCGACGCCGGAGTCCACGCCAATCGCTGGTCGCGCGAGCGTGCGAACGAGTACTTGTTCGCGACGACCGCACGGGGCGCGGAGGAGTGCGCCGCGGCCGTCGATCGCGTGATCTTGGCGCCCGCTCACGCCGCCGCGGGCCTCGTCGGGCGCCTGCGCCTAGAACGCCTCCGCGAGCGCGGCGCGGAGCGCCTGAAGCGCGACTTCGATACGCGGTCCTACCACGACGTCGTCCTGCACTCCGGTCCACTGCCGCTCGACCTCCTCGAAGAGGCCGTCGACGCATGGATCGAAGAGCAGGAGTGAATCTTGGCGGGTTGACGCGCGGTCAGTCGAGGACCGTGATGTAGACCGGACGCCCCGTGAGGCGCACGGTCTCGCCCTGTAGGTCGACGTTGCGACCGTAGATGTCGACGACGCGCACGACCTCGTCACTGGTCAGCCCGGGGCGTAGATCGCCGAGCGGCACAACCTCTTCCCCCTCGGGGAAGACCCAGGCGAGGAGGCAGTCGTCGGCGGAGCCCTCGCCCCAATAGTCGAAGACCCACACGTTGCCGTGCGGCCGGCGGCGGAGAGGCGGCCGCTTGTCGGCGACGTGGTCGATCATCTGCGCATAGGCAACGTACGCGGGCAGCGGGTGCCCGGGAATCGTGTGCCGGTCCTCGGTGTAGCTGCGCAGACCGAAGTGGTCCTCGGCGTACCGGATGTCGTCGCCGCGGTTCTGGTAGTTGTAGACGAACAGCTTCTCGACGCGCTTGAACGCCGCGATCGCGTGCCCCTTGACGATGTAGCGCGCCGCGTGCTCGCGCGTCGCACCCGGCACCTCGTTGCCGTCGCTCGGGTACCCGAAGAAATCGTCGGGGTCGTTGTTGCCGCGCACCGGCAACCCGAACTCGGTGATCCACAGCGACATGTCACCGGCGCCGTAGCTGCGCATGATGAAGCGAATCCAGCGCACGTGGTTCTCGAACCAGAGCTCGGGCGTCGGAAACTCCGTCCAGCGGTACGGATGGATCGCGAAGACCTGAAAGCGCTCCATCGCGCCGGCCGCGAACAAGTCCTCGATCTCGTCGTAGTCGAAACCGCGCACGTTGTAGACGAACCGCACGTCGGGATTGATCTGGTCCGCAACCGCGCGCAGGGCCTCCGCCTTGGCGATCAGGTTGTGGAAGTAGTACGGTTGATCGTAGGTGCTGCCGGCGTTCTCCTCGAGCCCCAGCTCCCAGTCGAGCACCGTCGGATCCGCCAACAAGTAGTCGCGGAATCGGTCCGACATCTCGTCGAGCTGCGACTGCGGAATCTGCGCGTCGTCGTCGCTGTCCCAGTCGTCGTTGTTCACCAGCGGCAGCTCCGTCAGCCCCGCATCGCGGATCTCGGCGATGCGCGCCGTCCACGAGGTCGGGCTCGCGCTGTTCCAGGTCAGCGTCTTCGATCCACCGTGGATGTACGGGTCGGCGAGCACGGTGTGCACGGTACCGAAGAAGGAGCGCGGGTCTTGCGTGCGGTCGATGAGCCGCCGCGTCGGCAAGATCGCGAAACCGTACTCGCCGCTCGTGAAGCCGGCGTTCTGCGGTGGAAACGAAACGCGCGTGTCGTCGGAGAAGAACCTGAGGCCGTAGTAGCCGATGTCACGCCCGGGCGAGAGCAGGCTGTGCGTCCCCACGCCGAGCTCGATGCGCGGCGCGAGGGGTACGCCCTCCGGGTCGAGCCACTGCGCGAACGTGTGCGCCGTGGCGAGTCCCGAGTCCCCCACCGTCACCTCGATGCGGAATGGGTCGCCGGGCGGATGGACGTGCGTGTGGCTCGTGTCCACGATCGCGATGTCGACCTCGTAGTCGTTGCAAGGGATCGGCGTCGCCGCGACGAACGCCGCAAGGCCTGAAAGGCCGATGGCTGCTGAGAGCATGGTTGTGTGGGCCCCCTCGACCCAAGTCTGCCTGTTACGAATCTGCCGTGAAGTCGCTCGCTTCCACCGCCTGCCCGACGGCGTCCGCGGGGGAGGAGAGTCCAGCCCGCGGCGCGAGGGCGGCATCATCCAAAACGGGACACGCGGGGGGTCATTACCGAATCCCCGAACTGGCGAAAAAGCTCGCCTGTGGGCTGCAAATCCCCTCTACACAGCGTTTTCGGTCTACGCGGGTTTTCGGTCTACGCGGGTTTTCGGTCTACGCGGGTTTTCGGTGTGCGGGGCGGTATGTCCCATTACGAGACCAGCGGGGCGAGGCAGCGATCCCTCACCCGTCGAGCTCGCGCCACTCCTTGAGCCGCTGGTAGATCTTCGCGCGCGAGATTCCGAGCTCTTCGGCCGCACGCCGCTTGTCGCCCCCCGCCCGCTCGAGCGCACCCTCGATCGCCTGGCGTTCGAGCTCGGCGAGCGTCACCGCGTCGATCACGGGCGCCTTGTCGCGCACCGCGTGCGGCTCGCGGATGAGGCTCGGCTCGTCGAGGTCGCGCTCCGACAACAAACAGAGTCGCGCGACCTCGTTCGCGAGCTCGCGGACGTTGCCCGGCCAGGCCCGAGCGCACAGCTGCCGCATGACCTCCGGTGAACACGTACGCGGCACGTTCGTCTTCGCCTCCTCGAGACACATGAAGTGATCGACGAGCAGCGGGATGTCCTCGACGCGCTCGTCGAGCAACGGCATCGCGACGCACACGCCGTCGAGCCTGTAGAACAGGTCCGAGCGGAAGCGACCGGCGCCGACCTCCGCCGCGAGATCACGGTTGGTCGCCGCGACGAGACGGAAGCACGCCGATCGCGAGTCGCTCTCGCCGATGCGTCGCACCTCGTTGGTCTCCAGGACGCGTAAGAGCTTCGCCTGCAGCTCGATCGGTAGCTCTCCGATCTCGTCGAGAAACAGCGTGCCGCCGCTCGCCCGCTCGAAGAGCCCGGCCTGGTCACGGTCCGCTCCGGTGAAGGCTCCCTTGCGGAAACCGAAGAGCTCCGACTCGATCAGCGAAGCGGGCAGCGCCGCGCAGTTCTCCGAGACGAAGGGCCCGGCTTTGCGCGGACTCTCCTCGTGCAGCGCGCGCGCCGCGAGCTCTTTCCCCGTCCCGCTCTCGCCAATGACGAGCACGGCCAGATCGCTCGCGGCCACACGCTCGATCAACGCGTGCACGGAACGCATGGGCGCGCTCGTACCGATCAAGCCACCAATCGGACCCGGGAGCCCCGCCTCGGCGAGCGCGCGCCGCGCGACCTTCAGGTCCGACTCGCGCGCGACGACCCTGCGCCCCAGCTGCGAGTTCAAGTCACGAATCTCGTCCAGCCGCCGCACCTGCCGAATGGCGAGCGCGGCCTGGCCGGCGAGCAGACCCAGCAGTCGCTCCGCGCGCTCGTCGAACGCCCCGGAGACGACGCGGTTGTCGAGGTAGATCGCCCCACGCAGACCGGGCTGCACGTCGAAGGGTTGCACGAGGATCGAGCGCAGGTCGAGCGCAGTCACCGAAGGCGCCGCCCCGAGCTCCGGATCCTCCGCGGCGTTCGAGAGCCGCAGCGCATGCCCCACGGCGAACGCATGATGGAGGATCGAATGCGACACCTCGACCTCGGGCTCATCGATGTCGCCTCGGCGCGAGTCGAGGGCGAGGTCCAGCGACAGCTCGCCCCCTTCCTCCAGCGCGAGAAAGCCACGCTCCGCGCCGGTGACCTCGAGGGCATTCTCGACGATCGAGCCGAGCAGAGTGGGCAGGTCCTGCTGTTCGACGAGGCGCTGGTTGATTTCCAGGACAGAAAGAACGTCCATCTCCCAATCGCTTTCCTGTGGGTTGGTGGCCAGGTTGTTCAGATCGTCCGGTAGCGGATCGGGCGAGCCGAGCATGTGTCCTTGCAAGAACCGGGCCTCCTCGTCCGTGAGGCCGAGGCTGCATCGCGTGAACCGTGCACGCGCGCGCTCGAGGGCCTCGTCATCGCCGGTCCGCCGGGCGATGGCGAGCGCCAGGCGTGCCGCGCGGTCATCGCGTCCCGCCTCCTCGAGCTCTTCGAGGAGCGCGCGCGCCCGGCGCGCGTCGAAACCCTCGGCGCGCAGGAGCTGCTCGATCTCGGCATCCTGCCGCGTCGCCACCGGCGCGTCTTCGGAGAGCACTCCCGAGGCCAGGTAGCGCGCCTCGGCAGCCACGGCGGGGCGGTCGAGGTGATCCGCCGCTCGAGCGGCGGCGTCAGCGAACCGGCTCACGCTGTCCGAATCGTCCTGCGCGCGCGCCGCGCGCGCGAGCGCGTTCGCGAGCCGCGGCTCGCGCTCCGCCCCGTCGACGAGCGCCGCATCGAGCTCCGGCCGCGCACCGAGCCGCGACCGGGCCTCGAGCGCGAGCGCTCGCAGGAGCGCCGCTTCGAGAGTCCGCCCGACCGCCTCGACTTCCGGCGCGGCGCCCTCGAGCTCGATCGCCGCCGTGCGCACGTGCCCGCGCTCGAGGTGCAGCCAGCCGAGCATCCCGCGCACCGCCGCGGCGCCCGCGATGTCTCCGGCACGTTCGCGGATGCCGAGCGCCGACAGGAGCGGCGCCTCCGCCTCGCCGAGCCTCCCGACGTCGCGCAGCGCCGCCCCGAGCAGCGTGCGCGATTGCGCAACGCCCAAGAGGTGTCCCGCGCGCACGTAGGCGGCCTCTGCGCGCTGGAAGTGCTCGAGGCTCTCCTTCACGCCGCCACGCGCCCGGGCGAGGTTGCCGTGGTTGAGGTGCGACGCCGCCTCGGCGGCCGGCTCGTCGAGCTCGCTCGCGCGCGCGAGGATCCGGGCGAGCTCTCGCTCGGCGGCGCGCGTGTCCCCCGTGCGGTAGCGGCTCATCGCCGCCATCGAGCGCACGTTGAGCTCCAACGGCTCCGGGAGCGCACCGTGCCGACCAGCGTCGATCTCCGCCGAGAGCTCCTGCAGCCGCGCGTCCTCGCGCCCCTCGTAGAGCACGAGCGCGGTGGCTTGCAGTGCATCGGGCCGGCACTCCGGATCGAGTCGCGCCGCCCGGCCGAAGTGCATCAGCGCATCTCCCGGGCGCCGCAAGCGATGCGCGACGTGCCCGCGGATGCACTCGACGAGCGCGCGCGCCTGGTCGGTGCCGGTGCCCTCGAGCGCGGTCGCCGCCTCGAGCGCCCGGTCGGTTGCACCGAGCGTCGACCACGCGATCGCGCGCTCGGCCTGGAGCCGCGGGTCCTCGCCCGTGCCGTTCGAGCGCATCGCGGCGGCGACCGTGCTCGCGAGCTCGAGCGCGAGCTCGCTCGAGCCGCGCTCGCGCAGGGCGCGAACCGCCTCGAGCACGCTCTCGAGCGCGGCAGCTCCGGGCTGCGCGCTGTAGCGGTGGGCGAGCACACGGCCCCTGGGCGCGTCGTTTGCCGCGAGCACTTCCGCTACGCGCGCGTGCAGCTCACGCGAGAGCTCGGGATCGAGCTCGAGGCTCGCTTCGCCGACGAGTGCGGTCAGTACGACTTCGCGTCCACGATGCTCGAGACGCGCGAGATCCGCCCGACAAACGGCCTCGACGTCGGCGCCGAACGTCGCGCTCCCGCTGACGTCCTGCACCACGTGCAGCGGCGCCGTGCCGCGCAAAACCCCGAGCGCGGCCAAGAGCCGCATCTGCGTCTCCGTCGCCGCTCGGGCGCGTTCATTGCGGCCCTGGCCGCGGCCGCGACCGGCCCAGGCCGGCAGTGCACCGGTGCGCAGCCGCGGCCGCTCGTCGCCGAACAGGATCGAGCCGTCGGCGACGAGCTCGGCGAGCAGCTCGTCCAGTACGGCGACCGAGCCGCCGGATTCGGCGTGCAGTCGCGCGGCCAGCGTCTCCAAGCGCTCGTCGCCGTCGCCCTCGAGCTGCGCCTCCAGCAGCGCGAGCACGTGCCGCTCCTCGATCGGCGGGACCGCGTGTGAGCACCACCGTTCGGGCGCGGCGCCCGAGCCAGCGGCGACGATGCGCATCCCGGAGCCCGCTCGCCTGAACGAGGCGAGCGCACGCGCGGCCCAGTCCGTCGACGTGACGCTCGCGATCCACAGGCACCCGCCGCGCGCGCGGGCGAGGACTCCCTCGCACCAAGCGTCGAGCGCCAGCGCGTGGTCGAAGCGCGCCAGCTCGGTGTCGAGGTCGACGAACAGCGAGCACGCACCGCGCAGGCTCGCCTCGACGGACGCGTGCGTCACGAGGGGCAGCGCGTCCTGGGCGTCCGACGTGCGCCACCACTCGGGCTCCCCCACACCGACTTCGATTCGCGTCCGGACGAAATCGCCCCAGGCGTCCGAAGGCATCAGCGCCAATCGCACGCAGCCGTGTTCGGAAGCGGCCCGCACACCCAGCTCACGCGCGAGCTCGCGCAGCGCGCCCGAAGCGGATGCCGGCCGCCGCGCGGAGTCGCGTGCGAGCGTACGCTCGAGCCACGTGCGCGCCCACTCCGGAAGCGAATCCAACGGCGTCCGTGCAGCTTCGAGGAACGGCTCGGACGGAAAGTGGCCGTAGAAGCGACGTCCGTCGATCGGCTCGCTCACCAGGAGCCCGTGCAGCATCACGCCGATCGCGAACACGTCGGAGCGCGGTGTCGGAGGCGCGCCGCGCAGGAGCTCGGGAGCAAGCGCGAGCAGGCTCCCGGATACATCGCTGCTGCGGCGCGACCCGCGGAAGTCGTGTGACAGACCGAAGTCGGTAATGACCGGTCGGCCGTCGGACTGCACGAGAACGTTGGCGGCCTTGAGGTCGCCGTGCACGAAGCCGCGCTCGTGCAGGTGCTCGAGCGCGGGGCCGAGCTGAACGACGAGACACGCGATTTCGTCGGGCGAACGCTCGCGGGCCCAGCTGCTGAGCGGCTCGCCTTCGATCCACGTGCGGGCGACGTACGCACCACCGCCCTCGAGCGCGCCGTGACCCTCGAGGCGCGCGAGACCCGGGTGGGATACGGCCGCCAACACCGCCAACTCCGCGAGGAACTCGGCGGTCTCGGCGCGCTCGACCAGGCGCAGAGCCACGCGCCGGCCGCCGTGATCGGCCTCGAGCACGCACACGCCGGGCCGCCGCGCGAGCTCGCGTACCCCTCGGTATCCGGGGGCCGGCTCCTCGGCGGACCCGAAGGTGGGGCTGATCAAGGGTTCGTCGCGATCCATATCGTGGATGTCCGTCCAGATTCTGGACGAGGACGAGGAGCGCGCGCTACGTATAGTTGCGCATTCGAAGGGGGGACCGTTCGCTTCGCTCGTTCCGTGCAGGCGCGGAATGCTCATGAGGTGGGTCTCAGTGCACGGCGACCCATTCGGCCCGCGCGTAGCGGCCCGCGGCGCGCCGGGGGTGCACATCTTCATCGGCCCACCGGGTGGCCGCGGACGCATCGCGGGCTCCGGCAGGGTCTTCGGCTTTCTCCTCGTGCGCGCCGACGGACCGCACGCACGGCCCATTACGCAACGGTAATCCGCGCAACGGGCCCATGGGTCGATGAACCGATCGGCGCGGGCCTCCTGCGTGCCGTGCGTCCCCTGGCACCGCTATTGCTTCGTGTCGGTGGCGCCAACACGGCGCGAATCAGCATGAGTTGGCTCACTTTGATCTCCGTCGTCACCGTCCTTGCGGCGGTCCTGGCCTCTCTCGTCGCGCGCAGGCGAGAGCTCGCTCGGATGGCGACCAGCATCGAGGCCCGCGACGAGGCGCGTGAACGCGGCACCCACCGCGCGCGGCTGCAGTACCCCGACGTCGACCTGTCGCGCTGCATCGGCTGCGGCACCTGCGTCGCCGCCTGTCCCGAAGAGGGCGTGCTCGGCCTCGTGCACGGTCAATCGCTCGTCCTCCACGGTGCGCGCTGCGTCGGGCACGGTCGCTGCGCGCGCGAGTGCCCGGTCGGAGCCATCGCGATCACCCTCGGCGATCTCTCGGAACGCAACGACATCCCGGCGCTGACGGGTGAGCTGGAGACGGCGGGCGTACCGGGGCTATTCCTCGCGGGCGAGGTGACTGGCTACGCGTTGATCCGGACCGCGATCGCCCACGGCACCGCGGTCGCCAGCGAGGTCGCGCGGCGCGCCAAGGAGGCGGGTCCCGTGGATGAAGGTGTGCACGAGCTGTGCATCGTCGGGGCCGGCCCGGCGGGCATCGCCTGCTCGCTACAAGCGACCGCGCACGGGCTCGACTACATCACGCTCGAACAAGAGCAGCTCGGTGGCACGGTCTCCAAGTATCCGCGCAAGAAGCTCGTCATGACCCAACCCGCCGAGCTGCCCTTGCACGGCCGGCTCTCGCGGACGACGTACAGGAAGGAAGAGCTGATGGAGCTGTGGACCGAGATCGTAGCGACTCACGATCTCCCGATCCGCACGGGCGCTGCGTTCATCGGACTCGACCGGGACGCGCGCGGCATCTTCCAAATCCCGTTCGGCACCGACCTCATCCGTGCCCGTCACGTCTGCCTCGCACTCGGCAGGCGCGGGACGCCGCGCAAACTCGGAGTCCCCGGCGAGGAGCTGCCCAAGGTCGCCTACGGCCTCGTCGACGCCGCCTCGTACTCGAGCCGTCGCGTGCTCGTCGTCGGCGGCGGAGACAGCGCGATCGAAGCTGCGCTCGGCCTGGCGGAGGGAGGCAACAACGCCGTGACGCTGTCGTACCGCCGCAAGGCCTTCGTCCGCATCAAGGCGCGCAACGAAGCGCGGATCCTGGAGGCCCTCCAAGCGGGCCGCATCCGCGCCGTGTTCGAGAGTCGCGTACGCGTGATCGAGCCCGACCACGTTCAGCTCGAGCAGGGCCCCGAGGATGCACCTGAGTTCCTGCGCATCCCCAACGACGACGTCTTCGTCCTGGCCGGCGGTGTGCCACCGTTCAAGCTCCTCGAGCAGAGCGGCGTGTCGTTCGACGCCGCCGATCGGCCGGCGCAGGAGACGCTGACTGCGGGCGGCTCCGGGCTCCTGCCGGCGCTCTCGTTCGCCTTCCTGTTCTCGGTGGGGGCTCTGGCCTGGACGCTGCTGAACCGCGACTACTACGCCGCCGACGCGCTGGGCCGGGCCGCGCACGCCCTGCACGAGACCCTGCGACCGTCGCGCGGCATCGGCCTAGGACTCGGCATCGGCGCAACGGCCCTGATCGCGACAAACCTCGCCTACTTGGTACGCCGCTCTCCGCGCCTGCGTTTCGAGCTCGGCGCGCTGACAGCTTGGATGACCGTGCACGTCGCGACAGGCGTTCTAGCACTCGTGCTGGCGCTCTTGCACGCCGGTCTCGCGCCGCGGCACACCGTTGGGGGCCACGCGCTCGCGGCGCTCGGCATCCTCATCGTCACCGGTGCGATCGGGCGCTACTTCTACGCGTTCGTGCCGCGCGCGGCGAATGGGCGTGAGCTTGCGCTCGACGAAGTCAAGAGTTCACTCGCGACGCTGTCGGGCGAATGGGAGCGCAGCCACCGCGAGTTCGGAGCGCGCGTGCGCGACGAGCTTCAGGCCTTGATCGATCACGGGCGCTGGCACGGTTCGACGCTGCGTCGGCTCGGCGCTCTCGTCTTCGGCCAACGCAGGCTGGCCCGCACGCTCACGGAGCTGCGCGAGGTCGGAGAACGCGAAGGAGTCGCGCGCGAACACGTGCAGGCCGTGCTCACGCTCGCGCGCCGAGCACACCGTGCGTCCCTGATGGCGGCGCACTACGAGGACCTGCGCGGCCTGATGGGTTCCTGGCGCTACCTGCATCGTTGGATCGCACTGGCGATGGTGCTGCTCGTCGTCGCGCACATCGTCACGGCCTTGCGCTTCGGGGGAATGTTCGCGAGATGAAGATTGCCGATCCGCGTCTCTGGCTGGGCCTGCTGTCCATGGCCATCGTCACCGGGCTCGTCTACGTCGACCTCGAACGAACGACACCGGGCGAGCTCTCGGCCGCGCACGCTCAGGTCGCCAGCCTCACCGGAGACGACGGGTGCAGCTCCTGCCACGGCGCCCAGCGCGACGCGCTCGCCGAGAGCTGCATCGGGTGCCACACGGTGATCGGAGAGCAGCTCGAGGCACGCTCGGGCTTCCACGGCCTGCTCGAGGACGCGAGGCTCTGCGCGCGGTGCCACCTGGAACACGAGGGAGCCAACCTCGCGCTCGCCGGTGAGCACGCATTCACCGTCGCGGGAATCGCGGACCGGGACGCGTACGACCACGACGGGCTCGCGTTCGATCTGCACGGAACGCACGCGTCGCTGACGTGCGAGCAGTGCCACCCGCTCGCGAACGCTCCGTTCCTCGCGACAGGTGAAGTGCGCTTCCTCGGACTCGAGGACGACTGCGCGCGCTGCCACGAGGACCCGCACGGAGGCGACATGTCGCACGACTGCGAGAGCTGCCACGGCCAGGAGCGCCCCTTCGCGGAAGTCGCCGAGTTCGCGCACACCCCGCAGTTCGCCTTGAGCGACGCACACGCCGAAATCGTGTGCTCCGCGTGTCACGAGACAGGTGGAGAGCGCTCGATCGCGATGGCACTCGAGCACGGTGCGCCGGAAGTGCGCGGCTGCTCCGCGTGCCACGACTCCCCCCACGACGATGGATTCGACGCTGACGGCGCGACCACGTGCAGCGCGTGCCACACCGCGGTTGACGGTGGGTTCGGTCCGGCCACGGACATGGAGAGCGATCTGCACGCGCTCACCTCCTTCCCGTTGACGCCGCCCCACGACGGAGTCGCCTGCGCGGACTGTCACGCGGGCGCGACGTTCGCCGCGCGCCACCCCGGGCGCCGTGCCGACGACTGCGCCGCCTGCCACGACGACCCGCACGGGGGCCAGTTCGACGCGGTGCCGAGCGCGGCTTGCGTGACCTGCCACCCGACTTCCTTCGCGCCGCACGGTTTCGACGTCGAGCAGCACGCCGCGACGGCCTTCCCGCTCGCCGGTGCACACGGTGCGACCGAGTGCCACGCTTGCCACGTTCTCGCGGACGAGTCGAAGGATGCGCTGCGGACGTTCCGTGGCACCCCGAACGCCTGTGAGGCCTGCCACGCGGACGCGCACGAGGGCGCCTTCGACGAGCTCGGCCCTCCGCGTCGGCCCGACGCGGAGGGGTGCGCGCGCTGTCACACGACCGAGAGCTTCGAGCAAACAGCGCGTACGTCGTTCGACCACGACGCGTGGACGCGGTTCCCGCTCGCCGGCGCGCACGCGGCGCTCGAGTGCGAGACGTGCCACGTTCCCGCCCCGCGGCCCGACGCGCTCGGTCGGCGCTTCGGGCGAGTCGCCGAGCACTTCCCCGGGAATACCGATCGCTGTAGCACCTGCCACGCCGACCCCCACGGCGGCGCGTTCACCGGCGCCAGCAGGCCGGCGGTCGTTGGCGACCAGGCGAGCTGCGCCCGCTGCCACACGCAGGATTCGTTTGCCGACGTGCCGGACTTCGACCACGGCGCATGGACCGGGTTCGTCCTCGACGGGGGGCACGCGCGTACCTCCTGCGCGACCTGCCACCCGCGCACGCCGCAGCCAGGCGCCACGGGCCGGAGCTTCGCACGGGCGAGCGAGACCTTTCCCGGTTCGGTCGAGTCCTGCGCGACGTGCCACGTCGACCCCCACGGCGGCGTCTTCGCGGCGGCGGGCACGACCGATTGCGCACGCTGCCACACGACGGAGACCTTCCACGAGGTCCGCGACGAGAGCTTCGACCACGCCCGCGCGACGGGCTTTCCGCTGTTCGGCGCACACAACGCCACTGCCTGCACCGACTGCCACGCGTCGACCGCGCCCGACGAGCGCGGACGGACGTTCGGCCATGCGCCAGGCACCGCGTGCAGCGACTGCCACGCCGACCCGCACGTCGGGCAATTCGCCAAGAGCGGCAGCACGGACTGCGCGCGTTGCCATACCGCGGCCGCGAGCTTCGAGCAGCTCACGTTCGACCACGAGAACGACGCGCGCTTCGCGCTCGACGAGGTCCACGAGCGGCTCGCGTGCTCGGCGTGCCACGTCGCCTGGCGGCTCGCCGACGGGCGTGAGGCCGTGCGCTACCGTCCGCTCGGGCGCGAGTGCGCGGACTGCCACGATCCGGGGATCGGGGGCAAGAAGAAGCGCCAGGGAGGCGGCGGGCCGCTCGATCGCTTCTTGCGCGACCAAGAGCGGAGGAGCCAGCGATGACGAAGCTCATTCACTTGATGATCGTCGCCGTCGCCCTAGCCTGTGCACCGCACGCCACGGCGCAGGATCAAGTGCCCGTGCGCGTCGATGCGCGCGTGACGGGAGTCGTCGGACCCGCGGTCGAGATCGACGTCGGCACCGAGCACGGCGTCGAGCCCGGCGATCGCGTGCTCCTCTTTCCCCCCGGCCGCGGCCGCATCGAAGGCGCGATCGGCACGGTCACCGAGCAGAGGGCGAAGCTGGTGCTGTCCAACACGGACGGCTTGACGCCCGGTACACCGTGCGAAGTGCACGTGCCCGCAGCGCGAGCGGGCCCTAGCGAGGACGACGAACACCCTCCGTGGGAGCGCCCCGTCGAGGACTTCGATCCCGAGCAGCCCTTGCTCACTCCGGGCTACGTACGCGCCGCGGCGGAGCGCGACATGGACTTCCGTGGCCGCCTCTACGCCCAATACGACTGGACCCGCGACGACGAGGGTTCGAGTAGCGAGCACGAGCTCGGGCGCACGGGGCTCGACATGGCGGTGCGCAACCCGTTCGGTCGCGGAGGCGAGCTCGACTTCGATGTGGAGCTGTGGACGCGCTCGTTCGAAGGGGACGACGCGGACGACGAAGACGAGAGCCGCCTACGCCTCGACCGTTTCTCCTACGTCTACGGCGGTGTGCGCGAGACGCCGCAACGCGTTCAGGGTGGGCGCTTTCTCCAGAACGAGTTCCCCGAGCTCGGCGTGCTGGACGGAGCCGAGTACACGCGCCGCCTCGACAACGGTGACCGTGTCGGGTTCAGCGCCGGCTTCATGCCGGAGCTGAACGAGGACTTCGAGAGCGGCGACGACTTCCAGACGTCCGTCTACTACACGCACACCGCGGGCGAGAACCAGGAGCTCGAAGCGGGGGCCGCGTTCCAGAAGACGTGGCACGAGGGCGAGTCCGACCGCGACCTGCTCGTCGGCAAGCTACGTTTCCGTCCCCGCCGCGGGCTGTACTTCTGGAGCACGGCGCGGGTCGACCACTACGGCAGCGAGGACGAGGCGAAGTCGTCGGGCTTCGAGCTGACCGACCTCAACCTGGGGGCGACGGTGACCAGCACCGCGGGCGACGGCGTGTCGCTCACGGCAAGCCAGATCCGGTTTCCCGAGCTCCTGCGCGACGAGTTCACGCCAGTCACGGCGCAAGAGCTCGCCGACAACGAGCTGAACCGCGTCGGAGTAAGCGGCTGGAAGCACGTCGCCAAGAACGTGCGCCTCAGCGCGCGGATCGACCGTTGGGACGACGACGACAGCTCGGGGACCTCGGGCGAGATCGCGGGCAGCGTGCGCGACCTCCTGTGGGACCGCGGCGAGCTCTCCCTCGCGCTCTTCGACTCGGGCGGAGAGTTCAGCGACACCCAGGGCGCGCGGATCACTGCGCGCGGGACGACGAAGAAGGGCTTCTGGTCCGTGCAGTGGGAGATCGCCGACTTCGCCCAGAGCAGGTTCGACGGAGACCAAGAGAGCTTGACCCAACACAGGCTGCGGGCGAGCTGGGACATGAACGTCGGTCGGGACTGGAGCGTCTCGGTATTCGGTGAAGAGCGGTTCGGCGACGAGCAGGACTCGCGGACCCTGGGCCTCTATCTGCAGCGGAGCTTCTGATGGGCGCACGGAACACGACGGACGGGCGCGGAGCGCGGATGCGCCGAGGCTTCCTCGCGGGCGCGGCACTGTTCGCGGTCCTCGCGTGCGTCTCGGGTGGGCGCTACGGCGGTCCGGTCCAGAAGTGGTGGGACGATCGCGGGCCCGTGATCCCGCACGACTCGTTTCCAGCCGACTGCACGCTGTGCCACATCGGCGAGAGCTGGCACGAGATCCGCGACGACTTCGAGTTCGACCACTACGCCCGAACCGGGGTCGCGCTCGACGGTGCACACGCGAGCGCGGAGTGTCTGCGCTGCCACAATGACCGCGGACCGGTCGCGACGTTCGCGGCACGCGGCTGCGCGGGATGTCACGAGGACGTGCACCGCGGGGAGCTCGGACAGAACTGCAAGGACTGCCACGGCGAGCTCGACTGGCGGCCGACGGGCGTGATCGCGATGCACAACAGCACGCGCTTCCCGCTGGTCGGGGCGCACGCGGCAGCCGCCTGCTGGCGCTGCCATCCCGGCGCGCAGGTCGGCGACTTTTCCCACGCGGACACCGAGTGCGTCACGTGCCATGCGGACGACCTCGCGCGCGCGCAGTCGCCGAATCACATCGGCCAGGGCTGGGTCTCCAGCTGCGACCGCTGCCACATCCCGACGACGTGGACCGGCGGCGGCTTCAACCACGGAACGTTCCCGCTGACGGGCGCGCACCGCACGACCGACTGCGAGGACTGCCACGTCGGTGGCGTCTTCTCGGGCACGCCGCGCGACTGCTCGGCCTGCCACCTCGACGACTACAACGGGGCCTTGGATCCCGACCACGTCGCGCTCGGCATCCCGCTGCGTTGCGACCGCTGCCATGGCACGGGGGGCTGGACGCCCGCACAGTTCGATCACGCGTGGGTTTCGAGCCCGTGCATCACCTGCCACCTCGACGACTACAACGCCACGACCGATCCCGACCACCAGGCCGAGATGTTCCCGACCGAGTGCCAGCAGTGCCACTCGACCCTGCATTGGACGCCCGCGTCGTTCGATCACGGCGGGATCTCCAACGGGTGCATCGACTGCCACGCGGACGACTACGCCAACACCTCCGATCCCGACCACCAGCAGGTCGGCTTCCCGACGGCCTGCGAGGTGTGCCACAACACGAGCAACTGGCACAACACGAGCTGGAACCACAGCTTCCCGATCAACAACGGGGACCACTCGAACTTCGACTGCATCGACTGCCACACGACGGGCTCCTTCCCACAGTTCTCCTGCATCGACTGCCACGAGCACCGCCAGAGCGAGACGGACGACGAGCACGACGACGTGCCCGGCTACGTCTACTCCAGCCCGGCGTGTCTCGCGTGCCATCCGGACGGCGACGACTGAGTCCCGCCATCCGGAGTCGCTTCCGCGCGACCTGCGTCGCTATGATCCCGGGATCTTGCCGGCGCGCGATCCCTCTCTTCCCCTGCCCGTGCGCCTCGCGCAGCTGCTCGCATTCGGTGCGCTCGCGGCCGCGCTGTTCGCATGGAGCCACGGCAACTGGCCGGACATGCAGGTCGACTTCGGGCGCGAGCTCTACGTGCCGTGGCGGCTGATCGAAGGCGACCGGCTCTACGTCGACCAGTCGTGGTTCAACGGACCGCTCTCGGTGCACTGGAACGCGTTCTGGATGCGCGTGCTGGGCACGTCACTGCGCAGCATCGCGCTCGTCAACCTCGTCCTGACGTGCGTGGCGGCGCTCTTGCTCCACGACCTGGCGCGCCGCGCCGCCGACCGCTGGGTCGCCGCGGCGTCCGTCTTCGTGTTTCTCGGCATGTTCGCCTTCGGGCAATACGCGGCGATCGCGAACTACAACTTCATCTGTCCCTACTCGCACGAGATCACCCACGGGTTCGTGCTTTCGCTGGCCGCTCTCGCCTGCCTCGCGCGCGCGTTCTGTGCGCGCGCGGTCCCCTGGGCGTTCGCCGCCGGAGTCCTCGTCGGGCTCGCGTTCCTGACCAAGGCCGAGGTCTTCGTCGCTGGCGCGGCCGCCGATGGCGTACTCGTCGCGTGTCTCTTGTGCGCGCGCTCGAGCACGGGACGGCGCGGGCGGCTCGCGCTCGCCCACGCCGCCGGGTTGCTCGTCGCTCCGCTCGCCTGCTGGCTCGCGCTGCGCTCGTACCTCCCGGCCGACGGAGCTCTGCACGGCACGCTCGGTTCGTGGCGTTACGTGTTCGATGAGCGCGTGCGCGCGCTGCCGTTCTACGAGGCGATGATGGGCACGAACCGGCCGTGGGCCAACGTGCGCAAGGCCCTCGTCTGGGGCTTGGGATACACGGCGTACATCGCGGGATTCGCGCTGGCAGCGAGGCACGTGGCGGCGCGCCTGGGGACTGGCCGCAAGACGACTTGGGCCGCCTTTGCCACCGGCCTCGCGAGCGCGGGCGGCGTGCTCGGCGTCGCGCACTGGAACGGCCTGGGGCGCCCGCTGCCGGGGATGCTCGCGGTCCTCGCGCCGATCGTGGTCGTCAGGCTCGTCGTCGAACGGGGCGACGTGGACGCGTACGGCCGGCGCGCGCTCCAGCTGAGCGCGATCGTGCTGGCGGGTGCGCTCACCCTGAAGATGGTGCTCGCTCTGATCCTGCGGCACTACGGCTTCGTCCTCGGACTGCCCGCTACGCTGGTCCTGATTGGACTGGCGCTACACGTGGTGCCGGCACGTCTGGCGCGGGGCGGCACGCTGCTGCGCGCCGCGATGCTCGGTTCACTCGTCGCCCTCGTCGGCGTCCACGTCCACAGCTCCAACAAGTGGTACGCCGACAAGACGATCGAGCTCGGCTGGGGAGCGGACGTGTTCCACGCCAACGCGAAGTGGCGCGGCCGCGAATTCGAAGTCGCGCTAGCCGATCTGAGAGAGCGCGTGCAGCCGGGCGAGACCCTCTTGGTGCTACCCGAGGGCGTGATGCTCAACTACCTGCTGCGCAGCGTGAACCCCTCGCCGTACTACAACTTCATGCCGCCCGAGATGTACTTCTTCGGCGAGGAGACGATCCTCGAAGCCCTGCGGGCGGGTGATCCGGACTACATCGTCATCGCCCACAAGGACACCGCGGAGTACGGCTTCCCGTTCTTCGGGCAGCACTATGGAATCGAGATCATGCGCTGGGTGCGCCGGCACTACAAAGAGAGCGCGCTGTACGGCAACCCGCCGTTGATCGCGCGCAACCAGCTCGGCATCGCGGTCCTCGTCAGGCGCTGACCAAAGAAAACGCGGCCAACCTCGCTCGAGATCGGCCGCGTCCAATGGACTGAGTCCCCTGACGGGGTCCTTCGCTCTACATCAACGCTTGGATCTTCTCGATCAGCGGCTTGAGGGCGCCCAGGATGTCGGTCTTGCCGGCGAACTTGGACTTCAGCGTCTCGATCAGGCCGGTGAGCGACGCCGTGTCCGGCATCTTCTCGCCGAGCGTCGTCTTGGCCTTCTTGAGCATGTCGAGCGCCGGGCCCAACTTCTCGGTGATGCTCTCGGCGGACGCGAGGTCCTTGATCTCGTCGATCTTGGACACCGAGCTCTTGACGACCTCGTTGACCTTCTCCGTGGCGCCTTCGGCGCTGAAGTCGATGTCGAGGTTCTCGAGGGCACCCGAAAGGGCTTCCTTGGCGTCGACGCCAGAGTCACCGCAGGCGGTCAAGCCCAGGGTGAGCAGGCAGGCGAGGGGGATGGTGAGGAGGGATTTCACGACGTCTCCTTGTCCTTGACGGATCGGATTCGAGGGGTGGAAGAGTAGGGCAGGAGCCAGCCTTCGTGGCTTGCCGTAATGTATCCGCTTTGACGCCCGAACCGTTTCTCGATTCTGCACCTGGCCGATTTTTCAGCTGGGCGCGACCTGGATCGGGTCCAGAACCGGCCCTCGACCCGGCCAATCGGGGGCTGGGCTGGTGGCGCCACGGCCGACGTGGACGCGGCGCCGGCCACCCATCGAGAAGGTCCCAGCGCGGGAATCATGTTCGTCCGACTTGCCATTCCACCAGGGCGGGTCACTATGCATGCGGGACCAATCCACCCGCTATCTCCCTGAACCCGCGTATTCGCGCCACGGATCACCGCAATCCTGCGTGCCGCGACATGAAACACTCCACCATCTTATCTACGGCAATTCTCGCTATGACACCCCTGCTGGGGTGCATCGGACCGAAGCCCGAGTTGGAGCCGGCGCCGCTGGGCGCCCCTGGACCGGCTGTCCGCGCCCTGATTCACCCCGGCAGCGTCGTCGAGTTCCGGTTCTTCTACACCCCCGAGCTCAACGACGTACAGACGGTTGGGCCGGACGGCCTCGTCTCCCTACAGCTCGTCGGCGACGTGGTCGTCGCCGGTAGGACGATCGAACAAGTCCGCGAGGACCTGCGCCAGTCGTACGGCGAGCACTTGCGCAACCCCGACGTCAACGTGGTCGTCCAGTCCTACTCCGACCGCTACGTCCTCGTCGGAGGCGAAGTCAACCGGCCGGGGACTGTCCCGATGCCGGACACGATGACGACGCTGGGCGCCGTGTTGCAGGCCGGAGGGCCGGACATGGAGTTCGCCTCGATGTGCGACGTCGTGATCATCCGCGAAGTGAGCGGATCCCGCGTCGGCTACCGCGCCAACCTCGAGGCCGCGTTCTCGGGTGAACACCACGCCCCGATCTATCTGCAGCCGCGCGACATCGTCTACGTACCGAGATCCAGGATCTCCCAGATGAACCAGTGGATTGACCAGCACATCAACAGGATGGTGCCGACGCTCGGCCTCAACTACTCGGCGGACCTCGGGGCTGGCAACTCGCTCGACGTGGACACCCGGATTCGGAGGAACTGACATGCCGGGTGAGAACAACAACACGAGCGCGGGGATCTCGATCCTCTCGCTGCGGGACCTCTACCGCGTCATTTTCAAACACCTCGAGACGGCGATCACGTGCTTCCTGCTGATGAGCGCCTTGATCGCGGCGCTGGTCCTCGTGCGCGACAACGTGTTCAGCTCGGACGCGAAGCTCTTGGTGCGAATCGACCCCGCCGTCGATCCGATCTCGTTCCGCAGCGACACCGAGCGCAAGGCCCAACTGCACTCCGAGCTGGAGATCCTGACCAGCAACGAGCTACTCAACGAGGTGTCGGACCTCTTGGCGACCGGTGAGCATCCGAGTGGCCCGATCCAGATCGACGCCGACGACATCGAGAGCCAGCTCAGCCCCGGACTTCAGGACGAGAGCAACGTCATCAACCTCACGTTCTCGGGGCAGGAGGCCGAGTTCGCGCAGCGCGTGCTGCTCGTCCTCGTCGAGCGTTACCTCGACAAGCACATCGAGATCCACCAAAACACCGGCGCCTACGAGTTCTTCCTGCAAGAGACGGAGCGACTCGAGGGCGAGATCGAGGACGTGGAGGATTCGCTCTTCAAGCTCAAGAGCGAGATGGGCGTGACCTCGATCGAGCAAGAGCGCACCGCGCTCCTCGATCGCATCGACACGCTCGAGCAGAGCCGCCAACAGGCCATCGTCGCCGTCGCGTCCACCGAGGCACGCATCACGCGTCTCGAGGAGCTGGCCGGCGACATCCCCCAGAAAGTCATCGTGAGCGAGTCGAGCGGCGCCGAGGACGGGACGCTGAAGGCGCTCCAGCAGAGGCTCTACGAGCTGCGTATCAGCGAGCAGGACCTCTTGATCGACTACCTGGACGAGAGCCGACCCGTCCAGGAAGTGCGAACGCGCATCCAGACCACCGAGAAGATGATCGCGAACGTGCAGAGCGGCCCGCGGGTCGTGCGCGGGATCAACCCCAACCTCCAGCAGGCCACGATGGGCCTGGTCGAGGCGCGCGCGCTCCTGTCGAGCCAGAAGGCCCAGGCGGACGCCCTCGAGACGCAGGTCGGCTCGGTGCGTGACGAGCTCAAGCAACTGTCCGCGAACGAGGCGGAGCTCAACCGGCTCACCCGCAACGTCCAGACCCAGGCAGAGAGCTACCGCAGCTACCAGGAGAGCCTGGAGCAGGCCCGCATCCAACGCGCCTTCCACCGCGAACGCATCTCCAACATCAGCGTGATCCAGCGTGCGACCCTCCCGGACAAGCCCATCGGTCCTGGAAAGGTCCCGCTCCTCGCGCTGGGTCTGTTCATGGCCCTCGGGATCTCGATCATGCTCGTGTTCGTGCTCGAGTTCCTCAGCGACGCGGTCGACTCGCCGGACAAGCTCGAGGAGCGCGTCAACATCCGCGCCCTCGCGTCGATTCCCGAGCTCGAGGACTGGAAGCTCGGGCAAGTCCCGCGTTCGGTCAGCCGTCCGTTCCGCGAGTTGCGTGAGCAAGTGACCTTGGCCACGCAAGGCTCGGGCTCGACGACCAAGTTCGTTGCCGTCACGGGCTGCCAGCCCGGCGCGGGCGTCACTTCGGTGGCCGCCGGCCTGGCCGCGACCCTCGCGCTGCGCGGCGAAGGCGACGTCGCGCTCGTCGACGCCAACTTCGAGGATCCACGCATCAGCGACGCGCTGCTCGGAGAGTCCCGTCCAGGCATTTCGGACGCACTGGCGCGGCGCAGCAAAGCCAAGCCTCCAGTGCACCCGCTACGCACGCCCAACATGCATGTCATTCCGGGCGGAACGGCATCGCACCGAATGCTCGGCCGCTTCGCGCACGACGAGATGATGGAGTTGCTGCGCGAGTGGACAGCGTCGTTCGCCTACGTCGTGATCGATCTCCCGCAGATCACTTCACACAACTCGTTCGCCGCGCTTGCGTCGGCGTGTGACGTCTCCTTCATAGTTCTCGAGTCAGGCAAAACTCGCTGGCAGGTCGCGCACAAGACGAGTGACGTGCTTAGGATGGCTAGTGTCAACTTATTGGGCGCTGTTCTCAACAAGCGACGTTTCCCGATTCCGTCTTGGCTGTATCGAACGCTTTGACTCGCACCTGCCGCAACACCTTGAATGACTATCTTCGGTCCGTCTACCAGTCGGTCGAGAGCTTCGCAACTCGACTCTCCCACGCATCCTGAGGAACACCTGCCAAAGGTTGACGCGGGTGAGCCGCGCTCCGACGCTCTCGCCTACGTACTCGAGCTCACCAAGACCAGCCTGCCGCTGATCGTCGTAGACCTCGTCTCATTTTGGACCCCCGTCCTCGTGATCGCGGGACTCTTCCGGGCCTTCGGTCTCGCGTCGTTCGCGGGCACGTTGGAGGCGTTTACGCCGTTCGGGCTCAGCTTGCCACTATTCCTCGGACTCCTTGGGGTCTACCCCGGGTCCGCAATGGGTCCGTCGGTCGAGATCAAGCGATTGTCGATCGGCGTATCTCTCCTGTTCGGGTCGTTCTCGATCCTCGCCGTGACGATGCTGCCCACCCACACGACGTGGATCGTCTTCGCGGCGTGCGCGTGGCTGCTGACGATCTGGTCGGTCGCCGCGGGGCGGGAAGTCGGCCGCGCGCTGCTCTCTCGCATCGATGGGTGGGGCGTGCGCGCGATCGTGATCGGCAACGGCGACGAGTGCGAGGACACCTACCGGACCCTCATGCGCAACCGCGCCTCGGGCCTGCGGCCCGTCGCCTTCCTGGACTCGGATTGTGTCGCTTCGGCGGCGGCACTACCGCGTGAGGCAGCCGCGCTCGCCCGTCGCCAGCACGCCTTCTGGGCGATCGTCGTCGACGACGTGCACGGCATGCACGGCATGCACGCTTGGCGCAACCATGACCAGCTCGGGGTTGCCAATCTGCTCGTCCTCTCGCCGCGACTGAGCCACAGCCCGTTCCCTCCCGGCATCGAGTTCTACGCTGCCGGACTGTCGGGGGTTCGTCTGCGCGACCGGCTGCTGCACCCCTTGTGCCGCTTCCAGAAGCGCGTGCTCGATCTCGCGATCGTCGGATTAGGATCGATCGTGGCCGTGCCCCTCGTTGCGGCGTTGGCGATCGCGATCAAGCTCACTTCGCGCGGCCCGGTCTTCTTCCGCCACAAACGGATCGGCCGCGGCGGTGAGGTTCTGCACGTGTGGAAGTTCCGCACGATGATCCCGGACGCCCAGAAAACCCTCGACGAGTGCCTGGCGAAAGACCCGGAGCTGCGCGCGGAATGGGAGAAGGATCAGAAGCTCAAGAACGACCCGCGGGTCACTTCGATTGGCAAGCTCTTGCGTCGACTCAGCCTCGACGAGCTGCCGCAGCTTTGGAACGTCTTGCGTGGTGAAATGAGCCTGGTCGGACCACGTCCGATCGTCGACGACGAAGTGGCAAAATACGCCGATTCGTTCGAGCTCTACAAGAAGGTCTGGCCCGGCGTGACGGGGCTGTGGCAGATCTCCGGTCGCAACAACACGACCTACGAGGAGCGCGTCGAGCTCGACAGCTACTACGCGCGCAACTGGTCCATCTGGCTCGAGATGCACATCCTCCTGCGTACGGTGCGCGTCGTTCTTGGAGGTCACGGTGCCTTCTGATTGTCCGCGATCTGCACCAGCACCGCCCGAGCTGGCCGGCGCCGTCCCCAGCCGCTGGACGCGCCGGCACAGGAGAGGGAAGCGGCGCTCGGCATGAAGGTCCTCCTGGTGACGGAAGCGTCCGCCGCAGGGGTCGGCCGTCACGTCGTCGACCTCGCCCACGGACTGCTCGAGCGTGGGTGCGAAGTGCACCTCGTGTACTCGCCGTTACGGATGGACGGTCCATTCCGTACCGGCATCGCCGAGCTCGAGGATCTTCGAGCGAGTCCGCTGACGATGCATCGCGCGCCGCGGCCGGCGGATCTCGGCGCGATGCGACGCTACCGCCGCTTCGTCAATGGCCCCGCCTTCGACGTCGTGCACGCTCATAGCTCCAAGGCCGGCCTCATCGTTCGCTCGGCCGGCGGCCACGGGAACGCGCGCGTGCTCTATACGCCGCACTGCATCTACACGATGAACCCGGACGCCGGGAAGATGATGAGTCACGCGACTCGCGCCGCCGAGCGCATGCTCGCGCCGCGCACGGACGCCATCATCGCCGTGTCGCTGGGTGAGCGCGAGCACATCGTCGAAATGGGGCTCGGGCAGGACCGCGTGCACTACATCCCGAACGGGCCGCGGGAACAGAATTGGCGTTCGCGCGAGCAAGTCCGGGGCGAGCTAGGCTTCACCGAGGACGAGGTCGTGCTCGGCTTCCTCGGACGGTTGATGCCGCAGAAGGATCCCGCGCTGCTGCTCCACGCATTCGCCCAGCTGCGCGCGTCGCGGCCCAAGCTGCGGTTGTGCATGGTCGGCGACGGCCCCATGGAGGCGGAGGTCCAGTCCCTCGCCCGGAGCATCGACCTCGACGACGCGATCGTCTGGACCGGTGCGCGCAACCCGGACACGGTCATGCGCGGCTTCGACGTCTTCGTGATGCCGAGCGCGTACGAAGCCATGCCGTACGTCCTGCTCGAGGCTCTGGCGGCGGGACTGCCCATCGTCGCGACCCCGGTGGGAGGCGTGCCGAGCACCGTCGAAAACGGGGGCAACGGGGCCGTATCTACCGGCCATAGTCCTCAAGAGCTCGGCGAAGCCCTCCAGCCGTTGACCGACGACCACGGGCTACGCGAGCGCTACGCCGCCCGCTCCCTCGAGCGCGCGCGGGAATTCTCGGCCGACACCATGGTCGATTCGACGCTCGCGCTGTATCGAGTGCTCACGGACGGACATTCATCCAGCCGATGACAGTCTCGATGACGACCGCGCTTTCCGAGGTCCAGCGCATGGACGCGGACGAGACGCCCCCGCGGGTGCTCGTGTTCCTCTTGGTCGCGATGCTCGCGATGAGCGGGTACGTCATCAACGAGCCGGCGCCGACGGATCTCCTGTTCCTGCCGGTGGCGCTCGTCGCCTTGCTCACCGCACGATCGCTGTCGCCGGTGCCGATCGGCCCGGGCGCGCTGCTCGGGATGGTCCTGTTCGCCGCGTGCAACCTGCTGTCGACGCTGGTCGCATGGGAGCTGGTGCATTCGCTCCGCTTCATGGTGATCACGTTCTATCTGTTCGGAGCGGCCTACTGCATCGCCGCGCTCGTCCACCGTTACGGCGACGCGATCGTCACGCCGATGTTCATCGGAATCTCGATCGCCGCCCTGGTGACGGCGCTGATCGGAATCCTCGCGCACTACCACGTCCTGCCGAACTGGCAAGACTACATGCGCGACGCGAGCGGAATTCGGATCCGCAGCACGTTCAAGGATCCGAACGTCTTCTCGCCATTCCTCGTGTCCGTCGTGCTCTGGACGTTCGCGTCGGGCCTCGAGCGCACGCCGTTTGGGTTTGCCCGCATCGTGATGGCGACTGTCTACCTCATCGGAATCCTGTTCAGCTTCTCACGCGGCGCCTACTTCAACCTGGGCGTCACGCTGATCGCGTTCATCGCCCTGCAGGTCCTGGTGGTCCGCAACCCCCGGGTCCTCAAGCGCCTGGCGGTCACGATCGGGCTGGCGGCGGCCATAGCCGTTCCGTCCGTCGTGTTCGTCCTGGCAAAATCCGCGGACGTGGACTACTTCGTCGACCGACTGTCGTTCCAAGGTTACGATTCGGATCGATTCGGCACCCACCGCTACGCCCTGACCGTCGCCGCGGATCACCCGTTCGGCATCGGTGCAGGGGAGTGGAAGAAGCCTCGCTTCGACCGGGCGATGCACAACACGTACCTGCGCGTCCTGCTCGAAACCGGCTGGCTGGGCGCAGTTGGGTTCATAATGGTCTTCGGTTCCTGCCTCTTGACGATGCTGCGCGAAGTCGTCGCGCGCGGCAAGTACGCTGTGAACATCGCGGCGTGCCTCGCGGTCGTCGTCGGTATCCTCGCGGAGAGCATGGTCATCGACACGCTCCACTGGCGGCACCTCTTCGTCTTCCTCGGCCTCGGTGTCGGTCTCGCCATCCGACAGTCCAAGCTCGCCGAGTCTCGTCCCCGGTTCGGATGAGCCCCGCCACGATGTCGAACGCGCAGCCGATCCAGAGCGGCAAGCAACTCGAGCTCCGCGACGTCTCGGGAACGTTGCGCGTACTGTGCCTCGCACACGATCAACGCAACTGGTCCCGCGTGGGCCAGGCGACCGCGGTCGGCGAGGACGGGACCGAGCGCAAGGTCTTCATCAAGCAGATGTGCGACCGCGGTGGCGCCTGGCATCGGGATCACTTCGAATACGAGTGCCAAGGAGCGGCCGTGGCGACCGACCTCCTCGGATCCGTCGCGCGTGTACCGCAGGTGCTCTTTCGATCCGACGAGCACATGTTGATCGCGATCGAATGGGCCGAGGTAGTTCCGGTCGACCGAGTGTTGCGCGAGTCCGACGGCGCTGCATTCGCCGCGATGTTCCCCGAAGCGCTACGCAGCCTGCGCGCCGTGCTCGATACGCTCTTCGAAGCGGGCGACCGCCGTCCCGAGTTGAATCGCAAGCAGCGTAGCTACGAGTCGCGCGGACTCGCCGTCAACTTCAAGGGCATCGACATCCGCAACACGGGCTTCGGGCCGCGGACGAACAACCGCGAGATGGTCATCTTCGACTTCGGCAAGCCCTACACGGCGCCGATCGAAGAGGCCGCCGCCAAGCTGCTCGTCTCGGTGGGTCTGCTCAACTGGGGCAGGCCGACGAGCCGGTTCCTGAAGGGGCCGGACGCGAGCCTGGTCGAGCAGGCCTTCGAACAGTGGAGACCCTATACCAGCTCGGCAGCAATCGAGGCCGAGCTGGCGCTCCAGAACAGGTTTCGTTTCCAGGAGTTCCAGGGAGGCAGCCGGCTCGAGGCGGTGCTGAAGTCCGCGGGTGTCCGCACTTTGGGCGCTCGATACATGCGGAGACTAGGGCGCCTGTGCCGGAGACTGAACTGACGGGACCCGCGGCACCCTCGGCGCCGCGCAAGCGCTTCGGCCGAGGATTCGCACGTCTCGCACGCGGTTCGGCGCTCTTCTTCTCGGCGCGCCTGATCGGCGCGGCGCTCGCGTACGTCACTCAGGTCGCGCTCGCGAACTGGATGGGCGACCTGGAGTTCGGCCGCTACGCGGGAGCCTTCGCGACGTGCACGGTGGTCACGACGATCTGCGTGCTCGGTCTGCGCGACGCTTCGTTGCGTGTCGTGGGGCTCGAGCTCGCGAACGAGAACACCGGCAAGGCTCTCGGCTTCATCCGGCGTGGCCGTCAGATCGTGCTCGGCGCGGGAAGCGCCGTCGCCCTGATCGGCGCGGCGTCGATCTGGGGTTACGCGCACTGGACGGACCAGCCACCGCATTGGGCACTGATCACGAGCTTCCTCGCCATTCCGGCGTTCGGGCTCCTGCGGCTCCAGTCCGGTCACGCGCACGCCTTCCGACGGTTTACGCTGACGGTGTTGCCGAACACGATCGTCCGTCCGGCCGCGTTCCTGGCCGTCGTCGCCGTCCTCTGGCTCAACGACTTCGCGCTGGGAGCGGGCCTCGCGATGGCGGTGCACTTGGGCGTTGCGCTCATCGTGCTGTTGGGGCAGAGCGCGATCTTGGGCCGCGCGCTCCGGCCCCAGCTCGGAGGGGTCACAGCCGAGTACGACACGCGCTCCTGGCTGAAGATCTCGTCGCCGTTGCTCGTCGTCAGCTTGGCGTCCACCTTCTACCCCGAGGTCAACGTCACGCTGCTCGGGCTCTTTCAGCCTCCCCAGGATGTCGCGGTCTACTGGGCGGCTTGGCGGACAGCGTTCTTCATCGGGTTCGGCATCATCGCGGTCGACTCCCTCGTGTTGCCGTCCATCTCGCAGCTGCACGCCGCGGGCGAGGTCGGACAGGTGCGCCACCTCGTCGCCCAAGCCGCGATGCTGCGCTTCAGTGGCGGCCTCGTCGGCCTCGCCGTGCTCGCCCTCTGGGGCCGTCCACTGCTGGCGATCTTCGGCGAGGAGTTCGAGCGCGGCTATCCCGCCCTGCTGATCCTCGGGACCGCGCAACTCGTGCGTGCTGGCTTCGGCCCCGTGTCCGAGCTGCTCAACGTCACCGGGCGGCAGGTGGCGAGCATGTGGGTGTCCGCGGCGGGCCTCGCTCTGACGGCGGTCCTGTTCCTCATACTCGTGCCTGCGCACGGCCTGATGGGCGCGAGCATCACGGTCCTCGTCGTCACCCTCCTGACCTCACTCGCCTCGCACGAGATCGTCCGGCGCAGCCTGGGCGTCCACGCCTCGATCCTGGGCACGCTACGCCGGAAATGAATCGCTCCCCTTCGGCGCCGCGTCGCTCAGCCGCGCGCCGACCCGTCGCAACGCGTAGGCCCCGACGAGCGAGGTGAGCACGAAAGACGGCACGTGGTACAGGAGCGCCACGGCGAGCGCGGCCTCCTCGTGGATACCAAAGGGCTGTAGGGCGATCACGAAGGCGAGCTCGAGCGTCCCGAAGAAACCCGGTGCCGCGGGAAGCGTCACGCCGATGACCGCCGCTCCGAGAATGACGACCGAGGCCGCCGCCGGAGCGTCCACGTCCAGCGCCATCAGCGCGAAGAGGATCGAGCCGGCCATGCACGCCCATTGCACGAGCGAGCCGAGCGCGATCAGCAGCGCGGCGCGCGGATCGCGTAGTGCGCGCATCCCGGCAGCGCCGAGCCGGACCTGCTCGATGATGCGCGAGCGGACGCCTTCGGGCAGCATGCGTGTCGTGCCCGTCACCAGCCGCACGACGGCTTCCGTGCGACTCACGTACAGAACGGCGCATCCCAGGCCCGTCAACGCGAGCGCCGCTGACCACCAGGCGGCGGTCGTGAAGAGAGCAGGTACGTCGACCAAGACGAGACCGCCTGCCGCGAAGAGAGCCAGCACGGCCAGTACGTCGAACATGCGCTCGAGCACCAGACTCGCCAGCACGCTCGAGCGTGGAAAGCCGACGAGTCTGGCGCAGAAATCCATGCGCACGAGCTCGCCGAGGTGCGCGGGGAGCACGTTGTTCCCGAGTGTCCCGATCATCATCGGCGCGAACAGCTCACCGCTCGTGCAGCGCCGCTCGAGCAGCCAGCGCCAACGCACGGCCTTGACCCAGTAGAAACCGACCTGCGCTACGGCGTACGCGATCACGAACAGCAAGTGTGCACGCCAGAGCGTCTTGCCGACGCTGCGCAGGTCGGTGCCGCGCAGCGCGAAGTACATGCAGACCAGGCTCGAAGCGATACCGATCCACGTCATCGCCCGGCGCCGGCGGCCGGGGGCAGACCCGGGGGCAGACCCGGGGGCAGGCTCGGGGGCAGGCTCGGTCACAGCGCGGCCGGCGGGGTGGCGCGTCGGGCCAAGAGAACACACACCGCGAACGTGCAGAGGACGAGCACCGCGTTGAGTGAGGTCACCGCTCGCCACAAGAGGACCCGCGACTCGGGGCCAGTCCCGAGCACGCGAACGCCCGATGCCGTGGCCGCGAAGTTGAACAACGGAGCGAGCCAAGCCAGCGCCAACAACGCGCGCACACGCGGTCCGGAGATCGTCACGTTCGATGCAGGTCCCGGTCGGCCCCAAGTCCCGCTGCCCGACGCGATCAAAGCCACGAGCGGCACCGCGAGGAACAGCAGGTCGTAGCTCTGGTGGTAGAGGAAGGAGAGGATCGCTAGGTAGCACGTCACGTCCGACAGGGTGTTCGGGCCGTGCTCGGGGCCGCCTCGGCTCCGAAGCCCGTACACGGTCCACGCCGCGACCGCCAACAAGCCGAAGGCGATGACGAACTGGGCCTTCAGCGCGGGAATCCAGCCCGTCCAGCGGCTGACCAAGAAGACCGTGTCGATGCGCGAGTAGGTCGTCTCGAGGTTCGTGTTCGGATGGTCGCCATGCCGGGCGAGGTTGCGCGAGAACGAGTCGACGAGTGCCTCGACTCCCCCGCCCTGCAGCGTCAAGTAGCCGAGCACCAGCACCGCGATCGCCAGCGCCACCGCGAGCCCACGCGCGAGTGCCGCGAACTGGCCGCGGGCAGCCATCAGCAGGACGAGTGGCAGCCCGAAGGTCGGCTTCAGCGTCCCGAGCACGACCCCGAGTGCGCCGACCCACGGCCGTTCGGATCCGTAGCGCAGAGCGAGCACGACGCCGATCACCACCTGCAGCGTCGATTGTCCGTTCATCATGTTCTGCTGCCCGGGGCGGCTCACGAGGATGACCGCGGCCAGGGCGAGCAAGCGCCAGGCCGGCGCACGCGCGCCGTACGCGTGCAGCGCCAGCCAGGCGAGCGCGACGCTCATCGCGATCCCCGCGGCGAAGTACAGCACCTCGGCAATCCCGCGCGGCAGCATGCCCAACGGGAAGTAGAGCGCGAGCGTGACGGGAGAGTAGAGCGGGAAGTGCCGCACCGGGTAGTGTGCGCGGTACGCATCGGAGTCGTAGGGATTGACGCCCTCGCGAACCGCGACCGCCGGATAGTAGACAGCGTTGTGGAAGTCACGCAGACCGCCCTTGCGCTCGACCTGGTGCTCGGGGTCACTCAGGCGAGATCGCGTGCGCTGGGCGACGAGCCCCGTCGCCAGCAGGAGCACAAACAGCGCGAGGAGGGTCTTGGCGGTACGACTCAACTCTGCTCCAACGGGTGGCCCTGCAGTCTCTTCTCGAGCGTTTCGAACGTCTTCTCGTCCAGCGTCCGCTTGCGCGACGGCACGAGAGGCGCAACCGGCTCCGACGGACCCGCTACCCCCAGGACCTCACGCGACACGCGGTCGACGAGTTGGCCGGGAGCCGCGCAGAAATCGTCGTAGGAGACACGCCAGAAGCGCTCGGCACCGATGCACTCTTCTTGGGCGGACGCGAGGTCGGCGTGGTAGCGGACCTGGTCGAGGACGCTGTCGATCGCGTCCGATCGCGCCGGTGCCGCCGGGTCGGCGAGTCCGTAGGGCACGTGGGCGTCGCCGTGAATGTCGAGCCGCGCGCGGTACAGCGATTGCGCAAGGTACAGCGGGTCCCTTTCGACGCACACGAACCAGCTTTGCTCCAGCGCCTCGGCGACCAGATGCGCGGAAGCGTTGAGGTTGTTGCACTTGTTCAGGAGCGCGGTGCCCGTCGCGTCTTCACACGCCGCGAAGAACGCGCGCAGCCTGTCGCGCACGCTGGGCTCCAGGTGCTCCGGAGCGCTCTGCCGGTCGCTGCCCAGCCAGCGGTCCCACAAGTAGAGCGCATCGTTGGGGCCGCTGAACCCGGTCGTGCGTCCGTAGTAGTTTCGGCCGCTGATGCGCCGACCGCGTACGAGCGGACGGAAGACACGCGACGCGACCAGTGGTGAACGCGGAAAGATCGCTGTCCAATTGGTGAAGTACGAGAACGGCAGGTGCTCGAGAAGCGTGCTGGCGACGATCGTCGTGCCCGAACGGGGTGGACCGCAAACGAAGAGCAGCGGCTTGGAGCGCGCGGGCGCGGACCGGTAGCGACGGCGTTCGGCCGGCTGAAACGACCAATCGAGCGGAGTCGCCAACAGGCCTAGGGCAGCGCTCCCCATCGCGAAGTAAGCCGCCGAGTTTCGACTCCGCAGGAGTCGCAGCGTGAGACCGAGCGGATCGTGAAAATGCTCGGGCAAGACACGGCGCAACGGGCGTCGCCAGAAGGAGGTCATCGTCGAAGGGGGTCGCCCGATTTGCGTGGAAACCAAGTCTCGGACCGCGTCTCTGGAACTGGCGCTTTCAGCTGCCTGTGATAGCCTTCAGAACTGGCCGTTGCCGCTCGCGTCTGCCTACCTTTTTTTTTGCACCGAGTTCGCCGGATAGTCCCCACTGGGGCCAAGATTGCACCCTCGACCTGCCTCCACTGCCGGGCAAGTGCCCACCGTATGCGTAGCGGTCCCCTGCTTCAACGAAGAAGGGAACGTCGGACGTCTGCTCACCGAGTTGACGGCGCTGAGGGAGCTCCTGCATCCCGAGCATTTGGTGGAATTCGTGCTGGTCGACGACGGTAGCACGGACCGAACCCGCGCCGCTCTCCTCAACGCCTTCCAATCCGTGCCGCTATGCACCGTAGTGAGTCACGACGAGAACCAGGGCATCGCGGCGGCGATCATGACGGGCTTCCAACACGCCCACGCGGACGTCGTCTGCTCGATCGACTCCGACTGCACGTACGACCCGCGCCAGCTCGAGAAGGCGCTGCCGCTGCTCACGCCCGACATCGACGTGCTCACGGCCTCGCCCTATCACGAGGCCGGGACGGTGCACGGCGCGCCCCCCTGGCGCATCGCCCTCTCCCGCATGGCATCACGCGCGTACCGGTTGCTGATGCGGCAGAAACTGTCGTGCTACACGAGCTGTTTCCGCGTCTACCGGCGCGACGCCGTGGCCGAGTTGGAGCTACGGCACCCGCGCTTCGTCGGCATCGCCGAGACGCTGTGGCGTCTCGACCGCCAGGGAGCGCGCATCGCGGAGTGGCCCGCTGATCTGACCACTCGGGTCGAGGGCAACTCGAAGATGCGCCTCGTGCGCACGACGTGGGGGCACCTGCAGCTCATGAGCCGCATCTTTGTAACGAACACTTTGGACGTATTATTTCGAAAGCGAGTCCCCTTGGGCTCGATGCACCATTCATGACGATCGACACACCCCCGCAGGACCTGACACTTCCCAACGACCAGGAGTCGTCGGGAAGGACCCTGGGCACCGAAGAGATAGCGCTCGTTCAAGAGGCGATCGAGAGTGGAACCCTGACGAGCACGAAGGGCTCGTTCACGAAGACGCTCGAAAAGGAATTCGCAGCGCGGCTCGGAGTCCACGCGGCCTACGCCGCCTCGTCGGGAACCGCCGCGATTCACTGCGCGATCGCCGCGATCGATCCGGAGCCCGGAGACGAGATCGTCACGACCTCGATCACGGACATGGGCGCGCTGTCGCCGATTCTCTATCAGGGTGCGATCCCCGTCTTCGCCGACGTCGATCCGGCGACCTGCAACCTGACCGCGGACGCGATCGAACGCGTCCTCAGCCCGAAGACGCGCGCCATCCTCGTGACGCACCTCTTCGGCAACCCGTGCGCGATGGGTCCGATCATGGAGCTCGCGAACGCGCGCGGGATTCCCGTGATCGAAGACTGCGCGCAGGCGTTCGAGGCCGAAGTCGACGGCCGCAAGGTCGGCACGATCGGCGCGCTCGGCTGCTTCAGCCTCCAGCAGGGCAAGCACGTCACGACCGGCGAGGGCGGCATCGTCGTCTCGAATGACCCCGAGCTCGCGCGTCGCGCGTTCCTGTTCATCAACAAGGCCTGGGGCTACGGCGACAAGAACCCCGACCACTACTTCCTCGCCCTGAACTACCGCTTGAGCGAGCTGCAAGGTGCCGTTGCTCTCGCGCAGATGGAGAAGCTCGACGGCGGCGTCGCCCAACGGGTCGAGATGGCGAACCGGCTCACGTCCAAGCTCACGGACCTGCCCGGCGTCGCCACGCCGCAGGTCGCGCCCGGCGCGAAGCACACGTACTGGCGCTACGCATTGACGGTCGATGGGAACGCGGTGCCTGGCGGCTCGGTCGCGCTCGGCGCGGGCCTGCGTGAGCGCGGCATCGCATGCGCGCCGCGCTACATCCAGAAGCCCGCCTTCGCCTGCCAGGTCTTCACCCAGCAGCGCACGTTCGGCAACAGCCGCTTCCCCTTCACCCTCGCGCGCCCCGAGGCGGTCGACTACGACCCGGCCAACTTCCCGGGCACATTCCGCGGGCTCGAGGAGATCCTCGTGCTGCCGTGGAACGAGCGCTTCGAGGAGCAACACGTCGACTTCCTGGCCTCGGCAGTGCGCACGGCGGTCAACAAACTGCAGGAAGCATCATGACCGGTGTCAAGATAGGGCTCATCGGTGCGGGCGCGATCGCCCAGGCCTACGCGCGCGCGCTGAGCGAGAGCCCGAGCTGCGAAGTCGTCGGCGTGGCGGACGTCCGCGCGGAGGCCGCGGAGGCGATCGCCGCGACACTGCGATGCCCCGCCTTCGGCTCATTCGAGGAGCTCGTGGACGCGACCGATTGCCATGCCGCCGTCGTGTGCACGCCGCCAGCCACGCACCCCTCGATCTGCATCGCCCTGGCCGGGCGCGGCGTCCACGTCCTGTGCGAGAAGCCGCTCGCGATCACCTCGAACGACGCGCGTGAGATGCTCGCGGCGGCCGTGCGGGCGGGAGTCATCCTGACGATGGCGTCGAAGTTCCGCTTCGTCGAGGACGTCGTCGGTGCGCGATCCCTGATCACCTCGGGAATGCTCGGCGACATCCTGCTGTTCGAGAACAGCTTCACCGCCCACGTCGACATGTCGTCGCGATGGAACTCCGACCCCGAGGTCGGCGGCGGTGGCGTGCTGATCGACAACGGCACGCACTCGATCGACATCATGCGCTACCTGTTCGGCCCGCTCGCCGAGCTGCAGACGGTCGAGGGCAAGCGCCATCAGGGCCTCAAGGTCGAAGACACCGTGCGCGTATTCGTCCGGACAACCGGCGGAACGGTCGGCAACATCGACCTCTCCTGGAGCATCTCCAAGCAACAGCCAAACTACATCAGCGTCTACGGCACCGGCGGCACCCTGCACGTCGGGTGGGGCGAGTCAAAGTACAAGCGCCGGACGGACGACGATTGGACGGTCTTCGGCAAGGGCTACGACAAGGCCCAGGCCTTCCGCGCGCAGATCGACAACTTCGCGAACTCGGTGCTCGGCAGCGAGCCGCCGCGCGTCGCCCCCGAGGAAGCGCTGGCGTCGGTCGAGGTCATCGAGACGGCCTACGCCGCGCTCCAGTCGAGTGAGTGGCAACCGATCCACGCCCGCGCGTCGACGCTACACGCCGTCCAGCTCGCGCGCGAAGCGCGCTTCGACGCCGACGTGCGCGTGCACCCGACTGCCCTCGTGGAGGAAGACGTGCAGCTCGGTTCGCGCACGGCCATCTGGAGCCACGCGCACGTGCGCCACGACACCGTGATCGGTGAAGACTGCATCGTCGGCGGTAGCTCGATCATCGCCTACGGCGTCCGTGTCGGGAATCGCGTCAAGATCAACTCGTCTGTCTACATCTGCCATGGCGTCACGCTCGAGGACGGCGTGATGGTGAGTGCGCAGACGGTCTTCACGAACGACCGCTTCCCGCGCGCGGCGACGCCGGACCTCTCGGGTCTGCGCAACTCCGACCCGGACGAGTCGACGCGCACGACACTCGTGCGCGAGGGCGCGACGATCGGAGCGAACTGCACGATCGGATGCGACCTGACGATCGGGCGCTTCGCGATGGTCGGGATGGGCTCGATCGTCACGCGAGCCGTCCCGGACTTCCATTTGGTGATGGGTTCGCCAGCGCGCTCGATCGGCTGCGTCTGCCGCTGTGGCGAGCTCGTCGCGCGCTTCGACACCGATCCGCCGACGCGCGAAGCCGCCTGCCCGTCGTGTGGACTGCAATACGAGATCCAGGACCAGAAGGTCCGCGAGCTGACCCCACCGGTCGCCGGAGAACCTCGGGGAGCGCGCGAGGCCTGATGACGCTCGAGACCGCGGCCGGCCCGACCTGGGGCATCGTCGGCGGAGGATTCCTGGGGATGACGCTCGCCCTCCGCCTCGCGCGGCTTGGGGTCCGCGTGACCCTGTTCGAAGGCGCCGATCACCTCGGCGGCCTCGCGGACGCGTGGCAGCTCGGCGAGATCACCTGGGACCGCCACTACCACGTCATCCTGGAGTCGGACGAGTTCCTGCTCCGCCTCCTCGAGGACTTGGGTCTCACGTCCGAGCTGCGCTGGCACGAGACACGCACCGGTTTCTACGTCGACGGCAAGCTGCACTCGATGTCGACGACGATGCAGTTCCTGCGTTTCCCGCCGCTCGACCTGATCTCGAAGCTGCGTCTTGGGTACACGATCTGGCGTGGCTCGAAGATCCGCGATTGGCGCCGCCTGGAGGGCATCCGCGCTAGCGATTGGCTGGTCAAGATGTCGGGCCGCCGGGCTTACGAGAAGATGTGGCTCCCGCTCTTGCGCGCCAAGCTCGGCGAGAACGCGGACCGGGTGTCGGCGGCTTGGATCTGGGCGATCATCGCGCGCATGTACGCGGCTCGCCGCGGCGGCTCCAAGCGCGAGCGGTTCGGGTACGTCGAAGGCGGCTACGCCCGCATCCTGGAAGTGCTCGAAGAGCGGCTCCGCGAAGCCGGAGTCGAAGTGCGGCTCGGTTGTCCGATCCGATCGATCGACGCATCCAGCCTGCAGCTGGCAAGCGGCGAGACCGCCAGCTTCGACCGGATCGCAATCACGACGCCCGCGACAATCGTGCCCCAGATGTGCCCGTCGCTCGAGGCCGACGAGGTCGAGCGCCTGACGGGTATCGAGTACCAGGGCATCGTCTGCACGTCGCTCCTGTTGAAGAAGCCACTGGCCGACTACTACGTCACCAACGTCACCGAGCCGAGCTTTCCGTTCACGGGCGTGATCGAGATGACGGCGCTTGTCCCGCCGAGCACGTTCGGCGGCCGCTCGCTCGTCTACCTCCCGCGCTACCTTCCGGCCGAGCACGCTGGCTTCGACGTCACCGACGACGACCTGCGGCGTGAGGTGGTCGAGGCGCTCGAGCGCATGTACCCGAGCTTCGAGCCGGACGACATTCTCGCGTTCCGCGTATCGCGCGTGCGGCGCGTCCTGGCACTGACTACGCTCGACTACTCCAAGCGCCTCCCGGCGACGCGCACGTCCGTGCCGGGCGTGTTCGTCGTCACTTCGGCTCAGATCGCCAACGGCACCTTGAACGTCAACGAGACGATCAAGCTCGCCGAAGAAGCTCTCCCCACGCTCCTCGCCCACGGCGACGCCCCGCACGAGACGAACGATGCCGCGACCGACCGCCAGCTTGTCGCTGGATCTTGACAACCGCTGGTCGTACCTCAAGATTCACGGCGATCCGGGTTGGGAGGAGTACCCCAGCTACCTCGACATCGTCGTGCCGCGCGTCCTCGACTTCCTGGCCGAGCGCGACTTGAAGATCACGTTCTTCCTGGTCGGACAGGACGCCGCCCTCGAGAAGAACCGCACCGCCCTCGCGGCGATCGCCGCCGCGGGCCACGAGATCGGCAACCATTCGATGCGCCACGAGCCGTGGCTGCACCGCTACTCGAGCGAGGAGATCGACGACGAGCTCGCCACGGCCGAGCGTCATATCGAGGAGGCCACGGGCCGGCGCACCATCGGCTTTCGCGGCCCGGGGTTCAGCTCTTCACCCGACATCCTGCGCACGCTCGCCCGCCGCGGCTACGCGTACGACGCGTCGTCGTTCCCGACGTTCCTCGGCCCCCTCGCCAAGGCCTACTACTTCATGACGGCCAAGCTCAGCAGGGAGGAGAAGCGAGAGCGAAAGGACTTGTTCGGCAAGTTCAGCGACGGCTTCGGGACACTGAAGCGACACCCGATCGAGACGCCCGACGGCGCACTCGTCGAAGTCCCGGTGACGACGGTCCCGTTCGTGAAGGTGCCGTTCCACGTCAGCTACCTCGTCTACATCGGCTGCGTATCGCGTTTGCTGGCCAAGACCTACTTCCGCACCGGTCTGGGACTGTGCCGGCTGACGGGGGTGCAGCCGTCGATCCTCCTGCACCCGCTGGACTTCCTGGGCAAGGACGACGGGGTCGGGCTCGACTTCTTCCCCGGCATGGGGATGGAGAGCGCGCCTAAGGTGGAGCTCGTCGGCGAGGTGATCGATCTGCTCGCCGCGCGGTTCAACGTGCAGACGATGCAGAGCCACGCGGCGCGGGGGTAGCGGGAGCTACTCTGAGAGCTGGCGTAGTCGGTTGACCCCTGTCTTGTCCCAGCGAGCGGCTACACGTGCTTCCAGACCAGCCGCCGCACCTCGTCCTGCGTCTCCGTCAATCCGCGATCCGTCGCCACGCACTCCACCGGGCAGCGCGTGAACACGGGCAACGCCTGGCTCGAGTGGCGGAAGCGGACGTACTCCTCGGTCTGGTCCCCTTCCTTGTTGCGCTCTTCGTTGCGCTTCACGGCGAGGTCGACCGGGGCGGAGAGCTGGAAGACGAGGTCGGGTGGCGGGATCTCGGCGTAGAGCGAGCGCTCCTTCGCCATAAGCCAGCGCTTGAAGCCTGACTTTTCACCTTCGATCTGTTCGTCGCCGAACGAGCGGCCGTCGATCGCTCCGGGGAGCTCGGACGGGTAGCGATCGCTCAGGACGATGCGGCCGTTGCGGCTCTGGCGGTAGACGTCGCGCAGGAGGCTGCGGCGGTCCCAGGCCAACATGACCTTGCGCACGAGGAAGAGCAGCGGGGGTGACTTGACCTCGCCGCCCTCGATCGCCCGCTCGACGTTCCCGGTCGACTTGTCCGGATGGATCATGCGCAGGATCGGGATCAGCTTCGACGGCACGAACGTGACCCAAGTCGCCGGCGGCTTACCCGCGTGGATCGTCATCACCGCGAGCTCGCGACCGAGCCAGGCGCGCAGGTGCTTGACGAGGGTCGATTTGCCCGTCGCCTGGGGCCCGACGAAGGCGATCACGACGCCTCCGTCCTGGAGCATCATCGGCTTCTGGCGGCGGACGATCTTGTTCCAGCCCATCTTGAGCGTCGCCAGGAACGTCAACGACGTGCGCCGCAAGCTGCCGTAGCGCTGGTACTTCGACAACGCCCGCCGGAACCGGAAACCCAGACGCAGACGCGACAGGAACGCGCCGGTCCCGGTCTCGCTGCAAAGCGCGAGCGCGCGCTCGAAGTCGGCGTACTCGATCTCCGGGAAGTACCGCGCGAGCAAGCTGCGGCTGCGCTCCATGTCGCCGGCGGAGAGCAGCCACTGGAGCTCTTCCTCGGAACCGCCCTTGGAGCGCCACAAGAAGTAATGGTCCATGACCGTCGTCTGCTTGACCATCGCCCGGAAGGCGTAGACGATCAGCTCGGCGGACGCGGACGGGACGCGAATCCCGAGGTGCTCGCGCGTCGACTCCAGCAGCAAGCGTTCGAGCGGCCACGTGCTGGACTTGAGCAGGTGATCACCCGTCAAGATGCGTGTGTACGCATGGACGTTGATCACGCGTCCCGCGTCCGCGTCGTTGCCCAGGAAGTGGTAGACGCCGGGCTGTTGGCGGCTGGTCAGCGTCTCCGCGGGCTTGAATCCATTGGCTAGCAGAATCTGAACGAACTCACTGAACCTCGCCTTCTCGATGAGGAGGTCGAGATCCTCGGTCGCGGCGAGCGCGAAGTGCAGGTGGTGATTGCTCTTCCAGTGGCAGTAGCGGATTCCCTCTTCGTGGACTTCCGCGAAGACGCGATCCACGGTCGAAAGCCGTACCTGCTCGGGAGCCTCGTTGGTCTCTACCATTGTCATGGCGTGGTCGCGCGGGTCGGGAGGCCCACACGTACCGGAAGTATAGTTCGTCCGCTGCCGCCTTGCTGCCCCAGTCGGGAACCCGTCCGGAGTCGCTCACCGTCTTGTCATGAAGGCGGCGAGCTCCCGCTTCGAAATCGGCCCTCCGGCCGACAGGCAGCACGACCCGGGCAAGAGATGCTCCCGGGCCACCCGCTGCACGTCGGCCAGGTCGACACCCGCGAACTCGCGCGGAAGCCGGACAAGATAGTCGTCGGGGAAGTCGTGGATCTCGGCCTCGACGAGGTAGCTCGCGCGACGCGATGCGCGCTCGAACCCCATCGCAAATGAACCCAACAGGTAGTTGCGCGCCGTCTCGAGCTCCGCGGCCGTCACCTTGCGAGCCTGGATCCGCTTGATCTCCTTCAGGAAGCCGTCGATCGCGGTCCCGACGTGCTCAGGCGATGTCCCGATGTAGGCCGCGAAGACCCCGCGGACGATGCCGGCGGATGAGTGGATGTCGGCATCGACCGAGTAGGCCAGCCCCATCTCGTCGCGCAGGCGGCGCGCGATACGGTTCGTGAACCCCGGCCCGGTGCCGAGGATGTGGTCCATGACCGTCAACGCCGCGTAGTCGGGGTCTTTGCGGCGGATGCCGAGGTGCCCGAGGTAGAGGTGCACTTGCTCACGCTCGCGCGGAAACGCATCGACCCGCACGCCCGGCTCGGGGATGTCCGGCACGGGAAAGCTGCGCGCCGAGCGCGGCTTCCAGTCCTTGAGCAGGGTATCGAGCCGGCGTTTGACCTTGCGTGGGTCGACGTCGCCGCACACGGCGATCGTGCAGCGATTCGGCACCCACAGCCGACCGTGGAACGAGCGCAGCTGGGCCGGCGTGATCGCCGCAAGCGTCTCGAGCGTGCCGCGCGCGTTGCGCGCCATCCAGTGCTTGCCGTAGACGAGCTGGCGGAAGCGCAGCTCCGCCTGGAAACGCGGCGACTCGGCCTCGGTCACGATGCGGCTCGCGACGCGCTCCTTGTGCAGCTCGACGAGCGGCGCCGGGTACGTTGGCCGCGTCGCCATCTCACAGGCGAGCTCGAGCAAGAGCCCCCACCCGCCGCCGGCGATCGAACCCGCCAGTCCAGTCGCCCCTCCTCCGATCTGCCCGCCGTTCGGCTCGAGCAGATTGGCGATCTCGGACTCGTCGTGCTCGGTGGTGCCCTGATCGATCAACTGACCGGCCAGCGCGCCGAGCCCGACGCGATCCTCCGGCTCGAGCGAGCGCCCCCCGCGGAAGTGCATCCTGAGCGCCGTGACCGATGCCCCGGGTCGCGGGGACACGACGAGCTTCACGCCACAACCCAGCTCGAACCGCTCGCGCGGAACCTCGAGCGTCGGGACCTTGATAGCCGCCTGCGAACGCGAGCTCATGCGCGCTCGCCTTTCGGAAGGCTCCATCCGAGCACGCGTCGCTGCGGACGCAGGTACCGGCTCGCGGCCTGCTTGATGTCGCGCGCACGAATCTTCGCGCGCCGCTCCTCGTGGCGCAGCGCGTCGCGCCACTCCGAGTCGACGGCGTACTCACCAAGCGTCTCGGCGATGTCGGTCACCGTCTCGCCGCCGTAGGCCTCCGAGGCGCTCAGGATCGCGCGCGCCCGACCGAGCTCGGTGCGCTCGACGGTCTCGTCCGCGAGACGCGCGAGCTCCTCGTCGATCGCTTGCTCCAGCTTCTCGGGAGCGACACCGGGAACGCACTCCGCGTAGATCCAGAAGGCTCCCCCGTCGACCCGGGCGTCATTGCTGGAGCCGACGCTGACCGCGACGCGACGATCGAGGACCAGGGAGCGGTACAGCCGCGAGAGCCGGCCGCCGGTGAGGATCGTGGAGATCAAGTCGAACGCGTAGTCCGTGTCCGTCACGACCGAATCGGTCGGCCACGCCATCGCGAGCCGCAGTGCCTGATCATCCCAGTGGGTCGTGAAGCGCCACTCGCCCTTGGGCTCAGGCACGGGGCGGCGCACGGTCGCATGGTTGCCCGGACCGGACGCGAGCCCGCCGAACGCCTCGCGCACGGCGCGCATCGCCGGGCCCGGTGCGACGTCGCCACTGATGACGACGGTGGCGTTCGAGGGGCAGTAGTGCCGCTCGTAGTAGTCGCGCATCAGCTCCGGCGTCATGCGCGTCAGGACGTCGGCGTAACCGATGACGGGTCGCGCGTACGCGTGGCGGCGGAACAGGACCTCCGAGATCTCTTGGGTGAGGTGGCGCCAAGGATCGTCGGCCCCCATCGAGAGCTCCTCGAGAACGACCGCCTTCTCCGTGCCGAATTCGCGCCGGTCGAGCAGGAGGTTGCGCATGCGGTCGGCCTCGAGCTCGAGCGCCGGCTTCCACCGATCGGACGCGAGCTCGAACCAGTACGCGGTGTGGTCTGTGCTCGTGAACGCGTTGTTGCGCCCCCCGAGCTCGGTCGTCATGCGATCGACCGCGCCCTTGCCGTGGCGCTGCGTGCCCTTGAACATCATGTGCTCGAGGAAGTGCGAGACGCCTGCCTCCTCGGGTGCTTCGTCGCGTGAGCCGACGCCGTACCAGACCATCGTGGCGACGACGGGGTCGAGGTGGCGCTCGGCGACCAGGACCGATAGACCGTTCTTGAGCTTGCCCTCGTGCAGCACGGCGCCGGACAGGACGTCCGCCGAGAGCTGGCGCTTCTTCTTGGTGGTCGCCGAACGGGGAAACATCGGGAAGCTCACTTGCGTCTCCCGCGCGGGCGTGCCGCTCCGGGTCTATGGCGTCGTGGTTTCGGTCGGCGCGGAGGCCCGTCGTCGTCGGGCTCCGTCGCGTCCGCGCCGCTCGCGTTCAAGAGCGCCTCGACCTCGTCTCGGCTCAGCGGTCGCCAGTGCCCCACCTTGAGGCCGCGCACGGTGAGCGGGCCGATGTCGGTGCGCGTCAAGCTGACCACCTTGTAGCCGACGCGCGCGAAGATGCGCCGGATCTCGCGGTTCATGCCCTCGCGGATCGTGACGAGCAGCGTCGAGGACTTGGTCGTCCGGCGCTGGATGAGCACGCGTGCACCGGCCGTCTTGCCCTCGGACAGGTGCACTCCGCGGCGAATGCGCGCGACCGCATCGTCGTCGACGCGTCCGGGCACGCGCACGCGATAGGTCTTCGGCACGCCGTAGCGCGGGTGGGCGATGCGTTCGGCGAACTCACCGTCGCTGGTCAACAGGAGCAGCCCAGTGCTCTCCTCGTCGAGGCGACCGACCGTGTAGATGCGCCCCTTGTTCTTGTCGGTGATCAGATCGATCGCCCGCGGCCGCATCTCGCGCTTCTCGTTCGTGCACACGACGCCGGCCGGCTTGTGCAGCAGGTAGTAGCGTCGCGACATGCGATCCAGCCGAAGCACGTAGCCATCGACCTCGACCTTCTGCTTCGCCGGGTCGACCTTGGTGCCGAGGGTCGTGACCGGCTCACCGTCGATCATGACCTTGCCCTCGGAGATCAGCTCGTCGCAGCCGCGGCGCGAGGCGACGCCGTGGTCGGCGAGGTACTTGTTGAGCCGCACGAGCTCCGTATCGCGCTTGGCCTCGCGCGCCGACGAGGTCCGTGCCGGCTTGCGCCGACCACCGACCTTCGCGGGGCGGGTCTGCTTGCGATTCTTGTCGTCTCCGCTCGGTCGTTTCCGGGTTCCGCTCATCACGACGCGCGCTCCTTCGCTTGGATCTGAAGGACCCGTAGCTCGCCATCCGGCGAATCGAATCGATGCCGCCCGACGCAAGCGGGGATCACCCATGCTTGGCCGCGAGCGACCTGACGCTCGTGCTCCCCCGCACACAGTCGGCCCGAGCCGTCGACGACGACGTAGGCCCACACGAGGCCGCCCGTGTCGAAGTCGGCCGGCTCGTGGATCTCGAGCAGATCCATCGCGAACGATTCGCTGTCGAGGAGCTCGGCGCGTCGGTTGACGTCGCCCTGGAGATCGTCTGTACGCGGGCCGTCCAGGACCTGTCCGTAGTCGATCGACTGCAGCGCGAGGTCGACCTGCAGCGAGCGTGGGCCGCGCCCCTCGCCCTCGCGGTTCCAGTCGAAGAGCCGGTAGGTCGTGTCGGAGTTCTCCTGCACCTCCACGAGCATCAACCCGGAACCGATCGAGTGCACGGTCCCCGGCGGCACGTGAATGAACTCCCCCGGGGACACGGGGAACGAGCGCAACAGGTCGACGACGTTCGAGCTCGCCGCGGCCGCCGCGAACTCCTTTGCGTCAACGTCCGGCTTGAGGCCGAGATGGATCTCGCTGCCCGGCTCCGCGTCGAGGATGTACCAGCACTCCTCCTTCGGCTCCGCGCCGCCGCCGATGCGCGCCGCGATCTTCGCGTCCGGATGCACTTGGACCGACAGCGGACGCGCGGCTTGGAGCAGCTTGATGAGCAGCGGGAACCCACCCTTCGCGGTCGGCGTCGAGCGTCCGAGGAGGGCGTCGCGCTCCGACAGCATCAAGCCACTCAGACACCGCCCCTTGAACGCCCCTTCGGCAACGACCGAGGTGTGCTCGTCGCGATCGGCGATCTGCCACACCTCACCGATCGGAACCTCGTCGGGCTCGGGTCCCGACGCACCGGCCAGCGCGGCGAGCCCCGTGCCGCCCCAGACCTTGCGGAAGACCGCGGGTTCGAAGCGGAGCGGTTCGTCGAGGGACATTGGTAGGGACGGGGACTGGACGGTTCTGACGAGGGAGGGGCGGCCCAAGAGAGTAGCGTCCGGAGGGGGTCGTCCGGCCCATGTGGACCGGAATCTGAGGTCCGGAATCGTCGCGAAAGCTCTACGCGTCCTGAAGGAGACGGCGCGCCTCGGCGCGGGCCGTCTCGTGGGCGGATCCGCCCGCGATCATGTCCGCGATCTCCTCGACCCGCTCATCTCCGCTCAAGACCTCGACCCGGGTCCGCGTCCGGCCAGAGGACACCTGCTTGGCGACCCGCAGGTGGCACTGCGCGCGTGCCGCGATCGCCGGCAGGTGGGTCACGCACAGGATCTGGTGGTGCTGGGCGAGCGCCCCGAGCTGCGCCCCGACCTGCGGCCCCAGCCGGCCGCCGACGCCCGAGTCGACCTCGTCGAAGACCAGCGTCGGCGTCGACTGGCGCACGGCGAGCGCCCCGCGCAGGGCGAGCATGATGCGCGCCATCTCCCCGCCCGAGGCGACCTTGCGCAGCGGCTGGTTGGGCTCGCCCGGGTTCGCGGCGAGGAGGAACTCGACTGCGCTCGTACCTTCCGCCGTGAAGCGTCGCCGCGCCGCCGCGAACCCGTCGGCATCGTCGTCGAGCTCACGCTCGACGACGTTCGCCTCGAACTTGGCGCGCTGGAGCCCGAGCCCCTCCAGCCCGGAGTGCACGGCGACCTCGAGCCGCCCGCGTGCTCCTTCACGCATCTCCATCACTCGGCGCGCCGAGTCCTCCAGCGACTCGCGCGCCTCGTTCGTGCGGCGCTCGAGATCGTCGCGCCCGACCTCCTCGCCTTCGAGCGTGCCCAGCTCTTCCTCGATCGCCGTTCGTCGCGCGAGCAAGCCCTCGGCGTCGTCGCGGTACTTGCGCTCGAGCTGTTCGACGCGGCTGAGGCGCGTCTCGAGCTCCTCGAGCCGCGCGGGGTTCGCCTCGATCTCGCCCGCAATCGAGAGCAGCGCCGCGACGCACTCCTCGAGGTGCGCGACCGCCTCGCGCGCCGACTCCGCCGGAACGCTGAGCCCGCCGACCTTCTCCGCCCACTCGTCGATACGGCGCTCGGCGCGACGCAGCACGTCGAGCGCGGCGCCCTCGCCCTCGGACAGCTCCTGCAAGGAGGCCCCGAGGTCGCGCGACAGCTCGCCGGCGTGGCGCAGGAGCGCGCGCTCGTCGACCAGCTCGCTGCGCCCGGCGAGGTCGTCACCCGCCTCCTCCAGCTCGGCGGCCTGGAAGCGCAAGAGGTCGAGCCGCTGCAGCCGATCCGCTTCGCCGCGGTCGAAGTCCTCGAGCCGCTCCGCGAGCTGCAGCCAACGCGCCCGCCGTTCGCGGTAGCCCGCGAGCGAGTCCTCCGTTCCCGCGAACGTGTCGAGCAGCCGCAACTGCTCGGACGGCTCGAACAGCTTCTGGTGGTCGTTCTGCCCGTGGATCTCGACGAGGTGTGCAGCGAGCTCGCGCAGAACGCGCTGCGTCACCGGGCGGTGGTTGACGTGCGCGCGGCTGCGGCCATCGCGGCCGATCGTGCGCGTCAAGATCAGCTCGAGCTCGCCGTCTGGACCCGCTTCCTCCTCGAGCTCGTCGAGCGTGTCGGGCAGGTGCTCGCGCAGCCAGCCACGCGCGAGCTCGCCGTACCCCGTCGGCGCGACGAGGAAGCGCCCCTCGACGCGCGCCCGCTGCGCGCCGCCCCGCACCATCCCCGAGCGAGCTCGCTGCCCGAGGAGCAGCTCGAGCGCGTCGATCAGAAGGCTCTTGCCGGCCCCGGTCTCGCCGGTGATGACGTTCAGCCCGCCGCCGAAGCCCAGGGTGGCGCCCTCGATGAGGGCGAGATCGGAGATGGCGAGTTCGACCAGCATGGCGGAAAGATCGCACGGCCGCGCGTCAGGTTTCAACCCGCCGCGGTCGAAATGGCGCCAGGCGTCGCGACAATGGTGGCCGTGAGAGACCATCCCCACCGCTGGCGGCTCTGCCTCCTGCTCGCGCTCGCGGCGTGTGGCGGGAGCGAGGCCCCTCCCGAACCCGAAGAGACCCACACGGCGGCCCCACTTCCAGGGCACGGCGAGCACGCCGACTACGCGCCGCGCGTGCTGTTCCTCGGCGACGGGCTGTGCGACGCGGGCGGCGTCGCGCCACACGAGAGCTTCCTCGGCCAGGTGCGCCTGCAGCTCGCGCGCGAGGGCTGCATCTTCCGGCCGCACGTCGAGTGCCTCCCGGGCCGGCGCACGGACGAGGCGCTCGCGGTGCTCGAGGCGCAACTGTCGATCGGGCCCAACATCGTGGTCCTGGCGATCGGGCGTGCGGATGCGGACGCGGGGCGCCCGATCGAGGACATCCGCGCGGACCTCTCGAACCTCGTCGAGCGCGCCCGAAAGTCGGGTGCGCACGTACTGCTGCTCGGGCGGACCGCGCCGGGCGACGGACGCTACCCGGGCCTCTTCGAATCGGTCTACTCCGCGTACGCGGAGCGGTCGGGGGTGACGCTCGTTCCGCGCTTCGACGGTGCGCTCAACGCGGGCACGGGTCTGGTCGGAGCCGATGGCGGTCCGAGCGCGGCTGGACACGAGCGGCTGGCCGAGGCGTTGGCGCCGACGCTTCGGGCGGTCATCGAGGCGTTCGCTGGGAAGTGAGCCCATGCACGCTCCCGCCATCACGCCCGCGACTCTCGCACGTCTCATGGCCGAGGGCGATCGGACCTGGGAGGAGTTCCGCTCGCGGGAGAACCGCTACCACCTCTTCATTCCGAGCGACCACGCCAGCGCGTACGACCTCCTGCGTCTGTTGTCCGACCGCGCGTCCACGTTCGTGGAGCTCGGCTCCGGCGGCGGCGTCGTGACCGTGATGGCCGACCTCCTCGGCTACGACGCGTACGGGATCGAGCTCGAGCCCTGGCTCGTCGAACGCTCGATCGAGCTCGCCGAGGAGTTCGAATCGAACGCGAGCTTCGTCGAGGGCTCGTTCGTTCCGCCGAGCTATCAAGAGGAGATCGAGCACCAGTCACGCGATCACTTCACGCCGACCGCGGGCGCGTGCGCGTACGACGAGCTGGGGCTCGAGCTCGACGACTTCGACCTGATCTTCGCGTACCCGTGGCCGGGCGAGGAGGACTGGCTGGACGAGCTCGTGCAGCGCTACGCGCGGCCGGAGGCGTTCTTGCTGGTCTACGACTCGAGCGGCGGCTTCCGCCTGAGCCAGGCCAAGCTTGCGGGGCGAGCGATCGAGCTACCGACCGAGACGTTCCGAGAGCGACCCTGACGGTCGGAAGCCGCACTCGAGGAAGCGGCTGACTCCGGCCTCAGAAGAACATCACGCTCACGCCATCGGTGAAGTTGTTCGTGTTCCCCACGTCGCGGAACCACGCCTGGAAGTTCCACGTATCTCCCGGCTGGAGCGCGATCGGCGGACCGTTGGCGATCGGTACGGCCGTCAGGTCGATCGGGATCGCGAACGCCCCCAAACTGCCGGAGTTCTGCACCATGCCGTTGTAGCGGCAACCCGCCGACTCCGCCCGCGACGATGTTGGTCCAGCTCGTTCCGTCCCAACGAGCGATGTTCAACGCGCCAATTCCCCCGGCCAGCCCGAACCGGCCGCCGGCGAACAAGAGCCGCGAAACGCAAAAACCCATGCCCCAATCAAGGGCGTTCGCTCCCACCCTCGCGGGTGGGAGCGAACGCACCGAGTTGCGTGGCGCTCTTACTGAAAGGTGATGCTAACGGCATCGGTGAAGTTGTTGGTGTTCCCGATGTCCCGGTACCACATCTGCCAGTTCCACGTGTCACCCGCCTGGATCGCGATCGAGCCAGGCGCGATCGCGATCGGGACGGCGGTGAGGTCGAGGACCAGCGCCGCCTGACCCACGGGTCCCGTGTTCTGCACCATGCCATTGTAGCGCCCGAGGAAGTCGCCGACCCCCAAGCAGAAGTTCCCGATACTCCCGCCCGGGTGCGCGATGAACCCTTGGGTCGGGCTGCTAAGGAAGTAGCCGAACTGGTTCGAGGGTAGTGAGCTCGCGAACAGCGCGACGTTCTGGTCCGCGACGACTGTGCTACCGTGGGCCAACAGGCTACCGGGCTGCCCCGTCGAGTTGAGCTCGTTGGGACTGCAGTAGGCGGTCCCGATCGGAGATCCGGCATCGATGAGCGGTACCAGGAGGAAGTCCACGGTCGTGTTGGGTCCGCCCAATGCCGGATCGCTGCCGACCTCGAAGACATACAGCGCGAAGTGTGCGTCGGAAGGCGGCGCCGGAGTGAACAGAACCGCCTCGTCTCCCGGCTGGAGACAGACCGCGAACGGTACGACGTCGAGCTGGATCGGCACACGCGGCGTCGTCGCGTTCCAATCCGCGAGCGGCGGCGGAACGATGTAGTACTCCACGACGAGGTCGCCCGTGTAGAGAGGATCGGACGAACAGGAGTCGGCGTTGTTGGTGTAGCGCACCTCACCACTGCCCGGGTGCGAGCGGCCCTCGATGTTGCACTGGGGTGCGCACCCGACAGCGATCCCGTTGACGGTCCAGAAGACCCCCATCACCGTGGTCGCCGGCGACCACATCGCGTAGCCGACGTGCGTGACGCCCGCCGGCGGAACGGTGAACCCGCCGGTCCAGCGCAGGATCGTGTTGGGGCCGACTGGGATCATCTGGAACGACGTGAAGCCACCGTCGAAGTGGAAGCGCAGATCGGCCAACGTCCAAGTGCCTTCGAGCAGGATGTCGACGCCGTTGACGTCCTGTCCCGTGTCGTTGCGCAGGTCCTTGTTGACGCCGGAGAAGTTGCAGACGTCGTCGCGCAGGCAGATGTTGTCGAACCCGAAGAGCTCGGTCTGACTGCCGACCGGATCGCCCGAGAGTTGAATCTCGGTCACGTTGCAGAGCAGCACGTCCCAGTCGCTGTCGGGGCGACCGTCCAACATCTGCCAAGCGCCACCGCTGCTGTGGGGCGGCGCCCCGCTGAGTCCGAGCGGCCGGATCGGTGCACAGATCGAGTGCCAGCCGGGGTTGCTGCCACCGTCATCGGTCACGGTGAAGCTCGCAAAGAATGCTGCCCGAATGGTCCCGTCGGTGATGACGATCGCCGGGGTGATGGGAATGGAACTGCCGGGAACGCCGTCGTCGAGCACACGTTCATCGAAGCACAACGCGGCGCACGGTCCCAGCGTGCACCAGTCGCCGGCACAGGGGGCCGGGCCGCAGGCGGCCGACGGCCCCGATTGATCATCGAGCAGAAGGAAGAAGTCCTGCGGGTCACCGGAAGGCCCCGGTGAAGGGGTCGTGAGGGTGACGTTGGGCGCTTGCGGACAGGGAATGAAGCCTTGGGTCGTTTGGTCGTTGAAGTCGAGGCAGCAGACCTCGGTCCCGGCGGGACACGAGATCGCGATGTCGCCGATCAGGGTCTTGTCCTGGACTGACAGGTTGCCGTTGTAGTCGACGAGAATGCTGCTTGACACGAACCCGCCGGTCGCCGGAAGGCCTTGGAAACCGTAGATCGCTGGACTCGAAAGACTGATCGCATCGGCGCTCGCCCACACACGACCGCCCGGACCGTAGTCGAAATCGACCCCGCCGGAGCTGTTCGTGCCGCCATTGACGATGCCGATGCTGAACGTACTGGCGGTCTCGGACCAAGCCCCCCCCACGCATTCGTATTCTCGGACCTGCGCGTCATGCGGGACCGGTGTGGTGTCGTCCAACTGCCCGTGCTCGGCGATGAGCATCGAGCCCGTCGGCGTGAACCGGATGTCCGAGATCGGGTTCGTGTAGTCGTCGCCCGACGGCGCCTGAACCGACACCTCGAGTTGTGAAGTGCCGCTGAAGTCGCCGCCGGAGAGAGCCACTGACCAGATTTCGTTGGTGACGACCGGATTCGGGGTGCCGGAGTCCTCGTTCCAAACACCGAACCACACCCGGCCATCGTGCACCGCCACGCCCCAGAGTCGCTCACCGAGGGGAGCGAAGCCGGCGGAACCGTCATCGGGCACGCCGTGGTCGAACGTGCTCAGAATCGTGCCTGCCGTATCGAGGCGATAGATCTTCCCATCCTCGTGATTGGTCACGAAGAACTGCTCGTTTGCGCAGTCGTAGGCGATGTTGCCCAGCTCGGGACCCGTGTTCGGAAGGCTGGCGAAGACGGACGCTGCACCGGTGCTTGCGTCGATGCGGTACACGGCACCAACTCCACCGGACCCCACCTGGTCGGAGTGATAGCACGTCGTCGCCGTGACGTAGATGTTGCCGTCCGCATCGAGCGTGACGCCGAAGATGCTTCCCAACGTCAGTTGCGTCCAGCTCGGGTCACTGTAGCGGTTGATCGGAAAGTTCGCGCCCGGCGTGGCACTCGAGAAGTCCGAGAAGTCGTAGACGACGAGGACAGCGGTACCAATCGCTTGTGGAGAAGCCGTGCCTACGGCGACCTGACCCGCAAACGTATAGCCTGGATCATCGAATGCCGGTTGGCCGGCGCAACAATCGCCGGGTACGACGTTGCAGGGATCCTGTGCGAGGCCTGTCGTGGAAAGTGCAAGCACCCCCGCCGCCCACGCCATCCACCGGGCAATCAGGGACGCGCCGGACGAACTCATTCGGTTCTTCATGATTCACAATCCTGTCGTAGGCTCTGAGGCGACGAGGAAGAGACGGGCCGTCTGCTCGTCGATGTTCCGGCGTTCGAAGGACACCGCCGAACCCTTCAGCTCACCTGGCAGACCGGCGGCTGGGCTCGCGCTTACAGGGCTTGCCGTCTTTTCCGCGGGCTACCGAACTTCGGCCTGCAGCCGAAGCAACCGCTCCGCACAGTCCCGGTTGCCTTCGAGACACCGCCGTGGCCGATCCAAGTCCCACAGCAGCACGCGTCCACTGCTCCCGCATGCCGCGAGATAGCGGCCGTCCTCTGAGAAGTCGAGGCTGAGGATCATCTCACCGCCGCCCTCCGTGGAGTCCCGCAAGTGCCCCCGCTCGGCTCCCGTCTCCGCGTCCCACAGCCGGACCCCGCCCTGCCGATCGCCGCTCGCCAGGATCAGGGCGCCATCGCGTTCGGCGAACGCGACTGCAAACACTGCCGCCCCGTGATCTGCACGCCAGATCGATTCGAGCTCCGGCGCGCCGTCCTTACGGGCGACGCGCATGACCCGCACGAATCGATCGTCACCGCCGGTCGCAACGATCTTGCCTGCGGAGGAAACCGTGAGACAGCGCAGCCCCCCGCGGACTTCGGCCAGCGCGACCGGAACGGGTGGCGCACCTGGAGCGTCGAGGTCCCAGCGCAGGAGCCCCCCCTTCTCAATGTGGCTGGCCTCCGTACCGAGCAGGAACCGCGAGCCGAGGTAGCGCACACACGAGAGTCGCAACGCCTTGATCGGTCGCGCGGGCAGCGCGACGCGGTCCGTCAGCACACCGAGCTTCGAATCGTAAGTCCACAGCTCGACGCCCCCGTCACGCTCGGCCACGGCGAGCTGGCTTCGGTCCGAACTGAGCTCGATCCAACCAGGTTCGGAGCGACAGGGATACGCCTTGGCCCGCCCGAAGTCGCCCGCGGGCAGCACGAACACCCACCCCCCAGTCGGTAGCTGAACATCGCTGCGCGCGCATGCCAGAACCGCACGACCCGGATCGAAGGCCATGCCGGAGAAGCTCGGCGCCTTCCCGTCGGCCAGCACCTCGCGGATCTCCAGCGGAGTCTCCACATCCTCACGCGCTCCCACGCCCTTGGCATCGAGAGACCATGTGGCCAACGTGTCGAAACCCGCGCACCACACTTTGCGTGTGGCTGGCTCAAAGCGGGCGATCTCGAGCCGGCTTCGCTCCGGGTCCAGTCGGCGCGGTCCGGGCGTGCCCCAGACGCGCAGGACTCGGTCTTCGACGGCGACGATATACGGTTCGTGCGTACCGCTAGCCTCGGCCGTGTAGAGCCGCGAGCAAAGCGAAGCCGAGCGCCACAGAGGTAGTTCTGAAAGAGCCGACAAGCGCGGCCCGTCCTCTTTGAGCTCGCCTGCCTCGTTCCTCAACGGGGCGCGATTCAGCCCACCGGAGAACAGGCTCGCACCTCGACCGTCGGGTACGAGCTCCCCATTGATGCTGCGCAACGCGGTGATCCATCCATCCGTCGACACCATCATTCGCGTCGGGTCGTCTGGATCGAGATTTATCACACCTACGCCAACCCCGACGTCGATGGGCTCCGAGCCCGGGGCGGTGGAACCGACGGCCCACCGTGAGTCGAGACTTTGCCACCCGCGAACCAGCACGTCGTCCAAAATCCTAATGCCGGAGCGGTCCGCGTCGCGCGCAATCGGCCACTCATGGATCAGGCGGCCCTCCGCGTCGCGCAGTTCTACGTGCTTCTCGAAGCTAACGCCGAAATGCCCGTCGCGACTCGACTGGATCAGCCCCTGGACCCGATCCTCGAACTCGATCTCCGAGGTCTTGCGGTCCGGTCCGCCGACGGCGACTGTCCGGTCGTCCTTCAACCAGACGATCGGCGGCCCAGCGATGAACCCCCGGTAGTGAGTTGTAGGAGCGCTCTCCCACTCACATCTCCAAGCCGATTGCGGCGCCGAAGAGTTCGGCAGCGGGACGCGCCATAGCCGCTGCCACGACTGACCCGGCGTATCCGCCAGCTCGTGCCTCGTCGTCAACCAAGTCCCATCGGCGCTGAAAAGGGCCGCGACCAAACGCTCGTTCGACTTGCCTATCAGCGGATACGAAGCGATGCACGGGTGGCGACGAAACAGCTCGTCCAGGGCAGCTTGTGTCGCGGGACCGGGGAACTGCCTCTCGAGTGGCATCAGCACGGCCAGCGCGCCGCGAAAGTCCTGCGTCCGCGCGAGGGCGACACCGGCGCGGATCGTGCTCTCGGCTTGTTCGGCATTGGCGTGCACGAGCTGCGCGCGAATCGTGAGCAGCAGCAGGACGACCCCGAGCATCGAAGCGAGCGCGGTTGCCGCCCAGCGGTTGCGCCGGCACCAGCGCCAGCCGCGCCTGTGCAGGCGTACGACTTGCGCCTTCACCGGCCGGCCCTGCGCGACCGCACGCAGGTCGGCGGCCATCGCCGCCGCGCTCTGGTAGCGCCGATTCGGATCCTTCTCGAGCGCCTTGAGCAGCACAGAGCTCAGGTCGGGGGGGATCTTCCGATTGAGCCTGCGCGGCCGTGGCGGCTCGACCGTCAGGATGCGGGTGCGCACCTCGTCGGAGCTGGATGCCTCGAACGGCTTCTTGTGCGTGAGGAGCTCGTAGAGCGTCACGCCCAGCGCGAACACGTCGGTGCGATGGTCGACCGAGGCTCGCTCGCCCGCGAGCTGTTCGGGGGCGGAGTAGGACGGTGTCCCCAGGAAATCACCGGTCAACGTCACCGACGGCGCCTGCAGCTCGCGCGCCAAGCCGAAGTCGGTCAGAACCGCGCTCCCGTCCCGGCGCAAGAGCACGTTGCCGGGTTTGACGTCGCGATGGATGACGCCCTGCTGGTGGGCGTGCTGCAGGGCGTCCGCGATCTGGGCACCGATGCGCACGACGGTGTCCACGTAGCCGCTGCGCCAAACGGTCGATCCTGACTTGTCGGTCGCGGCCTCGATGCGGGAGCCGCCGACGCCGTGCTCTCGGGCGACGTCGCCCACGACCGATTCGAGCCGGCGGCCGGTCATGCTGGCGGACTGGGTGACGGCGGTTCGGAGCAGCACCTGGTCGAGCGGCGCGCCGTCGATGCGCTCCATCGCGAACCAGACCACCTCGCCGTCGGAGTCGGCGCTGATCACTTTCGCGATGCCCGGATGGTCGAGGCTCGCGGCGAGCCGTGACTCGCGTTCGAACCGGGCGCGCCGTCCCGGATCGAGGGCCAGACGACCCGGCAGCACCTTGACCGCGACGCGGCGACCGAGCGAGATCTGCTCGGCATCGTAGACGACGCCCATGCCGCCGCGACCGAGCTCGCCGAGCAGGCGGAAGTCGCCGAGCACCCGTTCGGTGTCGGTTTCAGGCGGCGGCGGACGCGCGTGGGCGAGCAGCGGCTCGAGCAGGTCGCGCAGCTCCTCGTGCTCGACCAAGAAGTCGCTGGCGCTGCGGCGCCCTTCTTCGAGTACGAAGCGCTCGTGCGCTTCGATCGCCGCGCGCAGGCGATCGACGTCGTCCGCGCCACTAGCCCCCATTCGTCTCACGTGATGCTGGTGACGAATGGGGGCTAGGCATCGACCGATTCCAGGTCCGCGAACACCGAGTCTGGCAACTTCTGCTGCAGTCGCTTCAATGCGCGGTGGAATCGAACGGACGCAGTCCCCGGCTCGATACCCAACTGTTCCGCGACGGCCGGTAGCGACTGCTGTTCGAGGCCGCGCAGGATCACGATCTCGCGGTCGCTGTCGGTCAGCTCCTCCAGCGCTCGATGCACGCACACCGCGCTCTCGGCTCGCACGGCCTTGGTCAAGATGCCCGACGCCGAGTCCTTGAGCTCCTCGAGGTCGGGTTCGTCCGGCTCGCCGGTGAGCTGTCGCGCGAGGTGTCTCTCCAACAGGTTGCGGACGCGGTTGACGACAGCCGTCGTGAGGTACTTGAGCACGGTCGGCGTCGCACGCGCGCCCCGCAGTTCGAGCGCGCCCAGCTTCGGCAGCACGGCTGTCCACACGTCCTGCACCACGTCCGCGGGGTCGTAGCTGGCGCGCAGTCGCGGCCCGAGCCGGCGCGCTGCGACCGCATGCAAGAGCGGCGAGAAACGCTCGACGAGCCAGCGCAAGCTGTTCGCATCGCCGCCGGCGGCTCCGCGCACGTGCAGAGTCGTCAAGTCACCGGCGGGACTGTTTCGGTGCATCGCCATGGCTCTCGCCTGACAAGAGCATAGGCGGGCACGCGGAGGGCCGCGAGGTCCCGTCGCGGGAACCCGCTACTTGCGGGCGGGCTGATCCCGTGCGCGCCGTCGCACCGCGGCAGTCCGCACCTTGCGCTGCGGAGGCTCACACCGCGCGAGCGCAGCCTCGAGGTCTCGAGCAACCGCCACCGGCAGCGGCGCCGCGAGCGCCCGCGTGAACTCGTCCTTCGCGCGCAAGAGCGCCTTCTTCTCGACGAGCTCGAAGGCGCGAATCGCGTGCAGGATCGTGCCCTCCGGCACGTGACTCTTCATCACGTGCGCGTGGGTCACCTCGATCCAGGGCCGGCCGACGAACACCTCGCGCACGACGACGGTCAGCATCGAGCGCCGGTGGCGCGCGACGCCGTGCAGCACGCGGTCGGCCTCCGAGCCGCGGCGCACGAACACGCGCGCGACCGGCGCGTCGAAGTCCTCTTGCACCCACAATCGCTGCGCGTCCGACCAGCCGTTTAGCGCCCGGAAGGTGTGGTCGGCGAAGCGCGTCATGTACGGATTCCACGTCTCGCGCTCGGAGTGGTGCTGGAGGAACAGCCGCACCTCTTGGCCGAGGAAGGCCTCGGGGTCGTGGGCGAGCTCCTCCCAGGCGACGACCGGCGGGGCGAGCTGCTCGAGGACGGGAACGCCGGCTTCGATGGCGTAGGGGACCGGAGCGTTGGCGCAGGCCGCGATCGCGGCCACGAGCAGGCTGGGAGTCGACATCGTGTCTCGTATCGACACGATCAGTCCATCTCCTTAGTCGAACCTTGCGGCTCTTAGGGCCCGTCCGAGAATAAGTGTCACGTTTCGCCGGCCCTCGCCGCCCCTGGCTACGTTGCGCCTTCTCCGAGTATCCAGCGAATACGCGTCGGCGGCGCGCCTTGCCAGGAACGACGATGGCTCGCCGAAACCTGA
>JAAELL010000022.1 GCA_024226735.1 bacterium | reverse complement strand
TGGCAGCGGCGCCTGACGGCGCCGCTGCTGTTGCGGTGGCGGTCTTTTGCCGGACGCGGGGGGCGGTACCGCAGCCCGTGCAAGCCCCACCTGTTGGTGGGCTCGGTACCGGCCCTGCTGGGTTCGGGGTTGAGACCGTGCTTGGGAACGTCCATACTCGCTCTCCGTGGCGCGTAAGAAGTCGACAGCGAAGTCCGTGGAAGAAATACCCGACGACGGTGCTGTTGCGCCCGAGGAGGGGAAGGTCGTTCGCAAGGCTCTGAAGCGCTCCAAGAAGGCGCCAAAGAGAACGCCCAAGAAGGTGCCCAAGAAGGCACCTGTGCGCGGGGGCAAGAAGGCCGGCAAGAAGAAGAAGAGCAAGCGGACGCGGCGCAACGGGCTGGGGAGCGGCGAGGGGCCGCCGGAGGTCGACGACCTCATCCTCATTCCGGTCCGAAACATGATCCTGTTCCCCGGCGTCGTGCTGCCGCTCATGGTCGGTCGCGAACGCAGCATCGGCGCGATCCAGGCGGCGGTCGAGGAGGGGCAGCAGGTCGGGCTCTTGCTGCAGCGCGACGAGCAGCAGGAGGAACCCGGTCCCGACGAGCTGCACGAGGTCGGCACGGTGGCCGAGATCGTGCGCTATTGGACGGCCCAGGACGGTCGGCACCAGGCGATCTGCCAGGGCGTTCAGCGCTTCCGCGTCCTCGAGTACACCCAGCGCGAGCCGTTCCTCGTCGCGCGCATCGAGCTGATCGAACAGCACGAGCCGCGCTCGCGGGCGATCGAGGCGCGCTTCGTCGCACTCAAGCAGCGCGCGGGAGAGGTGCTCGCGCTCTCGCCCGGCGCCCCGGAGGACCTCGCGCAAGCGGTGCAGGCCATCGACTCGCCGTCGATGCTGGCCGACATGGTCGCGACGTTCATGGACGTGCCCGCCGTCGAGAAGCAGGAGGTCCTCGAGACGATCGACCTCAAGGAGCGCCTCGACCGGCTCAACACGATGCTCGGCGAGCTCTCGGAGGTGCTCAAGCTCTCGCACAAGATCCGCCAGGACACCAAGGGCGCCCTGGACCAGGCCCAGCGCGAGTACTACCTCCGCGAGCAGCTGCACGCGATCCAGCGCGAGCTGGGCGAGGGGGACGAGAAGGCCGAGGAGCTGCGTGAGCTCGCGGCGGCGATCGATGCGCTCGACCTCCCGCCCGAGGCCGACAACGAGGCGCGCAAGGAGCTGCGCCGCCTCGAACGCATGCCCGAGCAGGCCGCGGAGTACTCGATGCTGCGCACCTATCTCGAGGTCTTCACTGAGCTCCCGTGGAACGCGGAGACGCCCGATCGCCTCGACCTGGCGCGGGCCGAGCGCATACTGGACGAGGACCACTACGGCCTCGAGAAGGTCAAGAAGCGCATCCTCGAGTTCCTCGCCGTTCGCAAGCTGAACCCCGACGGCCGTGGCCCGACGCTGTGCCTGATCGGGCCACCGGGCGTCGGCAAGACGTCGCTCGGGCGCAGCATCGCGCGAGCGATGGGGCGCAAGTTCGTGCGCATCAGTCTCGGCGGGATCCACGACGAGGCCGAGATCCGCGGCCACCGGCGCACGTACATCGGGGCGATGCCGGGCCGCATCCTGACCGGTCTGCGCAAGGCGGGTTCGAAGAACCCCGTGTTCATGCTCGACGAGATGGACAAGCTCGGCCGCGGCCTGCACGGCGACCCGAGCGCGGCGATGCTCGAGGTGCTCGACCCTGCCCAGAACGACTCGTTCCAGGACAGCTACCTCGGCGTCCCCTTCAACCTGCGGCACACGCTGTTCGTGGCGACCGCCAATGTCCTGGAGGGCATCCCCGGTCCCCTGCGCGACCGGCTCGAGGTCATCCATCTGCCGGGCTACACCGAAGAGGAGAAGCTGCAGATCGCCCGCCGCTACCTCGTCCAGCGCCAGCTGGAAGCGTGCGGCCTGAAGGCGGCGCAATGCCGCATCGACGTCGCGGCGCTGCGCGAGATCATCCGCAACTACACGCGGGAAGCGGGCGTGCGCAACCTCGAGCGCGAGATCGGCGCTGTGTGCCGCAGCGTCGCGACGCTCTTTGCCCGCAGGCGCCGCAAGCCCGTCCGGATCACGCCCGCGAAAATCCACGAGATCCTCGGCCCGCCGCGCTTCGACCGCGAGGCCGCGATGCGCATGACCACTCCTGGCGTCGCGACGGGGCTCGCATGGACGCCGGTCGGCGGGGAGATCCTGTTCATCGAGGCGACGCGCATGCCCGGCAAGGGAAAGCTCTTGCTCACGGGTCAGCTCGGTGACGTGATGAAGGAGAGCGCCCAGGCGGCGCTCAGTCTGGTGCGCAACCGCGCGGAGGCGCTGGGTGTCGAGCCCGCCTTCTTCGACGAGGGCGACCTGCACATGCACATCCCCGCCGGCGCCGTACCCAAGGACGGGCCGAGCGCGGGCGTGGCGATGTTCACCGCGCTCGTCTCACTCGCGACCGGCCGCAGGGTCAAGCGCGACGTGGCGATGACGGGTGAGGTGAGCCTGCGTGGCTTCGTCCTCCCGGTCGGCGGGATCAAGGAGAAGGTGCTTGGTGCCCTGGCCGCGGGCATCAAGACGGTTCTGTTGCCGGCGCGCAACGAGCGCGATCTCGAGGAGATCCCCGCGCCCGCGCGCGAGAAGCTCGACTTCGTGCTCGTGAGCGACGTCGACGAAGCGCTCGAGGCCGCGCTCCGCTGAGCGCGTCTCAGTTTCGCTCGGCGCTCAGGCCGCGCCGGTGAGCCGGTTCGAGAACACCGAGTCCGCCCAGAACAACGACTCGGCGTACACGTTCGCGACGTCCGTCTCAAGCAGGTCGAGCTCTTTCGCGATCCGCGTGTAGTTGACGACGTCGCCGCGCTCGGAGGCCATCGCGAGCGCGAAGCTCTTGCCGAGCCACGAGTCGCTGCCCTGGATGGCGTCGGCTACTTCGCCCTTCACGCCGATCTCGGCGAGAGCCTTGCGCAGCGGCTTGCCGGTCAGCGCGTCGAGCGTCGAGAACATGCCGACCAGGAACAGGTCGAGGGCGCCGTCGGGGCGCCTCAACGCGCCGGCGAGCTGCTCGAGGAAACGCGCGCGCACCAGGCACGTCCGCACGAGCTCGACCGGGCCGTCCTGGCCGAGACCCGCCATCCCGACGAGCATCGCCCAGCGCTTGAGCGGCCGCTCCCCGAGGTGGACCAACGCCTGGCGGATCGAGTGGATCTCGTGTTCGAGCCCGAAGTGGACCGAGTTGAGGTACTGCAGGAGCTTCGCCGACAGCGACACTTCGCGCTTGATCAGGTCTTCGATCTTGTCGAGCTCGAGCTGGGGGCGGCTGACCTCGCTGATCAGCTGCATGCAGTTGACCTTGCTGCGCGGGATGTCCTTGCGTGAGCTCGTCTGCGGCTTGCAGAAGAAGAAGCCCTGGAAGAGCTCGTAGCCGTCCTCCGCGCTCTGCTCGTACTCCTCGCGCGTCTCGATCTTCTCGGCCAAGAACGTCAGCCCCTTGCGGCTGAGGCGGTCGACGATCGCTCGGCGCTCGTCCGCCTTGGTCAGGCTGAAATCGATCTTGATGAAGTCGGCGATCTCGATCAGGGGCGCGTGGGCCGGCGTCTCCTCGAAGTCGTCGAGCGCGATCTTGTGGCCCGCGTCCTTCAGCGCGCGCACCGCTTGAACCACCTCGGGCGTCGGTCGGACGGTTTCGAGCACCTCGACGACCGTGTGCTCGGGCGGCAGGATCTGGATGACGTCCTGCTGGAGGAGGTTCTCGGTGACGTTCACGAAGCCCAGCTTGCCGTCGGTCAGGTCCTCGAGCCGGTTGACGAGCAGGGAGTTGTTCAGGAGCTCGAGCGTGGCCCGATCCGGGTCCGAGCCGTCGAACGCGGCGTTCCAGCCCGACCGGTGCAGCAGCTCGTAGCCGATCACCTGCATCTTGATGTCGAAGATCGGCTGGCGAGCGATGAAGGTTTCCATGGAGGTCTTGCGCGAGGGGCGGGGCGTCCAAGCGATTTCGACCGCCAGTACCCCGCGGCTTGGGGCTTTTCGTAGGGATCTCATCGTGAGAAGCTCGCGGGATGCCTCTTTGCGGGATCGCCTTGTTCTGCCTCGCTTTGCACACCGGTTCGGTCAGCGCGTCCAGGCTCGTCGTCGAGGGCGCGCGGGCGGAGCTCTCGGTGCGTTGCCAGGTCCTGTCCCTGCAGGAGGTGATCGAGGGGCTCGATGCGGACGCGGACGGGTTCGTCGAGACGGGTGAGCTGGAACAGCACGCGGACGAGGTGTCGTCCTACGTCGCGAGCCACTACCGCGTGCGCGCGGCGGCGGGTCTCAGCGTGAGCCCGACCGCCGTACGCCGCGTGCGCACCTCTGGGCCCGATCGCCTGACTGGCTACGAGCTCGTCGACGTTCAGTTCGCGATCCGCGCCGAGCGCCCGATCGAGGAGCTCTCCCTCGAGGTCGACCTGTTCCGCGCGACGAGTCCCGACCACGTCGACACGGCCGAGATCCGCTGGAACGGCCGCAAGCCGCTCGGGCGACTCTTCACGCCGCGCGACGAGCACTGGGAGGTCCGCGCCCCCGGGGCGATCACCGGCGAGATGCACATCGATGGGCTGAAGCGTGGGTGGAGCGCGTGGGCCGGCCCCTGCGCGCTCGCTGCCCTGATGCTGGCCGCGGCGGGGCGCAAGCAAGCGCTGCGCGTCGGAGCCGTGTTCCTGGCGGCGGAGGTGGCCACCATCGCCCTTGCGGTGCATTGGGGCATCGCGGCTTCCCTCACGCGCACGATCATCCTCGCGGCCCCACTGTCGGTCGCCTACGTCGCGGCCGACTATCTCATGCGCCACCCGGACCGCGCGCGTGTGCTCGAAGTGCTCGTGTTCGGCGTCGTCTCCGGTCTCGCCCTGGCGCTCGCGCTCAGCGCGGCTCTCGCCGATGAGCGCGACGCGCAGCTCGGCCTCGCCGCGTTCCTCGGCGGCCTCGCGCTCTCGCGACTCGCGTGCGTCGCCGTCGCGGCCGCGGTGCTGGGCCGCGCAACGCGCCTCACGCTCGCCGGTGCCGCTCTGCTCGTCGTCGGACTCGTCGGCTTCCTGCGCCTCGCTTGGTTTCGTTAGCAGCTCGTCGGGCGGCGTCAACGGAACGTACGGACTTCGAGCTGGAGAGGCGCGAAGCGGCCGTGGCGCCTCAGATGCGAGGCGAGCGCCGGAACTCGCGTTCCGGCGCTCGCCTGAAGGATCGGGAACCGTCCGCTACATTCCCGCGATCTTCGACCGCGCACGTTCCGCAGCCTTCGTGCCGGGGAACTTCTTGATGACGGACTCGAGCTTGCCCCTGGCCTTCTTCATGCCGCGCTTGGCGCCGAGCTCCATGGCCTTGCCGAGCGCCTCGGCCGCCTGGATCTCGTTCGCGAGCGTCTCGTCCTTGGTGATCTCGTCGAGCCGTCCCGCCGCGCGCGTTCCGGCGGCGTGGCCCTTGAGGTCGTCGGCCAGCGTGTCGAGTGCGTTCACGGCCGCCAGGACGTCACGGCGCTCGAGGGCTTTCTCGATCTGCGTCATCATCGTGGCGACGTGGGACTCGATGCGCTCGGTGGCGGCCAATGCGCCGTCGCGGTCGGCTTGGGAGGAGCGCTCGTCGGTTTGGATGCGCGCGAGGGCGGTCAACGCGTCACCGAGATTGCCGGCCGTCGCGGCCGCGTAGGCCTTGCCGAGGGAGCCCTTGGCTTCCTCGAAGGGGAGCGCGAGCAGCGCGTTGGCCAGTCTCGGCGCCGCCTTGATGGCCTTCTCGATCTTGCCCTTCGACAGGCTGTTCGGATGTCCGTGCCAGAGCACCTTGCCCTCGTGGTCGAGCAGGTAGCTGTGCGGGATGCTGCGGGCCCCGGAGAGCTTCGAGAACTGCCCGTTCGAGCGGCTCTCCGCCGCGACGGCGAACGGCAGGTCATTCTGCGCGACGTACGGCTCGACCAAGCCGGGCGACTCGTCGGAGAGCGCCAGCACCATCAGTCCCTGGTCCTTGAATTCCTCGTGCAACTGCGCGAGGTGGGGCCATGCCCCTCGGCACGGCTTTCACCAGGTCGCCCACATCTCGATCAAGACGGGGCGGCCCTTGAGGGTCTCTTTGGTGATCGGGGCACCGATGTGGTTGAACCAGGTCCCGGCTTGAATCTCGGGTGCGGGGCTGCCGACGATGTCGGTGCTCCGTCCCGAGAACGAGGCCAGGCCGAGAGTAGTGGCGACGGCGAGAGCCGCCGTGGTCGGCACGTTCATGATGGTCGTGGTCGTGGAGGATGTTGTGTCCGAGAGCGGGTCGCCTATCTTGCCCAAAGGGCCGGGCGGTGGGAACTCATGGCGCGTACGACTAACGTGGCGGCATGAAGCTTCTCACCTTCCTCGCCAGGCACTTCAAGTGGGAGCCCTACTCAAAGACCTTGGAAGACGTTCCCGACGCGGGTGCTGGAGACGGGGTGGCGGATGCGGTCGTTGTCTTCGTCCATGCGGAGGCGCGCGATCAAGAGGAAGAGCAGCACAAGCGCTGTAAGAGGCACGTTTTGAAGCACGTGAAGTGGCTCGCGGGCAAGCGCGACATGAAGACGGTCGCGCTGCATTCGTTCACGCACCTCGGCGCGGAGAACGCCGATCCGGACTTTGCCAAGGCCTTCCTCGACGAGATCGACGAGCGCCTTACCGCCGGCGGCTACCTCGTCAAGCAGACGCCGTTCGGTCACTTCTGCTCGTGGGACCTGTCGGTCCACGGGGAGAGCCTCGCGAAGGTGTGGAAGGAAGTCTGACGGGCGCGCCTCACTCGACGATGCGCACCGGCCGGTGGCTGGACCCCCTCTGCCAGAACGTGACCATGCCGTGCGCGACGCCGTTCGCGACGTCCGTGCCGTAGAGCAGGTCGCACAAGTAGAACGCCGGAACGTGCGAGTGGAACCCCCCGGGCGAGGTGATCGCCTTGCCGTGATGAATGGCCTGGCCGCTGTGGACCACGTCGACCGCTGGAAACATCTCGCGCATGCGATCGACGTCGTCGGGAAAGGTCGTCGCCTTCAGGCCGTCGAGCAACCCCGCTTGCGCAAGCACGAACGCTCCGTCGCACAACGACACGACGTAGGCCGACTCCTCGCCCGTACGGCGCACGTAACCGATCAGCGCCTCGTCTTCGAGGTCGGTGTCCATGCTGTGTTCGGCGCTGGGAACGACGAGCACGTTGACGTCAGGAGCGGTGTCGAACGTGTAGTCGGGCAGGAGCCGCAACCCCTCGAACGTCGTGATCGGCTCGAGGCTCGGAGCGACGGTGAAGACGCGCATGCCGGGCTTGGCGTGGAACACCGTGTGGTGGAACACGTCGTAGGGGGCGGTGAGCTCGGTGTTGTAGACGCCGTCGACGACGACGAAGCCAACGTGAACGACGCGGTCCACCTCTAGACGGGCAGTGGGGAGGTCGCCGTCCGTCGGAGGGAGGGTGCTCGCGCAGGCGGAGCAGACGAGAAGGGCGATGACGACGCAGCGCATGCGCGCGGTCCTACCCCATCTACTCTAACGTCAACACCGTCACTTCCGGCGGACACAGGAACCGGATGCGCGGCGCGTCGGTGCGCTCCATCCCGACACCGCGGCTGACGTAGATCGCGTTGCCGCGGTGCTCGTGCAGCCCGCCGGCGCCGATGGCGCGCGGCATCGGCGAGAGCGTGAGCGGTGGTCCTACGAAAGGCAGCACGACCTGGCCGCCGTGGGTGTGCCCCGCGACCACCAGGTCGACGCGGCTGTCCTGCGACAGGTCGAGCGCTGCGCGCGGGTAGTGCGAGAGCACGATCCGCACGTCGTTGCCCCGCCGTTCCTCCAAGTTTCGCAGCGGCGTCGCAAGTCCGATCGGATCGCGGGCGCCGTAGATCGTCAGTGTGCGGTCGCGGACCTGGACGCGGGTCTGCTCGTGCTGGAGCACGACGATGTCGGTGCCCTCGAAGATGCGCTCGAGCGCAAACGGCGAGTCGGTGTTGCCGGGCGCGAAGTACACGCCGAAGGGCGCGTGGAGGCTCGCCATCAGCTCGAGCAGCTCCGGCTCGGTCGCGTCGTACTGGCTGCGGCTGCCTTGAAAAACGTCGCCGGGCACGAGGATCAGGTCGGGCTCGGTGTCCATCAGGCGCCGCACGGCGCGGCGCTCGTAGTCCGTGACGCGATCGGTTTGGATGTCGGCGAGGATGCCGATGCGCACGGGCGAGTTGCCGGCGCGCTCCCCGCGCAGCGTGAGCGTCGCCGCTTCGAGCCGCAGATCGCGCGGGCACAGAAACTGTGCGTGCACCGTGCCAGCGAACGCGCCCGCGCCCAACGCACCGATTGCCAGAGCGCGGTTCGAGACCGGACGGCCGAGCGCACGTGCGACGAGCACACCAACGCCGCAGGCGGGCACGACCCATCCGATCTGCAGCCACGCGAGGTGCATGACGCCGAAGATGCTGAGTCCGCGATGGAACAGCAGCAGGAGCTCGGCGAGCGAGAACGCGAGCACCGCGCACGCGGCGAGCGCGGCGCGATCCGCTGTCACCCGCCCCGGAGGCCCGAGCAGGCAGCTGAGGCCGACGACCACGTTCACCGCCGCCGCGGCGTAGAGGGCCGCGATCATGCGAGCTGCTTTTGGAGCATCGCGTGGATGTGCTCGAGGCGCGCCGCGGACTCGGCGAGGCCCCCGGGCCGGCTCGTCTCGAGCCAGATGGAGCGGTGGCGCTCGATCAGGGGGGCGAGGTCGCGTGCCAGCCGGCGCCGCTCCTGTGCCGGCACGTCGGCGACGTGCGATCCCTCGCCGGCGGCGAGCCGTGCGCGCGCGAGCTCGCCGCTCCAGCCGAGCGTGTCGGCGGCCCATTCGATCTCGCGCGCGATCGTCGCGCACGCTCCGCCGCGAGCGCCATCCGCGAGCCGTCCGCGAACGGCATCCAGCGCCGCCGCGTGCGTGTCGAGTCCAGGCACGTTCAACTCCGCTGCGCGCTCGATCGGCAGCGGCTGGTGCGCGTAGCGCAAGAGGAAGAAGAGCGCGGAGCCGTTGACCGCCGGCGCTTGCGCGGCCTCGTGAACGTTCGCCAGGGCGACGAGCGCCTCGGCCAGGGCCTGGTCGGACTCGAGGACGTGCAGAGCGAGACCGCGCTCGAGGCCCTCGGGGTCGGCGTGCGCGTTCCAGCCGCGCGATGCCCCGAGCAGGATGCCGGGCCAGGAGACGCTCGGAGGCTGCCAGTGTCCGAAGTCGCCCCAGTCGGTCACGAGGTAGCCGCTCGCGCCTGCGGCGAGGCCGTGCCGCGCGGCCTCCTCGAGGTTCGCGTGCGCGTTCGACAAGCGGCCGCCGAAGCTCTGCCACGAGCTCGTGCCCGGGCAGACGTGGAACTCGAGCCCCGACTCGGCGAACCGCGCCGCGTGTGCCTCGAACGGGTGCCCGGCTTCGTAGCCCCATTCGAGCGCGACGGCGTCGGGCGGCAGCTCCGGCACGAGGTCGGGGTGGTTGACGATGACGTCGCCCCAGAACTGCATGCGCTTTCCGCGCGCGGTGACCAGCGCATGCACGCGCTTCAGGGTCTCGAGATAGACGCGTCCGACGCCCTTGGACTCGCACTCGGCCTTCGATGCGCCGAGGCCCACGTCGAACGTCTCGTCGAGTCCGACGTTGATCGTGTCGGACGAGAAGCACGCGAGGAGCTGGTCGTACAACTCCTCGAGGAGGGCGAAGGAGCCCGGGTTCGTCGGGGCGAGACTGAACGGCTCCTTCTCGACGCTGAACGCGTGCTCGATGCCCTCGGGCACTTCGGCGAGCTGGGCGTAGCGCGGCAACACGAGCCAGCGGTGCATGTGCCCCAGGCTCTGCTGGTTCGGAACGAGCTCGAGGAAACGCTCGGCGCAGTACGCGTCGAGCTGGCGGATCTCGTCCGGTGTGAACGCGCTCGCATCACGCCACACCTGCTCGTGGCCGGCGTAGGCGAAGGTGTGCTCGAAGTAGAGCTGGAGCCGGTTGTACTTGAGCTCGGCGAGCCGGTCGACCAGATGCAGGAGCGCCGGCATCATCGGGATCCGGTCGCGGCTGACGTCGAGCATGAAGCCGCGCTCGGCGAAGTCGGGGGCGTCGTCGATCACGACACCAGCGATGCTCCAGGGCGCAGCACCGCGGGGGGGAGCGGTCGCGGCGCGCACCAGCTGTGCGAGCGTCGCGGCCGCGCGGAACGCGCCTTCGGCGCCGGACGCTGTGATCTGGATGCCGTCCGCACCGACGCCGAGGCGGTAGGCCTCCTGGCCGAGGGCCACCTCCACGAGCAACTCGACGTCGACCCGCTCGCCCTCGCCCTCGCCCGCGCCGAGCGGAGCGAACGCTGCTTCGAGCGCGCGCACGACCCGCGCGTCCGCGTCCTGGCCCCGCACACGCGGCCGCGTGCCGCAGTAGAGCACCAGCGCCGAGCCCGTCGCGCGCACCCGCCGCGGGGGCGGCCAGAGATTCAGGGGGGCGGCACCTTGGGCTCCGGTGGTGTTGGTCATCGTCGGTTGAGCCAGGTGTCGAGCCGGAAGCTCGTCCACCGGCCGACGAGCAGCTCGAGATCCCCGTCACGGTCGACGTCGACGGATGCGAGGCTGCCCGAGCCTTGCGCCGGAAGCAAGAGCGGCGCATCGAACGTGCCGCTGCCATCACCGAGGACGACGCGCAGCTCGCCGGTCGAGGGCGCGGTCGCGATGTCGAGTTTTCCGTCCCCGTTCCAGTCGCCCAGAGCGATCGCTCGTGTGTCCGTGGCCGGGAGCTCCTGGATCAGCGTGAAGTTCGTGAACAGACCGCCCGGCGGGACGCCGTCGTTGCGCCACACGAGGTCGTTCTGCCCGGTGCCGGCGACGAGGTCGAGGTCTCCGTCGCCGTCGAAGTCGCCGAGCACGAGGGCGCGCGTGACCGGGTCGCCGAGGTTCGTGCTCGGATCGCGCACGAACGTGCCGCCGACGTTGGCCCACGCCGTGCCGGGCTCACCCGGGCCGTGGCCCATGAGCAGGTCGAGGTCGCCGTCACACTCGAGGTCGGCGAGCTGGACGTCGCCGGTGAAGAGGTCCGTCTCGAGCAGCGTGCGGTCGGCCACGGCGAATCCGAGCCAATCCCCGCCACCGCCCGGCGGGCAGTCCGTCCCGCGGTTCTCGATGACGAGGTCGTTGTACGTCCGCAGGGTCCCGAGCACGATGTCCAGGTCACCGTCCTGATCGATGTCGCCGAGCGCGACCGCCTTCGCGAAGAGGTTCGGGTCGCCACCGAACGAGGCCGGCTCGAACGCCCCGCTGCCGTCGTTCAGGTACACGAAGGGGCCGTCGCCGATCTGTGCCCCAACCAGGTCGAGGTCGCCATCGCGGTCGACGTCGCCGATGGCGAGGTCCTCCATGCGCGCGGCGGTCGGGATCCACGCGAGCTGCTCGAGGAACTCGCCCTGCGCGTTGCCGCGGCGGACGTCGATGCCCGCGTTCGTCCCCGCCACGACGTCGGCGAAGCCGTCGCCGTCGACGTCCGCGGCGACGACCGCGAGCGTCGTCTCATCGATCGGTCCGCCCGAACCCGGGATCCCGAGCGTGGTCTCGACGCTGGTCGGGAAACCATAGTCGCCCCAGGTCCCCGCCGACGAGCCGCCGGCGAAGCGCAGCGCGCCCTCGCTCGCGACGACCGCATCCGCGTCGCCGTCCCCGTCGTAGTCGCCGGTGACGACGCCGAGTACTCCCGTGATGGTCGAAGTTCGGCCGAAGACGAGCTCGCCGAAGCCGTCGTTGTAGAACGTGCGCAGGCCGTCGTCGGCGCCGACCACGACGTCGATCGCACCGTCGCGGTCGAGGTCGGCCAGCGCGACGGCACGCGTGGTCGCGACCGCGCCCGCCAGCGTGGCGACCACGGTCAACGGGCCGCTCGGACCGGAGCGCAGCGCGACGTCCGTCTGCGCGTCGCGCCCGAGCACGGCGTCGTCCGCGCCGTCTTGGTCGAGGTCCCTGGAGGCGATCGTGAGCACGTCGCCGACACCGAGCGGCTGGCCGAGGAAGAAGCTGTCGCAGCCCTCGTTCCAGATCGGATGGCTGTCCGACGCGCCGCCGGCAATGAGGTCGGCGTCGCCGTCCCCGTCGTAGTCGCCGCTGTCGAGCGCGCGCACGAGCTCGTTCGGGCCCGGCAGGACGATCGGGCTGAAGAGCTCGCCCTTGCGGTTGCGGCGCCACTCCAGCCGCTGCTCCGAAGCGGACGTGCGAACGAAGTCGAGGTCGCCGTCGCTGTCGAGGTCCGCCAGGAGAAGATCGGCGGTGCCGCCGGGAGCTTCCACGACTTGGCCGGTTGTCAGCTCCAGCGTCTCGAGGTCGGGCGAGGTGTTCTGGAAGATCTGCACCGAGTCGGGGCCGGCGATGAGGACCTCGGGGCGCCGGTCGCCGTCGAGGTCGCCCACGGCGATCGCCTGCACCTCGCCGACGGTGCTCGTGACGGGGAGCGTGACGAACTGGAACCCGGGCTGGCTGAGCCAGGCCTCGAATTCACTGGAGGGGCTCGCGGTCATCGCGACGAAGTCCGGGATCCCGTCACAGTTGAAGTCGGCGGCCTCGAGGCGACCGCTCGAGAGGCTGCCCGACGTCTGGCCGCGGTCGGCGAGTCCCGGCACGATGTCGAGCGTGCGCGTGTCGCGTAGCTGGCCGCCGGTCTTGCGGTCCTCGACGGCGTTCGAGCGACTGCCCCTCACGCGCAGGCCCGAGGGCTCGCTCGGCAGGAGCGCGGCCGAGTCGAAGGGGCCGCGCGTACGCAGCTCCGGGTCGACGCCGAGCACGATCGTCACTTCGTTCGCGGCCGGTCCTCCCTGCAGCGTCGCGCCGTCGCCGAACGAGTCGTTGGTGACGGCCAGCTCGAAGGCGTCCGCCGCCGTCGACGTCACGCGCACGCGGCGCGTCATCGGCAGGATGATGTGGTCTCCCGCGTTCGCTTCGCCATTGCCGTCGACGTCGAGGTACGCGAACGTCTGCCCCTGCAACGCGGGGAAGATCTCCGAGAGGGAGAAGCCGGAGGACTGGTGGTGGCAAGCTGCGAGCGCGAGCCAAGCCAGGGGAAGCGAACCGAGGAGGGCGGGGCGGCGCATGGTCAGCACTTTGTGCGGCACGTGGGAGGGGAGGAGTCCTGTTCGGTGGGGTCTGTCCGCCGGATTGTAGCGCTTCGGCCGCAATTCTCCCGGCGAGTGTCCCGGCATGAGCACTCGGTCAGGCGCACGACGTCTCCTCGGCCGCTGCGCCAGCTTCGGGCGACACGGTGTCTTCGGGGTCGACGAGCGCGAGCAGCGTTTCGCCGGCAGCGACGCTCGGGCTCGTGGCGGACGCGAAGACCGTGACGTTCGTGTTCTCGCCGAGCTTGAGGATCGGCAGTGCGCGGCCGGCGTGATGGGCGAGGTACGCGTCGAAATCGAACTCCTCGGTGATCGGAGTCGCCTTGATCGTCGCTCCCGCGGCGATCTTGTCCTCGAGGAACGCGTGGTCGGCGTGGTCGGCGAACAGGTCGCGTCCGCGCAGCTCACTGGGCCCCTCGCTCGAGTGCGTCTGGCACGGAAGCTGGTACACCTCCGCGCGTCCGAACAGCTCGGTGAAGTGCAGCGCCGCGAGCGAGTTGACGCCGTCGTTCGGTGTCAGTGCGAAGAGCCTTCCGAGGCCGCCCATCGGGATCCGGTGCTCGACCTCCTCGGAGAGCACGCTGCCGTACGTCGACTGGATGCCCGCGAGACGCGCGTTGCGCACGCTCTCGCGGTTCGTGTCGACGAGGGTCACCGCGACGCCCGCGCGCGCCAGTGCGCGTGCGAGCTCGAGCCCGAATCTGCCCCCGCCGACGACCAGTGCACCCTGCGGGTTCGAATCGGCGAGGCCCAGGCGCCGGGCGATTGGCGCGGCCGCGAGGCCGTAGCACGCGACAGTGCCGATGATGACGAGGAACGTGAGCGAGGTCAGGCGCTGTGCGTCCTCGTAGTGCTTCACCAGTCCCGTCGCGAATAGCGCCGAGACGGCCGCCGCGACGATCCCGCGCGGCGCCATGCAGCACAGGAAGAGCCGCTCGTTCGTCGTCAGGGACGTGCGCCACGTCGACAGGAAGATCGCGGCAGGGCGCACGATGACAATCAGCGCGAGCACGAACGCGACGTCGCCCAGGCTCGTGGCCTCGAGATCCGCGACGGACAGGCGTGCCGCGAGCACGATGAACAGGGACGAGATCAAGAGGACCCTCAGGTTCTCCTTGAACTCGAGGATGTGCTTGATGGGGGTCCGCTTCTGGTTCGCGAGCAGGAAACCGATCAGCGTCACCGCGAGCAGCCCGGACTCGTGCTGGATGTGGTCGGAGAGCGTGAAGATGCCGAGCACGACGGCGAGCACGACCGGGCTCTGCAGGTAGTCGGGAATCCAGTGCCGGCGTAGGGGGGCCGACAGGGCGAGGGCGCCGGCGAGTCCGAGTGCGCCGCCGACGAGCATCGTCTTCGCCAGGCCCCAGATCGTCCCGCTGACCGCGTGCTCGGCCGGACCCTCGGAGAGAGCGTGGAAGACGAGGACGGCGAGCGTCGCGCCGATCACGTCCGCGACGATTCCCTCCCACTTGGCGATCGGACCGACGCTGCCGGAGGGGCGGACGTGGCGCAGGAGCGGTCCGATCACCGTCGGTCCCGTGACGGTGAGGATCGCGCCGAGGAGGACCGCGAGCGGCCAATCGAGCGCGGCCAGGTAGTGCGCGCACAGCGCCGCGAGGAGCCAGGTCACCGCGACGCCGACCGTCACCAGGCGCAGCAGGTGCCCGCCCATCTCCTTCAGCTCCGAGAGGTCGAGCGTGAGCCCTCCCTCGAACAGGATCACGGCCACTGACAGGGACACGATCGGGAACAACAGGTCGCGCCCGATCAGCTTGTCCGGGTCGAGCAGCCCGAGCCCGGGGCCCGCGATCAGGCCGACGAGCAGGAGCAGCAGGATCGAGGGCAGGTGCAGGCGCCACGCGAGCCACTGGGCGCCGATGCCGAGGACGGCGATCGCCGTGAGGCCGATGAGAATCGTCGGGGGTTGCATGGAGTCGCGACAGGATACCGGGCCCCGGCGCGTTGCCCAACGGATCGCGGGCCCGATCAATCCGTGTAAGAGCACGGAACTCCGCGACGCGAGACCTTATCTTTCCCGGCCGCTCGGCGCCGTCGAGCTCTCCCGACCCCGATCCGAGGACCAAGAACATGCGTACGCTCCGTCCCCTGCCAACGACCGGCCTGCTCTCCGCCGCCGGCCTGCTGGCCGCGGCTACCTTCGTCTTCACCTCGACCGCCCCCGGAACCGAGCCCGTTCCGGCCGTCGACCGGGACGCGACGGAATGGGCGATCGACGGCGCTCATTCGTCGGTCGTTTTCCGCGTCAAGCACATGGACGTCGCGTACTTCTACGGTCGCTTCAACTCGATCGCCGGCGACGTCGCGATCGATGCCGAGCCTTCGAAGTCCACCGTGCGCCTCGCCATCGATGCCGACAGCGTCGACTCGAACAGCGAGGATCGCGACAAGCACCTGCGCAACTCGGACTTCCTCGATGCCGTGCAGTTCCCCAAGATCACGTTCCAGTCGACGGCCGTGAAGTTGAAGGACGAGAAGGCCAGGGTCTACGCCGTGACCGGCAACCTGAAGCTGCACGGAGTCGAGAAGGAGGTGACGATCGACATGACGATGACCGGCGACAAAGAAACCCGGCGTGGCCACAAGGGCGGCTTCGCGGGCGAGCTCGTGATCAACCGGCGCGACTACGACATCACGACGTACGGCACCGACGCGATCTCGGACGAGATCACGCTGTACTTCGGTCTCGAAGTGAACAAGAAGTAGCGCCGAGAACAACGTGCTGCAGACCTTCCTCGAGCAGCTCCAGGAGATGCGGCTCGAGCCGTTCCGCAACGCGGCGATCGCCGGGTTGCCGCTCGTGCTCGTCGCCTGGTTCCTCCTGCGCCGCGCGACCGACGACCCCTCGCGCGCGGCGCCCGTCGTGTGCGCGCTCGCCGTCGCCGGCGCCTACGTCGCGGCCTACTACGGCATGAACGGCACGCTGCCGCGCGTCCCGCCGACGAGCGCCAAGCACTGGGTCGCGGCGTTCGTCGTCTCCGCCCTCGTTCTCGCACCGATCCGGCCGGCCGCGGTGCGCGGGCTGCTGTGGTCGGCCCTGTCGGCTGGCTTTCTCGCGCTCGCGCTGCAATCGCTGCGCACGAACCGCTGGGAGGGCCGCGAGGAGGCGTACTGGCTCGGCGGGTTCTTCGTGGTCGGCTTCCTGCACTGGCTCGCGACGACCGACCTGCTCGAGGGCGAGCGTGAGAGTCGCGCGCCGGGCCTCCTCGCGGTGCTGCTCGGCGCGGGGATCCTCGCCCAGGTCCTCGGTCAGAGTACTGGGGAATCGGCCCATGTGCTCGGTGCGATCAGCATCGTGCCAGTGCTCTGGCTCGTGAGTTTGTGGCCCGGTCCACCGGCGGCGTCCGGCGGCGCGGGGCCGTGGTGCGCGGCGACGTTCGGGCTCGCGGTCCTGGGTGTGGCGTACGCCGAGACCCCGCCTGTGGCCGCGGGAGTGGCGCTTCTGGCGCCCCAGCTCGTGCGCATTCCGGGCGGGAACGGCTGGCGGGCGAACCTCGTGCGTCTCGTGTTGATCGCCGGAGCCGGCGCGTTCGCGATCTCGCGGGCCTGGGTCGAGCCGGATCCGTATATGGATTATTGATCCGGATTCGGTAAGACGTGTCGGCGCGGCGGTCCACCGCGCCGACATGATGATGCATTCCGCGCTCTCCAGCCGACACCGGCGCTGGTTCTCGATAGCCGTCCGCTCGCGCGGGCGCTCGTACTACCTCGCCGGCGCAGTCATGGAGCTGCAGGAGCACGACGGTTTCGTCACCGCGCTCGTCGCGGGCACGTCCGTCTACGAAGTCCTGTTGCACACCGACCAGGACGATGACCCCGGGGAGTGCAGCTGCGAAGCCTTCCGCAAGTTCGGCCCGTGCAAGCACATGTGGGCCGTGATCCTGGCCTTCGAGGACGCGGACATCGAGCTCGAGGAGGGCTTTGACTCCGGTGCTGATCTGCACTTCAACTCCAGGCCCTCCTGGGAAACCCGGCTCGAAGGGTTGAGGCGCGAGCGGAGTGTGCGCACGCGTGACCCTTGGGTCCCGTTGGAGGGCGAGGACGTGCGGCTCGAGTACGTCTTGGAGCGGCACCATGTGAGCGACCGTCACCGTCCGCGCATACGGACGCTGCTGCGCAAGCGGCTCAAGAGCGGCGAGTGGGGCAAGGCGCGCGAGATCAACGTCGCGCGTTCGGACCGGAGCTTCCCGCGCGAGGACCGCGAGCTGCTGGGTCTGTTCGGGGTCGATCGCGATTCCTACCACTCTCCGATCGACTACTATTCCGGCGCCGGCTTCTCGCTGACCGCGGAGCAAGCCGAGGCGATTCTGCCGCGCGTGGCCGGGACGGGTCGGTTCTTCGTCTTGGCGGACGGCGCCGAACCCCAGCCGGTCACCATGGACGCAGGGGAGCCCTGGGTGTTCTGCGTCCAGCTCGTGCGCTCGACGAAGGATCTCTCGGTGGTCGGGGAACTGCGCCGCGGCGATGAGACCCTCCCCGTGGACGACGTCGTGGCCCTCATCGGCTCGCGCCTGTTCGTAGCGGGCGGCGCCCTGCACCGACTCGATGCGCGCGGAGCGATCGCGTGGCTCGTCGAGCTGCACGGCCGCGGGGAGATGCGCGTCCCGTTCACCGCCGAGGCGGACGTGCGCAGGGAGCTGCTCCAGCTTCCAGCCTCGACGACCAGCAACGCAGAGATGCTGCCGGCGCCCGAGAAGGGCGAGCCGATCCCGCACCTGTTCGTCGAGCCCGTTCGGTCCCGCGTGCAGAACGCTCGCGTGATCTCGCACGTCGCCTTCGACTACGGCACGGGCAGGCGCATCGAGCCCGATGATCCGCGCGACTTCGTAGGGGACGAGCAGGGCGAGCGCAACGTGTCCCGCGACCTCGCCGCGGAGCGCGAGCACCTCGCCTTCTACCTCTCGCTCGGCGCGAGGCGAACGGCGGAGGATCGCCTGTACGGAACCCACGGCACGATTCCGGTGCGGCGCCTCACCGAGATCGTGCGAGCGCTCATGGGGCGCGGCTGGACGATCGAAGCCGAAGGCCGCCCCTATCGCCAAGCGGGCGGCACCAGCGTCTCGGTGCGAACGGGGATCGACTGGTTCGAGCTCGAGGGCGGCCTCGAGTTCGGCGACCAGGTGGCGCCTTTGCCCGAGCTTCTGCGGGCCGCGCGCGAAGGTCGCAGCGATGTGCAGCTCGGTGACGGTTCGGTCGGGATCCTGCCGGACGAGTGGTTGAAGAGCTGGGGCCTGATCGAGCTTGCCGACAGCGTCCAAGGCGACAGCTTGCGGTTCCAGACCCAGCAAGGCTGGCTCCTCGACGTGCTGCTCGCCGAGCGTGAAGGAGTCGAGGCCGACGCGGGTTTCGAACGCTACCGCGCTGAGCTCGCCAAATTCCGTGGCGTGAAGCCACGTAGCGCACCGCGCGGTTTTCGCGGCGAGCTACGTCCGTACCAACGTGACGGGCTCGGTTGGTTCCACTTCCTGAGCAAGCTCGGTCTGGGCGGTTGCCTCGCGGACGACATGGGCCTGGGCAAGACGGTTCAGGTGTTGGCGCTGCTCGAGTCGCGGCGGCTGCAGGCGCGCAAGGCGCCGGGTGGGCCGCGGTCGTCGCTGGTCGTCGCACCGCGCTCGCTCGTCTTCAACTGGATTGACGAGGCCGCGCGCTTCGCGCCGAGCCTGAAGGTCCTCGACTACACCGGGACCGACCGTGCGTCGCGGCGAGAGGAGGCGGGCGTCGTCGATCTCTTGGTGACGACCTACGGTACGCTGCGCCGCGACGCGGTACAGCTCGCCGACGAGACGTTCGACTACGTCGTGCTCGACGAGGCGACGGCGATCAAGAACTCCACCAGCCAGGCTGCGAAGGCTGCGCGCCTTCTGCGCGGCGAGCACCGCCTGGCGCTATCGGGCACGCCGGTCGAGAATCACGTCGGCGAGCTCTGGTCGCTGTTCGAGTTCCTCAATCCCGGGATGATGGGGCGCTCGACGATGTTCAAGCGGCTGTGCGCGCAGGACCACTCCCGGGAAGGATCACAGGATGGATCTCGCGACAGTCTCGCCGAGCTCGCCCGGGCCCTGCGCCCATTCTTCTTGCGCCGCACCAAGGAGGAGGTGCTCGACGACTTGCCCTCCAAGAGCGAGCAGGTCGTGATGTGCGAACTGAGCCGCAAGGAGCGCAAGCGCTACGACGAACTGCGTGCGCACTACCGCACATCGTTGCTCGGCGATTCCGAGGGCGGCGATTCCGACGGCGGTGGCGGTCTCGGTCGCAAGAAGATCCAGGTCCTCGAGGCCCTCCTGCGCTTGCGCCAGGCAGCCTGCCATCCCGGCCTCGTCGACCCCGCCCTCCGCGGCGAGGATTCGGCCAAGCTCGAGGTGCTCCTGTCGCGCCTGACCGAGCTGATCGACGAGCAGCACAAGATCCTCGTGTTCTCGCAGTTCACCAGTTTGCTCGGGATCGTTCGCGAGCGGCTCGACGCCGCACGGGTCCCCTACGAGTATCTCGACGGTCGGACCCGCGACCGCAAGAAGCGCGTGGAAGCGTTCCAGTCCGACCCCGACTGCCGCGTGTTCCTGATCAGCCTGAAAGCGGGCGGACATGGCCTCAATCTGACGGCCTCGGACTACGTCTTTCTCCTGGACCCGTGGTGGAATCCGGCCGTCGAGTCCCAGGCGATCGACCGCTCCCATCGAATCGGTCAGACGCGACCGGTGTTCGCCTATCGACTGATCGCCAAGGACACGGTCGAGCAACGCGTGCTCGAGCTGCAGGAGCGCAAGCGCGAGCTGGCGGCGACGATCCTGGGGGAGGGGACCGGGGTGCTGAAGGGGATGACGCGCGCGGATCTCGAGGCGCTCCTGTCGTGAGCTCCGCCAGCCCGGGGGGCCAAAAGAGCGGCGGGTGAGCTCGTGTTCACCCGCCGCAAGGGGACACGAGCCGTTGTTTTCGCCGTTGGTTTCGTCTGTCTGTCTTTGTCGACCCCAACTACGCGCGACGAGCGTCCTCGCCGTACCTCGAACCCACCGGCCCGTACCTCAAAACTAGCACGGACCGGCGGAATCGGTCAGGCTCCTAATCGCCGACCTTGTGACCGCACGAAGCACAGAAGCGCGCGTCGGCCGCGACGGCCTCGCCACAGTCCGTACAGAACGTGCTGCCGGCCGGGGGCTTCTCCTTGAGCTGCTCGCCGCAGCTGCCGCAGAATTTGCCGGGAGCCACGCTGGCGTTGCACGCGCCACAGACGACGCCGGGCGTCGCGGGCGCGAGGGTTTCGCCGCCGCGGCCGTCCTTGACGAGCATCTGCTGGGCCATGGCCAGGCCGACCCCGAGGCCGGCGCCGCCCATCAGGCCGCCGCTGGTGGCGTCGCCGCCCCCGCCGCCGCCCTTGGCCATGCCTTCGCCCGCGCCCAGCATCGCCTTGCCGGCTGCGAACTCCTTGTACGCGCCGACGCCGCCGACCGTCTTGAGGTACGCCGCGTCGCGGTAGAGCTCCTTGAGGTTGTCCGCGTCGGTCTCGTCGATGCCGATGACGAAGTTGCCGAAGCGCACAATCTCGATGCCGTACGACTCGACGTGTTCGTGCAGGCCGCGCAGCGCCGTCTGCTCGATCTCCTCGGTGTAGGCGCCCGACGTGACGTCGAGGAGCGGCCACTTCTCCTTGACGATCAGCTCGGCGATCCGGTCGCGGATGACCTTGAGGACCTGTTCCTTCAGCCACGAGCGCACCTGGAACGATTCGGCGCGACCCATGCCGACGAGGCCGATGATCAGCTTCTCGGGGTCGGTGACCCGGAACGAGAACTCACCGTGCACCATCGTCTCGACCGGGACCCCGCTCTTGGGATCCTCGACGTGTCCGACGCGCCCGCCGAACTTCAGGCCGGTGTGCTCGCGGGCGTTGACGAAGAACACCTCGGCGATGAAGACGTTGCCGCCGGTGAAGCTGTCGATCAGGTTGGACAGGAACGGCAGATTCGACGTGTCGAGGGTGTACCGCCCCGCGTCCATCACCTTGACCACTTTCCCGTCACGGAAGAAGATCGCGCGCTCGTCGGCCTCGACCGTGAGCTGCGACTTCATCGGGATGGTGGGGTCGGGGTGCTTCCAGACCACCTGGGATTTGGTCCCGTCGGGCCGGGCCACCATCATCTCTTTGGTGCCGCGGCGGAACCAATCGATCACACCCATGTTCGTTCTCCGTCCTCGTTTTTGATTGAATCGTGCACGCGGGAAGGCGTAGGGGGAGTCTACGCTGGCGACTGCCTTTTCTTCAATCAGGCCCCAATGACAGATCGGATCGACGAGCGAGACCGAGGCGAGGTCGACCCCACGGGCTTCGCAGGAGGCGAGATCGACGAGGTCGCGCCCGAGGACGTCGATCTGACCTGCGACAACTGCGGCGCCGCGGTCACCTGGGACCCCGAGACCGATGCCCTGGCGTGCGAGCACTGCGGGCACACCGAGACCGTCGAGCGCGGCGAGGGCACGGTCCTCGAGCGCCCCCTGGCCGAGGCCGGCGCCGCCGCGCGCGGATTTGGCGTCGAGCTGCGGGTCACGCGCTGCGAGACCTGCGGCGCACGCGTGACCTTCGAGGGCTCGAGCACCTCCGACGCTTGCGTCTTCTGCGGGTCGGCCAACGTCCTCGACCAGGAGGCGAGCCGCAACCAGATCCGCCCCGAGTCCCTGATCCCACTCGACGTGAGCGAGGACCGCGTGCGCACCGCGTTCCGCTCGTGGATCGACGGCCTTTGGTTTCGCCCCTCCGCGCTCAAGCAGCAGAAGGAGTTCGCCGCCGTCGGCGTCTACGTCCCGACGTGGACCTTCGACTGCGACGTCCGCTCACGCTGGACCGCCGACTCGGGCACCTACTACTGGGTGAACCAACGCGTGACCGTCATGGTCAACGGCACGCCCCAGACGCGCACGCGCCGCGTGCGCAAGATCCGCTGGCGCCCCGCGCGCGGCAAGCGCCGCGATGAGTACGACGACCTGCAGGTCATCGCCTCGATGGGCGTGTGCGGCGACCTCGCGCTCAAGCTCGGTCCGTACGACACGACCAAGCTCGTCCCGTACCGCCCCGAGTACCTCGCCGGCTGGCGCGCCGAGGAGTACCAGGTCGACCTCGAAGCCGCCTGGCAAACAGGCCTCGCCCGCGTCGTCGACTCCCAGAAGCGCCGCTGCGGCTCCGACGTCCCCGGCGACACCTACCGCCGCCTCGAGGTGCGCAACGACGTGCGCGACGTGTACTGGAAGCACGCGCTCCTGCCGATGTGGACGTTGACGTACACGTTCAAGGGGAAGTCGTACCCGGTGCTCGTGCACGGGCAGACGGGGAACGTGGTGGGAGATGCGCCGCTGTCGTGGGTGAAGATTCTGCTGCTGGTGCTGGGGATCGCGACGGTGGTGCTCGCGATCGTGGCTGCGGCGAACGCGTAAGGGGGGCGTCGTCCGGACCTCTGGTGCAGTGGCTTTGTCCCGTTGAGTTACCCGACCCGTGACGAACATTACGGTGACGGGCACACGCAGTGGACCGGTCGGGGGCAGTTCCCCAACACTACAGGTAGAAGTGTTTGCCGAGGTGTTGCGCGTTATGGGCAGCCCGAGCTTGGTGCTCCAGGACGCATCATGCCCGACCTCGTTGCACAGCTTCCGCTCGAGATCGATCGGTTCCTCGGAACGACCGCGCCCATCGCGGCCGTAGCCACGTTCATTGCCACCGAGCCGACGCGCGCGACATCTACCGAGGGGGCAGTAACGAAGGAGCGCGTGGGCGCGGGTCGCGTCTCGCTCGTCGCGATGTTCGTGGTCGGCTCCGCCTTCGGCGCAGGCTCCGCCATGCTTGCCGCGCGCGACAGAATCGAAGCGCACACGGACGGCACGAGCGTTGTTGCACACCGTCGTCCGTGGGAGAGCGCGCAGGAGTTCCGAGCGCGACACGATCGCGTTTCAGCGTGGAGGTAACGAAGCGGCGCAAGGTCGGCGAGCGCCGGTGCTTCGCCGGTACCATCGTGTGACCGGCAGTGCTGATTCGCCGCCAACTCCATGCCCGTGAGCAACCGCCCGCGCGTGTGCGCTACGAGCCACGGGTTATCGGTTCAAAAACGTGACGCTCATCGCCTCGGTGAAGTTCGACGTGAGCCCCGGCGTATGGTCGCGGTGCCACGCCTGGAAGTTCCACGTCTCGCCGGGGAGGATAGCGGAGGCTGGCGCGGTGGGTAGCGCGCCAGGGTCGACGACGCCGAC
>JAAELL010000021.1 GCA_024226735.1 bacterium | reverse complement strand
GCACCCGGAACGGTGGAGCGGCAACACGCGCAACTGGACGCGCGTCGAGTCCGTGACACTCAACCCAGCCCCCGAGCTGAAGGAGGGGATCCCGGCCTAATCGACGAATTGGAGGCGACAACTACCTTGACACCCACCGGTTGTCGCTTGGTTGTCGCCTGGTTGTCGCCTGGTGTAGACACACCGAGCCATGCTCGGGCGCATGGATACCGAACGACTGGTTGATGCGCGTCGTCTGGCGCGTGCGCTGCGTATCTCTGCGACGTGGCTCCGTGCCGAGGCGGCAGCCGGGCGGCTACCTCACCTGCGAGCTGGTCGTCAGTTCCTCTTTGACGAGGAAGCGGTCCGAAAGGAATTGCTGAGGCGAACTTCGGCGTGTCCAGGTGCCTCGCCACCTACCGAAGACGACGATAGTTCGCGGAGAGGACTTTGACGTCCGTAGCAGAGCCCCTCGTGGCAGCCGCTCTGAGTGCGATCCACGGAGGCGACGTAGCCTTCGAGGTTTGCGCCCTAATGACCGACGAGCGGATGCTCCGGGCGTACTTCGACGACGAGGCCGAGGCCGAGGCGGCGGCGGCTGTCGCCGAGTTCGACCGCGAGCACGAGCCAGTTGGCATCTACGTCATCGCCAACCTGATCGATCAGCAGGTCGCCGGAGGTCGTCTAGGCGGTGGTTTCGTGCAGGCGGCTCGTGCGAAAGACGACGATATCGACGGCATCCGCTACCTGTTCCTGGACCTCGATGCCGTGAAGCGCGCTGACGGCGGAACTCGCCCAAAGGGCTCGTGTGCCACGGACGAAGAGCGCCAAGCGGTGAGCGCCAGGGCAAAGAAGATCATCGAGCACCTCCGCGAGCGGGGCTTCGGCGATCCCGCGCTGATCGTTGATTCCGGGAACGGCATCCAGCTCTACTACTGCGTGGAGCTAGCCGGCCAGGAGGGTGCCAGGCTTGTCCGAGGCGCTCTCGAAGCCATCAAGGGCAAGTTCTGCGACACGACGGAGCTGCGTGAGCGAAAGCGAGCTGGCAACGAGGCACGGATCGGGGTCGAGGTCGACCTGGCCGTTTCGAACTCCGCGACCCTCATGCGCTTGCCCGGTACGGTTAATCGGAAGCTGGCTGATGAGGGACGCGAACAGCGGTTGGCCGCCGTGCTGAAGGCGAACGATGCGGCGGGTCCCGTCGATGAAGACATCCTCTCGGGTCTCATCGCCGAGCACGAACGAGCCGAGAGCAAGGAAGCGTCGACGGGAAGTCGAAAGGCAGCACCTGAGTCGAGGCCCTTCGACCTGGAATACGTGGGTGCTGCGCTTCGCCATCTCGTTCAGGCCCAGCCCGACATTGTGGATGACCGTGACGAGTGGGTGCGCGTTGCCCATGCCCTCCATCACGCCTTTCCCCCGGAACACGAGCATCACGAGCAGGCTTTCGCGCTGTGGGTTGAGCTCTCCGAGCGGTCGGACAAGTTCGAGGGAGACCTCGATTGTAGAAGGACCTGGAACAGCGTTCGCCCGGCGGGGAGTGGGCAACCGATCACGCCGGCGACCTTCATCAAGATGGCCAAGGAGGATGGGTGGGCTCCCGCGAAGAAGACCAAGACCCGACAGACGGATACCGGCAACACGCAACGGCTCGTCGATCTGCACCGGGAGCGCCTTCTCTTCGTGCCCGAGTGCAAGAGCTTCGCGGCCTGGACTGGCACGCGGTGGGACATCGACCGCAGCGGTGGCCGGGTTCTCGGGATGACCGAAAGGGTCTGCGAGGAGCTTCACCGTGAAGCGAGCCGGCTTACCTTCGAATCCGAGGAGCGCAAGAAGGCGTATTCCTGGGCGATGAAGAGCGAGTCAAAGACCGCGCGCGAGGCGATGGTCAAGCTTGCGAAGGGACACTGCAAGTTGCACACCCGTCGGTCGGCATTCGACAGCCGACCGTACTTGCTCGGCTTCGAGAACGGGGTTCTTGATCTCGAGACCGGCGAACTCCGCCCCCATGATCCAAGAGACCTGCTTACGAAGGGAGTTCAGTACGACCTCGACCTCGCTGCCAGGTGTCCGCGCTGGGAGCAGTTCCTGAAGCAGACAATCCCCGACCCGGAGATTCGTGCCTACTTGCAGCGGGTCATCGGCTTGGCCCTCATCGGGGAGATCTTGGAACACCAAGCGTTCTTCCTCCTTGGGGACGGGGCAAACGGCAAGTCCACCCTGTGCCGTGTCTTGATGAACGTGCTCGGGCCGTACGCGGCACCGACACCGCCGAAGCTATTGATCCGATCCAAGGGCGACCGTCACCCGACCGAGTTCGCATCGCTGGAGGGAGTGCGCCTTGCCGTTGCCACCGATGAGCCTGACGGTGACCTCGACGAGGCGAAGTTCAAGGCGCTGACCGGTGGGGACCAGGTCGAGGCGCGCGGGATGAGAGAGAACGGGCGGGCACTGGTACCCCAGCACACGTTCATCATCCCGGTCAACACGATGCCGACGGTTCCCGGCTCGAAGGACGCGATCTGGCGCAGGATCTCGATCATTCCATTCGAGGTCCGTGTGCCCGACGACAAGGTGAACCCACGCCTCAGCCAGGAGCTGAGGGACGAGCGGGCGGGGATCATGCTGTGGGCGATCGAGGGTGCTCGTGCATACCTTGCAGGTGGGCTCCGGGAGCCCCAGGCCCTGCGAGAACTCGTAGTGGTTCGGCGGTGGGCTGGTGACCCCGTGTGGAGCTGGCTGCGGAAGGCAACGAGGCCGAAGGAGGGGGCCTTCGTTCGTTCGCAGGAGCTCTACCAGGCGTACTGCCGGAACGGTGCTCAGGAGGGTGCACCGATCACACAGACAGCCTTCTCAGGGCGGCTGCGGGAATACGGTTGGAGGAAGAAGAATACGCAGGGCGGTGCCGTGTGGCTCGAGCGCGAACTTCTGGACTCCAGGGAGGGTGCGTGATGCTCCAATCGCCGCTTGCAGCCTCTCTGACGGGTCATGACGGGTTAACTGGTTTGCCGCTTAAGGAAGGATCTATACACATAACAAGGACACCCGTCATGACCCGTCAGGCGTGCTCTCAGGGCCGCTTTTGGCCTCTGGCGGATGCGAAACGCATCCGTGCATCCGGCCCATCAGCGAAGCTGCGCGTGTCGGCATCGAACGCCAGGCGCTCGAGTAGCTCGGATCGATGGGACGCGGGCGAAGACGGAGAACTCGCTGCCCACGTTGCCACCTGTCGGCTTCTCGAGCTTCCGAGGACACGACACGCGGTCGTACAGGCGGCAAAGCGAACGGCGGTCTCGATACGTGACTGAACACGACCAGAAAACCATGGAGAGCGCTGAGAAACGCCGTATGAAGAAGCTCCTGAAGCCAGACGCTGTGGCGGACCTGCTCGGCATCTCGCCACGCAAGCTGTGGACGATCACGAACCAGGGCGATCTCCCGTGCATCCGAATCGGTCGGTGTCTTCGATACGACGAGCAGGACGTCGCCGAGTGGATCGAGCGCAAGAAGCGCAGGGGAACAAGGGAGTAGACCAGGACCGACTCAATGGCCTCCATCTACAAGCGCAGCGGCAAGGGGCGATACCAGGTCTCCTGGTACGACCACACCGGGAAACGGCGGACGAAATCCAGCGGCACCACCGACCGTCGAGCTGCCGAGAGGATCGCCACCGAACTCGAGGCCCAGGCCGCATTGCGCCGGGAGGGCGTCGTCGATCCGAGGCACGACCGCTTCGCCACGGAGAACAGCAAGCCCCTGCGGCGGCACGTAGGCGACTACGTCACTCACTGCCTGCACGTCGGTCAGGCCGACCGCCATGTGAGCCAGAAAGAGCGGCACCTGACGCTGCTCTTCCAGGAAGCCGAGCTCACCAAGCTGTTCGAGATCACAGCCGATCCCGTCGAGCAAAACCTCCGCACTCTGCGCGAGGCCGACCTCTCAGCCAGGACGGTCAACTTCCGACGCCAGATCGTGATCGCCTTCGTCAACTGGCTCGTGCGCGTGGGGAGGATGGAGTCGAACCCGCTCAAGAACATCCCGAAGCTCGATGAGGGGCGGGACCGTCGTCGAGTGCGCCGTGCCCTCTCCGAAGAGGAGCTGGCTCGCTTGCTCAACGTGGCGGAGTCTCGAGGCCGTCGGACTTGGTACCTCGCGGCCGTTCTCGCAGGTCTACGTAAGGGCGACCTCCTGCGGCTTCGATGGCGAGACCTCGACCTAGACCAAGGATTGCTCGTCGTCAGCGGCGGGAAGGCAAAGCGCGACGACGTACTGCCACTCCACCCGCAGCTCGCCGAGGAGTTCAAGAGGATCAGGCCCAGAGACGTCCTCCCGAGCGCGCCAGTCTTCCCGACCGTCGTGACCGACCGGACGCGCCAGAGCGACTTCACGCGCGCTGGGATCGCCCTGAGAGACGACGAGGGCCGCGTGGTCGATCTCCATGCTCTGCGGACGACGCTGGGCACACGGCTCGCTAGAGAGGGCGTAGCGCCGCAGGTGGGCCAGCAGATCATGCGCCACGCCGATTACAGGACGACGTTGAAACACTACACAGCGCTCACGCTTTCCGACACGGCCGCGGCGATGCGACGGATGCCCGGAGTCGCGGCACCGAGGAGCCGCGACAAGGCGAGAGCGACCGGCACGGCAGGAGAAAAGGCCCAACCAGAGTGTCAGCAGAATCGACAGCAGTCGGCGCACGATTCGGTGCTTGACGGTGCGGCCACGTGCGACGAAGACGACGCTGATGACGGGACGCCAGACCGCGGTAACCCCATGTCGCAGGGTACGTTGAGCCACTCCTTGCGACGTGGTGCGACTCGCTGCACTGGAGCGGCTGAAGGGACTCGAACCCTCGACATTCAGCTTGGGAAGCTGATACGGGGCACGGTCACAGGCGGACACTGCGGCCAGAGGCGGACATGAGCGGACATCGTGCCGGTCAGGCGCGGCCAGAGCATGGGACAGTCAACACGGCGCACGAGCTTGAGAGAAGCGAGGTCTCGTGCCACAGATCGTAGGTTCTCGCCGCACAACACCGGATTCCGCGAGTTTCTCGTTCGCTTTCCGGGCGTCAGTTCAACGAACCCGTACAGGTGCCCCAGCCCGCACGTAACAAAGCCCCGAGGACCGATCCATGCGCCCCATCTTCCACTTCGTCACGCCGCTCGCCCTGTTCCTCGCGTCCGTCGCGACCGCCCAGATCGTCGAGTGGGACACGTCACCCCCGTCCTCGCCCAACATCTTGGGCGACTACGCGGCCTCCGTCGCCGAGCAGGGCGGCGACAACCAGATCTTCATCTTCGCTTCCGGCTGGTTCGCGACGACGCCGCTGGGGGTCGTGTACCGCTACCACCCGACGGAGTACTGGACCGAGCTCGGTCCCATGCCGGCGCCGTGCTACGGCGGCACGTCCGCGACGGCGGACAACGGGATCGGGCAGGAGCGCATCTACTTCTTCGGTGGCGTGATCGGGACGACGATCACGAACACGTGCTGGTCGTACGACCCCGCGACCGACACGTGGAACACCGGCTTGGCGCCGATGCCGACGCCACGCTGGCACGCGGAGGCCATCGCGGCCCCCGATGGCTGGATCTACGTCTTCGGCGGTGAGGAGTCCGGCTTGATCGGAACGCCGGCGAGTACGGCGGTCGAGCGCTACCACCCGGCGACGAACGCCTGGGAGACGCTCGATCCGATGCCGGAGGCACGCACCCGCTTCGGCGCGGCGCTGACGTGCGACGGCTACATCTACTTGTTCGGTGGACTCCCCGTCACGTCCGTCCACCACACGGCCACGGCGCCGCTCGCGAGCGTGAGGCCGTTCCTGCCCGGCGTCGGTTTCTTCGACGACAACCCGCACACCGCGTCGCCGATCCCGCCGCTGCCGACACCGCGGCACTCACAGGGATGCACGACCGGGCGTGACGGGAAGATCTACAACGTCGGTGGCAACCTCGGCGGCCCCGACGCCTCGGTCGAGGTCTACGACCCCTACGGCAACGGGTGGACCTCCGCGCCGTCGTTGCCGTACCCCCGTGGCGGCATCGACGCCGTCAGCCTCGGCTCGCGCATCTGGGCGCCGGACGGCTTCTTCTTCTTCCACCCGTGGCCGTGGTACACGGCGATGATGGACTCCTTCGGGCCGCTCCCGCAGCTGCCCGACTGCATCGGCGTCGTGCCGCCCGCGCCGCCTGCGACGCTCGGCGCCCTGTGCGAGATCTCCCTCCCGTTCTCGCCGGGTCCGATCTACGAGACCGTCGTGCACGAGATCCACCCCGGCTGGGGCGACATCACCGTCGACAACGGCGAGAAGCTGCAGATCGACTTCGACTTCCGCGGCAACGACGCAGTGGTGGTGCACCTGTACCGCGGCTGTGGCGGGCCGCCGATCGCGACCGGGCAGCCGATGGCTGGCTTCGCCCAGCTCGAGTACGAGAACCAGAGCGGCATGCCCGAGGAGCTGAAGTGCGAGGTGCGCTACCTCGGCAACGGCGTCGACCCCTTCGTCGTGTTCGACACCCGCACGAGCCTGCGCGAAACGAGCATCGGCACGAACTACTGCGGCCCGGCGGTCCCGAACTCGTCGGGCAACTCCGGCGTGATGTCCGCCTCCGGCAGCCCGAAGGTCCACGACTACGACCTGCGCATCGCCGCGTCGGGCCTCCCGCAGAACCAGTTCGGCTACTTCCTGACTTCGATGGGGCAGGTTGTCGTCCAGAACCCGGGCGGCTCGCTCGGGCACTTGTGCATCGCCGGCTCCACGATCGGCCGCTTCTCGCGCGACGTGCGCTTCACCGGCACGTCCGGCGGCTTCGACCTGGACGTCAACCTGCTCGAGCTGCCGCTGACGCCCTTCCACCAGGTCGCGCCGGGCGAGACCTGGAACTTCCAGGCTTGGTTCCGCGACATCAGCAACACTTCGAACTTCACGGACGCGCTGCAGATCATGTTCGAGTGACGGGGAGCGCGCTCGCCGACGAGCGACCAGAACGAATGAGGGAGGGGGCGAACCGTGCTGTCAGCGCGGACATTCTGCATCCCGACGAACGAGTTGTCGTCGGATGCGCGCGACAAGTGCCGACGTCAACACCCAACTCGACGGCGATCGCAGATGATGGCTGGATGCTTCGTTCTCTGAAGACCTACGACCACCGACTCCGCGAACTCGTTCGGCGCACGGGCAACCTCTCGCTCGCCACCAGTGCTGGCGTTCCCCGGTCCACGGCTGCGGGGTGGTTGCATTCTCCAGGTCGGACCACCGTCACGCCCGCTCGACGATCACTCGTCGTGCCCGAAGGTCTCGCCGCACCGTGTCACTTCGGCCGAGGTCCAGGCGATCAAGGAGATGGTGACGTCTCCGGACTATCGACACGTGCCGACGGGGACGCTTGCCGTCCTTGCGCAGCGGTTGGGACGCGCCTTCGCGTCGCCAACGACGTGGCGGCGGCTCGTTCGCGAACGCGGGTGGCGGCGTCCGCGAGTTCGCGTGCACCCTGCCAAGCCGAAGGTCGGTATCCGTGCGGAGAAGCCCAACGAGATCTGGCACATCGACACGACACTCATCCGGCTCGTCGATGGCACCAAGGCGTACGTGCACACGGTGATCGACAACGACTCGCGGCGTATCCTCTCCTGGCGCGTCGGGGCGAGCTTCGACCCGGGGAACACGGTTGCCGTTCTCCTCGACGCGAGTCAGGTGGCCTCGTCCCCCGAGGGAGAACCGCCGACGGTGCTCACCGATGGGGGAGCCGAGAACGTGAACTCCAAGGTCGACGAGCTGATTCAATCCGGCCTGCTTCGGCGTGTACTCGCGATGACCGAACTCCGCTTCTCGAACTCGATGATCGAGGCATGGTGGCGGGCGCTGGAGCACCAGTGGCTCTTCCTGAACACGCTCGACAGCGTCGAGACCGTCGAGAAGCTCGTCAAGTTCTACGTGACCGAGCACAACCAGCGACTCCCGCACTCCGCGTTCCAAGGCCAGACGCCGAGGCTTCAACCATGAGGATGAGCGAGAGCACGCCGTGGATCCCGACCACCACGACCGCGTGTCGTCCACACGAGCACCACTCGCACGGCATCGCCGTTCAGGGCGTCGTGTTGGCCGTGACGAGAACTCGCCGCAAGAGTCCCGAATGTCCGCGCTGGTAGCACGGTCTACATCCTGATCCCCTTCTTCGTGCTTGCCCTGGCGATCCTTCTGTTCCTGATCTTCGACGACTCGCCGACGCCGTTCGTCTACAACATCTATTGACAGTGCCTGTGCCGCCCAACCTGACGGTGGAACGGGAAGCGGTCAACGGTCCGAGGCGAGCGGCACGTCTACGAAGTTCGCGGATGCGGGGGTGGCGCCTTCCCCATCGGCGAACGTGACGAGGACCCGCCAGCCAACGACGCTCGCATCGACCACCGGCGGGAGGCCGATCGTTCGATGGACCGTGCCGTCGTGGTCGAAGCGGCCGGTGAGCGCCGCGGGTGGCTCGGCGAAAGGCCGGGCCGCGAGCTCACCTCCGCCGCCGCCGCGGACGAGCGCATGCACGTTCACGGCGAAGCGCGAGCGGACGGGCCCGGTCATCTCCAGGTCGACGAGGTCGCCCGCGCGTCCCAAGACCTCGATCGTGAGCAGCTCGCGCGCGTAGGTGGACGGACCGAGGACCTCCTCGAGCGGCGGGATGGCACCCCACTCGCGCGCGCCTTCCACGAGCCCTTCACGCACGAGCGTCAAGAGCACCTGGCGCGCGACCTCGCGGTTGCCGGTCGCCTTCGCGTGGTAGTCGTGAAACAGGATGCGGTCGAAGCCGTAGGTATCAACGAGGGCGCGTATCCGGTCGCGCAGCTGCACGACGGGCACGCCCGCCATCTTCGCGAACGCCGCAGTGGGATCGTTTATGCGATAGTCGATCCAATCCAGATCGACCCAGTACTGACCGAGCACGAGCGCGACGCCATGCTCCTCGCACAGCGCGTGGATACGCCGCAGGTCGACGCCGATGCTGCGTCGCACTTTCTCGGGGTTGTTGTTGACCTTGTCGGTCTTCGAGTCCACCGACTCGACGTCGCCGAGCCCCTCACCACGCTCGGCACCGGCGAGGCCCGGCACGGTGAGGTCGCCGTCGCGCGTCATGCGCTTCGAGTAGCGGCGCTCCTCGCCTTCGAGGGAGATGCGCTTGCCCTTCAGGAACATCATGCGCAGCGCCCCGAACGCGCGGCTCTTGTCGAGGAGCGATCCCTCGGACGGCTCGTTGTCGGGAGAGTCCCACAGGTGGCTCATCGCCGGAGACCAGGTGTTGTTGACGCCGCCCCACAGGACGAGGACCTCGGGTCGGTACGCCGCGAGGTTCTGCGCCAGGCGTGCGCGCATCTGCGCGGTGTTCTGGCCCGGGTAACCGAGGTTGAACACGCGCCACGGGCTGTCGGGCGCGGCGTCGAGGTAGCTCTGCAGTCGGCCGGGGTAGCTGTCACTCGACTCGAGGTACATCCCGTACGTGTTCGAGTCGCCCATGCACAGGATCCGGCGCTCGCCGGGCTGCGGCGCGAGCTCGGCGAGCCCGCGGCTCTCGGGAGCGTACGCGGCGTGCAGGCCCCAGAGCGTGAGCTCCAGGCAAAGCAGGCTGAGAACGGTGCCGAGCGCGAGGCCCGCGAGCTTCTTGTGCAACGGGACGCGCCGTTTGCCGATCGTGGACTGGGACGTCACGCGCGGGAGTATACGCCCCGCGCTCCCCGGTGCTCCCGCAGCTGGCGTTCGCCGGGGGAGGCTCGTAGGTGTGGTAGGCGAAGTCGGACCTGTGACAACCAGCACGGAACTCCGGGCGCGCCGATGGGAATAGCCAACTGCGCAACGATGTTCCCTTGCCCGGGGACTGCAGACTGTGACGGAAAATTTGTCTACCCGACTACACAGCTAGTGGTGTGAGTCACTCTTGTGCGGCATTTTGGTCGGTGCGTACGCGTTCGCTGCAAGGCGCAGCGACGACGCGACTTCGCTGCAAGTCTCGGAG
>JAAELL010000020.1 GCA_024226735.1 bacterium | reverse complement strand
TCGCTGCAAGGCGCAGCGACGACGCGACTTCGCTGCAAGTCTCGGAGGAGGCGCAACGCAGCAGCGGGCGGGTACGGGCCGACCAAAATGCCGCACAAGAGTGAATCACACCACTAGCAGCTGCCTTGGCTGATCGTCGGTATCGAGGTGGAAGGGCCAGAGGAGCAAGGGATTCGTGGTTGAGACTGATCCCCACGACACCGTAGGCCACCGTTCCTGTGCTCTTGGCGTCCGCATCGGGATACTCCAGGCGCAGCAGATCGGTCACAGTGGCGACGGTTTCGTGGATCAACGCCGTCATCAGGTCGCCGATCTCAGCGTTCGTCTCGGCTGCGGCGATGAGGGCTTCCGCGACTACGACATCCGAGAATCGCCGTCGCCCATGAACGTGTACCCGGAGTTGTTGCCCTGGGCGTACATCTTGGACGGATCCTCGGGGTCCGTGCGGAACCCGAGCTCCGCGGCGGTGTCGTTCGCGCGCTGCGAGCCGGGGAAGCCGTTGTAGGCGATAGCGCCACTGGTCCTTCTCGAGCCGCACCCCCTGTTCGCGGATCCGCAGCGAGTGTGTCGCGGTGTCGATCAGGCCGAACAGCTCGCCCTTCTGGGTGATGCCGATGCCGGCGCCGCCGACGTAGTCCGAGAGATCGTTGCCGCCGGCGGTACCGATCTGGCCGGCGAGCACGACGGCGGCCCCGTCCAGCGCGCCGTCCTGATCGTGCACGAACGAGGGGCGGATCCAGCCCGCGAGCGTGAACGCGGGCAACCCGATGAGGTCGAGCGCTTGGTTCGCGATGCCCGGCGTCGCCTCGAACTTCACGAACGAGCCATAGGGCAGCGGCGGGGTCGCGACGTGCTCGACCTCGGTGCTGCGCACCGGCTGCAGCGCGTAGCGTACGTGCGTGCCGTCCGGCCAGCGGTCGTGGATCGGGATGGGCGATCCCTCGACGTAGCTGGGCTCGCCTGAGTAGAAGCCGTAGAGAGCAACGAGCCCCTGGGGGGGGGCCAGAGCGGTCGTTGCGGCGGCACAGGTGCGCAGCGTGAGGAGCGTCATCGTGGCTCTTGCGGGGAAACGGCGGGTGGTTCTCGTGGAGAAACGTCCAGGCCCGGTGGGAAAGTGCGGAGTCTTCTCGGTATCGTCGCTGGCGTGAAGAACCTGCTTGCCCTCCTGTGTCTCCTCGCGTCCGCGTGCGCCTCCTCGACCAAAGTCGAGGCCATCGAACCGCCGCCGCTCGAGGAGCCGTTCCGCGTCCTGATCCTTGGCGACTCGATCTCGATCGGCTACACGCCACACGTGCGCCGCATGCTCGCGGGCCGCGCGGTCGTCGTGCGCCCCACGAATGCAAAGGGCGGAGCCGCGAACTGCCAGGGCACGAACTTCGGCGTGCAGCACGTCGACGAGTGGCTGGCGCTGGAGGGCGGCGCGTGGGACGTCATCCACTTCAACTTCGGTCTCCACGACCTCAAGCGGGTGCAACCCGACACGGGCAAGAACTCACTCGAGCCGACCGATCCGCACCAGGCGGATCCGGCACGCTACGAGGAGCAGTTGCGCACGATCACCGACGCCTGCGCCGCAACGGGCGCACGGCTCGTGTTCGCGACGACGACCCCCGTCCCTGCCGGTGGTGTGCGCCCGCACCGCGATCCACAGGACCCGGTGACGTACAACGCGGTGGCCCGACGCGTCATGGAGGAGAAGGGCGTCCCCGTCAACGACCTATTCACGTTCGCCGCGGAGCGACTCGAAGGGATTCAGCGGCCCGTCGATGTGCACTTCACGAAAGAGGGCTCGGCGCTGCTGGCGGATCGCGTCGTGGCAGCCTTGTTGGATGTTGCTGGGCTGCCGTAGGGGGAGTACCGAGCCTAGTACCGGACGACCGTCCTCCTGCCGTTGACGAGCGTCAACGACACCTGCCACACCTCGCCGTCGCGGTCGCGCAAGACGAGCGTGCGTGCCGTTTCGGGTACGGCTAGCGACTGCGAGCGGCCCTGCAGCAGCGTGACCTCGCGCCGCCTGCCGCCCTTCGCGACGAAGTCGAGCGGTAGGCCGCGGTGGTCGAGCAGAGCCACCTTGTGGGCGACGCGACCCGTGCTCGAGCGGAGGAGCTCGATGTCGTACTTGCGCGCGAGGCGGTAGTCGAGATTCAGGGGACCGATCACGTCGGCGTCGAGGGCGACGAAGCCGCGCGCCGTGACGCGCACGCGCATTGCGCGCGCGGAGACGCGCTCGAGGCGGAAGCGCCCCCCGGCGTCAGTCGTGGTGGAAGGCGACGCTTCGCGTCGTGCGCGATCGAGCCCGTCGACGAGCTGGACCCGCGCACCACCGATCGCACGACCGTCCAGACCCGCCACGACGCCTTCGATCGCCGGCACGATCGTGTCGCGGCCCTGTCGCAACTCGAACCCCAGCGTGCCCGCGGCGAGCAGCTGCGACTCCATCTCTCGTCCCTCCTCCGCTTGCGTCGCGCGTACGCGGTACGTGCGCGCCGCGAGTCCGTTCAGCCGGAACTTGCCGTCGGCGCCGGTCGTCTGGGGCTCGTACCCCGCGAGGCCCTCCGCCGTCGTGGGCGCATCCGCGTCGAGGCGGTGCGGATTGGCCAGCTCGACGAACCAGCCGGCCAGGGGGCTGCCGTGCTTGTCTACGACGCTACCGTCGAGCTCGTGCGCCGGTGCACGGAGCGTGAAGCGCATGCCGCCGCCGGTGACCTTTTCGGTGAGCGCGAGCCGCTCGTCGGCGCCGAGCACGAGCGGCGCGTAGCCGAGCTTGGCGACGACGACTCCCGCGGCCGGATCGGCGCTGGCCGGAAGGTCGAACGTTCCGCCCGGTCCGCTGCGCGTCTCGGCGCCTCCGACGGCGACGACCGCGCCCGCGACCGGGCGCCCGCGGTTGTCGACCACGGTGCCGTCGAACTCGGGTGCGACGGCCGTGCTGCGTCCGCTCGCGGCCGGTGGTGTCGCGGTCGCGAGGGGGGTGCGGCTCGGCCCGTCCGCTGCCCCGTCCGACGCGGACGGAGAGGCGGTCCGTTCACCGCTGACCGCGAGCTCCTCGCTGGGGTGCTCGGGCTCGAGGGACGTGTTCGGTGACGTTCCGGTCGCCCACCACAACGCGGCACCGATCACGACGGTCACGATGGAGTAGGCGAGCTTCCGCACCGCCGTACGATACCAGGCGCGGAGAGTTACGGCGCCGGGCAGCAGGCGAGGACCGGGCACTCGGCGCGCCGGACCACGTCGTACGCCACCGAGCCGAGGAGCAGACCTCCGAGGCGCGAGTGGCGTTTTCCAGCGACCAGGATCAGCTGGTCTTCGCGCTGACGGTCCAGGATGGCTTGCGTGGGGTCGACGTCGGTCGTCATCTCGACATCGTGCTCGACGCCGTTCCAGTCGATCCCCGCGACGAGAGCGTCGAGCCTCTCGCGCGTCGCCTCGCGCGCGGGCACGACGACTTCGGCTTGCCAGTCGATTCCCGTCTCCGTTCCGGTCGCGACGTACGGGGCCGGAGCTTGGAAGCCGTGCAGGACGTGGACGGAAGCGCCGAGAGCTTCAGCGAGATCGCGCGTCGTTCTCAGCGTGCTCTCCGAATCTTCCTCCAGGTCGATGGCGGCGAGGATCGCGGTGGGCGGAACGTAGGGCACGGGCTGGTGCCACACGCTGCACTCCGCGCGGTGCAGAACCTTGCGGGCCGTGCTCCCGAAGTCGACCGCGCCCCGGCGCTCGTGCGGGCCGAGGAAGACGACGTCGGCGTTCCACTCGCGCGCGCGCTCGAGCAAGCACGTCGGCGGCTTGCCGACCGTCACGTGCAGGCGATTCGTCAGCGCTTGACTCGCGAGGCCGAAGTGTCGCTCGACGTCGCCGAGGCGCGTCTGCATCTCGTCCTTCGCTCGCTCGCAGGCGGCGCCGTGCATCGCCTCGAGCTTCGAGCGCTCCAGACCGATCCAGAGCGCGGGTGGAATCGTTACGGCGTGGACCAGCTCGAGCTCCGCGCCGACCGCGGATGCCAGGCGCGACGCGGCGTGCGCCGCGTGGTCGCCGAGTCCGTTCTCGTCAATTCCGACCAACAGGCGTTGCAGACCCTTCATGCACGATCTCCGTTGCGTTTGTGGACTCCGCGATGAACGTAGTCCGCAAACGCGAATGGGCGGCGGTGCAGCAGTGCGTAGTCGAAGCGCTTCGAGGACGTAGGCGTCACTCGAGCCAATAGCGACGATCGCGGCGCACCGCCTTGGCGGTCGCGAGGCGTGCAAGCCAGGCGTCGGTCGGCTCGAGCTCGGCGCTCGCGGGGCACGCCGTCCCCGGTGCGCGGGCGGCAAGGATCGTCGCGCACAGGCGGGCGCGGACCTGCTCCCGCATCTTGTCGGCGAGTGCGCGCCGCGCGACGGGAAGCTTGGAGTCGCTGCGGCTGAAGTCGTGCCTCAAGCGGTCGTTGCGCTCGATGCCGGACTGGAAGAGGGCGAAGGCGACGCTCGCGACCGACGCGTGCGTCGGCACGACCGCGACCCAGTCCGCACCGCTCGCGCCGGACGTGCCCGTCGCTTGCGCGTACCATGCGGCGAGCGACTTCCACAGGGTGTCTCCGTCCGCGAGCGCCGGGGCGCCGTTCTGATCGACCGCGAGCACGAAGTCCCGGCCGGAATCGACGCCGCCAGCAGGCCGCAGAATGCGGCGGTGATTCGGCCCTGGTCGAGCTTGATCTGTATCTCCTCCTCCGAGCCTGTATCCCCTCCCACGAGGGGGCCTACTTCCCATGGGGGTTATCGACCGGCCGGTGGGCCCGTCTCCATTCCCGGCACCAAGGTCTTCGTCCGATTCCGTTGTAGGGCGTGCCAGGAAGACGGGGCCGTTGGACGGGGAATAACCCGCGGCCCCATACGTCAGCCTGGGTAGGCTTGCCGCGCCCCCCCCAACCGTGCAGACGATTCGACACTGGCTCACCCTGGCGCTGCTCCTCATCGTGGGGCTGTCGAGCGTCTGGCTGGCCTGGTCGAGCGCCGGCCCGGACGCCCCCGCTGCGCAGCGGAAGGTCGCGCCGACGGCTTCGACCGCGCTGCCGCCCGAGGCCGCCGATCCGGACGCTGAGATCCTTGCTCCCGAGGTGCCGATCGAGCGCCAGTCGCTCGGGACTCCGCTCGCCGAGGAGCCGCTGCCCGAACCTCCGGCGATCCCCGCCGGGTCGGTCACGATGCGTTTGCTGCGCTGGCCGGACCGCCAGCCGCTGAGTGGGGTCGAGGTGAGGATCATCGAGACCGTGCACAGCGTCGTGAGCGACGTCGTCGTTCCGCCGGGCGGACGTGTGCGCCTCGACGATGGGCTGCGCGACCGGCCCGGACTCTTGCTCGTGCGGGCCGAGGGATACGAGGGCCTGCGCGTCGCCGTCGACACGAAGGACGGACTCGATCACGAGGCGCTCATGCGTCCGACGACGGGCTGGTACGGACGCGTCGTCGACAGCAACGGCAAGGCGATCGCGGGCATTCCCGTCACCGGCTGGTGGATCGAGTCGCCGCGGCCGTTCGTCAACCACGTCTCCGAGAGCGTGCTCGGGCCGGCCGCCGCGGCGCGGGTCGTCCAGCCCGCCGATACGCTCGAGATCGACGACGAGACCGGCGCCATCGAGGAGACGGAAGCAGCACCGAAGGAACAAGTCGCGCCGCAGGACGGTGACGCAGACGGGGAGGACGAGCGGCCCGCGCTCGACGCGCGCCTGCAGTTTCTCGCCGCCCACGGGCTCGTCGAGGCCACTGCGCCGACGAACGACGAGGGCTGGTACTACGTCGAGGAGCTGCCCGGCTTCGTGCTGGGCCAGATGACGCTCTACGCCGACACGGAGCTCGGCTCGAGCGACGTGCTGCGCTCCGCGATACCGGCGACACACCCCGAGCTCGCCGAGATGATCCTGCACGAGCCGCGGCCCGTGCACGGCAAGGTGACGCTGCCAGAAGGTCGACCCGTCCCCGGTGCGCGCGTGCTCGTGCAGCTCGCGGACGGCTGGTCGCGCACGTGGCCGCCGCTGGTGACCGACGAGCTCGGAGAGTTCGTGTTTCTGGGTCCACTCGCCGAGCTCGCGATCGGCGTCGAGAAGGCGGGCTTCGTGATCGACGAGCCGGCACTCTGGAAGCCCGAGAGCGCCGACGGAATGTGGGACGCGATGGAGGTGATCGCTCCGGCGGGCAGCAGTGCGAGCGCCCTGTTCAACGGCGCCTACGGGGGCTGGCGCGCACCGCTGCCGCGCGCGCGTGCGTACGTGCGCGTCGATACATGGTCGTCGGACGTCGAGATCCTGATGCGCGGCCTGGGCGGCGTGACCTTCGAGATCCGGGACGCCGACGAGGACTTCCAGCTCGAGGGCGTGCACGTGCACGTGATCCGCGGCGGGTTCGACCCGGGCACCGAGGACCACTATTCGAGGGCCGATGGGCGCGTCGACTTCGGAGTCACCGACCGCGAGTGGCAGCCGATGGTCGTGCGTTTCAGCTTCGCGGGCTACTACGAACAGACCTTCTCGCTGCCGCCCGGTCCACTCGAGTCGCCGCGTGTCGTGCGCCTAGCGCGGATCGACCCGGGCGAGGATGGGGGCAGCGAACAGTCGCCGCCCAACGGCCTGGTGCTCGGCGTCGACGGTGCACCCGTCGCGGCGCGCATCGCCGTCTACGGGGCGACGCGGCCCGATGCTCCCTTGTTGTGGGGGGGGACCTCGGACTCGGGCGGCACGTTCCGCTACGAGCTGCCGACCAAGTTCCGCGGCAAGGTCCTGTACTTCTACGCCGTCGCCGAGGGCGATGGGCCACGGCGTGGCGCGGCGCTCGGCCCGATCGCCTCGCTCGTTTACCTGAACGGAGAACAGGTCGTGCTCGAGGCCGCGCCCGGACCCTCAGTCGACGTGGACGTCCATCATCTCGAGGAGGGGCGCGCGTACCGCGTCGACTGGGAGCTGTCACCATTCCCGGGCGCTCGTCCGCTCGCGCGTGGATCGATCCAGGTCCCCGCGGCGGACGCGCGCGGCGTGCTCGTTCCGGTCGAAGCCTTCGCGGGCTGGCACATCGCCGTAACGGTCCACGGCGCGACCCTCGGCGCCGGTCCGACGTTCGACCTCGCACGCACCGACCGCTCGAAGCGTCCGTTCACCTCGACGCGGCACGTCTGGAGCCAGTGGGAGCCGGTGACCGAGCGCGCCGAGCGCCGCGTCTCGTTCTCGGGTGGCCGCCTCTTCCTCACGGTCTCGCGGCTGATCTCGCTGTCGGGCGTCGTGACCGACATGCCCTGGATCGACGACTTCGACACCGTCTACGTCGCGGCGCTCGGCGAGAGCGGGACCTGGTTCGCGCCCGTCGGCGGCAACGGCTGGTTCGATCTGCGCCTGCTGCCGCCCGGTCGCTACCGGCTGATCGTGTACCGCCGCCCGTCGCCGCTCGGTGGAGCGGGAGCGGTCGCGGACCGCGGGGTCCTGCACGGCGAGACAGTCGTGAGCAGCCAGTGGCCGCGCCACGACATCGCGATCGAATGGCGCGAGGCAGACTAGAGGTCCGGCCGACTACAATTGCGGGAGTGAGCCAGTTCGACGAGAACGGCGTCCTCGCCACCGCGTTCGCGGGGGACACGAGCCGCCTCGGCTCTCTGTTCGAGAGCTACCGCAACTGTCTGCATCACACCACTAGCGCGCAGCAGCGGCCGCCGGTGAGCTCGAACTCGGCGTCGCGCACGCCATCGAGGTCCCACGTCGCAATCGTGTTCTGGTCGACCTCCGCGACGATGCGCGATCCGCCGGCGACGAACGTCGCGCCGCCACGGGCGGAGCGAACGCGCGTCGCGATGCGCGCCCGTTGCCGTGCCTGCGCGATGTCCCACACGATGAGTTCGCCGTAGCTGTCCAACGACACGAGCAGCACGCGCTCGACGCGACCCCCATGCTCAAGGTCACTCTACGCGGTCGTGTGCGCGCCGACCGTCTGCGCGTCGCCGCGGCGCACCTCGTCGCGCGTCCGGCAGCTGCGCTGACCGCGCCCACAAGGATCGAAGTGCGCATCGATCGCGGCGAGCGCCACGTGCTCACCTTCGGCGACGGCTGGGCGGAGCTCGTTCTCGACGCACCGCGGCGGGTGCGTGCGCTCGAGCTGCGGATCCTCGCGCGGGAGCGCGAGGGGGCCGCGGTGGGGATCGGCGAAGTCGAGCTCACGCTCGGGAGCGACTGAATCAGAACGCCGCCTGCAGGCCTCCGCCGACGAGTGCCGCGACGGCGACGATGCCGACCACGAGCCTGACGAACGACCGGGTGCGGATCGTTGTCATGTCCGGCCCCGTGCCGGGCCGGATGTGCCAGCAGTAGCGACTGGAGTCGAGTGCGGTGCGCTCATCTCCGGTCACGGCGAACAGCACTTCGTTCTCGAGCTCGAACCCGACCGCGTCGCCAGCTTCGATCGTACGAGCGAAGACCTCCGCGCGCTCGGTCGGAACGTCGCCGGCGGGATCGTCCACGGGCGGGCGGGCATGGAGCACGTACTCGCCGCTGTAGGGCGCTGGGCGGTGCTCCGCCCGCTCGCCGGGGTTGTAGTTGCGGATCCAGTACCCGTCGTGTTCGGGGTGGGAGACCCGGCAGCCACACGCGAGCGCGACGGCCAGGACGAGTCCGATCCAGCTGCCTCGAGGCTTGGACATGGGGTCGAGTAGAACCGAATTCGAGGTTCTCCTCCATGGTGCGCCGCGCGACGTGAAGCGCAGCGTTGGGGGAGGTACCCATTAATCAGCTTCGGTATGGAGCCGCACTGTCGTGGTCGCCACAATCCGCGTGCTTCCCCACCCTTCATCGCGATTCAGATGGCCGAGACGAGCCCGACGGCTCCAGTGCAGGGGGCGCGTTCCAGCGCCTCGATCGAAACCGGGCGGACGATCGGGCTTTTTGCCGCGACGTGCATCGGTGTCGGTGCGATCGTGGGCGGCGGGATCCTCGCGCTGGCTGGCGTTGCGCTCGCGGTTACGGGACCGGGCGCGCTGCTGGCGTTTGGCCTGAACGGGATCATCGCGATCATGACGGCGCTGAGCTTCGCCGAGCTCTCGTCCGCCTTCCCCCAGTCCGGCGGGACCTACGTCTTCGCCAAGCGCGTCCTCACCGTCGGGCCGGCCTTCATCGTCGGCTGGGTCGTCTGGTTCGCGTCGATCGTGGCTGCTGCCCTGTACGCGCTCGGCTTCGCCACGTTCTTCACGACTGGACTGAGCGCGGGCCTCGACGCCGGAGGGATCGCGGGCCCGACGTGGCTCGGTTCGACCGGCTTCACGAGCGTACTCGCGGCGCTGACGATGACGGCGAGTGCGATTGTCATTGCGCGTTCGACCGGCGGAAGCGGCAACGCGATCAGCGTCGCCAAGGTGATCGTGTTCGGCGTGTTGATCGGCGGTGGCGTCTGGGCGTGGGTGATCACCGATCCCCCGGCGTCGGCGCGCATGACGCCGTTCCTTCCAGCCGGGCCTGGAGCACTGTTCCAGGCGATGGGCTACACCTTCATCGCGCTGCAGGGCTTCGACCTCGTCGCGGCCGTGGCGGGCGAGGTGCGTGACCCGCGCCGTACGCTTCCGCGCGCGATGTTGATCTCGCTCGTGATCGCGCTGCTCGTGTACCTGCCGCTGCTGACGATCGTCACCGTGCTCGGGCCGGCGGACGGCAGCTCCATACAGGACATGGCACGCGCGGCGCCGGATACGATCATCGCCGAGGCGGCGCGCTCGTACCTGGGCGAGAAGGGGTTCTGGCTCGTCGTCTCGGCCGGCGTGCTCTCGATGCTCTCGGCTCTGCTCGCGAACGTCTACGCCGCGTCGCGCATCGCGCAGGCGATGGCGCGCGACCGGACCCTGCCGGCCGTGGTCGACTCGATCCATCCGCAGCGCGGGACGCCGGTCTTCGCGGTGGCCGTCACCGCCGGCATCGGGCTCTTCATCATCGCCCTCGTGCACGACGTTGCCGCCGCGGGCGCGGCGTCCAGCCTGATCTTTCTCATCTCGTTCGCGCTCGTTCAGATCCTGTGCGTCGTCGCGCGCCGGCGCAGGCCGAGACACGGCGGCTTCCGCGCGCCGTTTTTTCCCTGGCTGCCGATCTCGGGCGCGTTGCTCTGTGCGGCCCTCGCCGCGTACCAGAGTGTCGTCGTGCCGACTGCTGGCCTCGTCGTCGTCGGTTGGCTCGCGATCGGGGCGGGGTGCTACATCTGGTTTTTCGGCCATCGGGCGCGCGTTCAGGATGCTGTGCACGAGGCCCAGGACTCGGACCTCCTGGAGCTTCGTGGACGCAGTCCGCTCGTGCTCGTTCCTACGGCTCATCCGGACAGCGCCGGCCTCTTGTCGCTGATGGCGGCGTGCATCGCGCCGCCGCGCGTCGGGCGCGTCCTGATGCTGAATGTCGTTCCGCCGATGAACACCCTTTCGCCGGAGGACTTCACCCAGCGTCTCGACGACTCGGCGAAGATCCTGCGCGACTCGCTCGAGGCGGCACTCGGGGCGGGGGCACGCACCGAGGCGCTCGCCACCGTCGGGCTCGATCCGTGGGACGAGATCGCACGTGTCGCCCGCGTGCACCACTGCGCCACCCTGCTGTTGGGCATGAGCGAGCTGTCCGACGCTGCGCTCCGCGGTCGTCTCGAGCGCCTCGCTAGCGAACTGTCGTGCAACTTCGTGTTGTTCCGCTTCCCGCCGGTCTGGCATCCGGAGCTCGTGCGGCGCGTGCTCGTGCCCGTGCGCGGCAACGCCGTCCACAACGCACTGCGTGCGCGCCTGCTCGTCCGCCTGCGCTACCGCGCGGCTTCGGCGCTGGAAGTCGTCTACCTCGTCGTCCTGCCCGCGACCACGAGCGACTCGGACCGCGCGCGCGTCGACCGCAGCTACCGTCGGCAGCTACGGGACGAATCGACCACGCCCTCTTCGATCCGCACGGTCCTCGCCGACGACGTCAGCGCCGCGATCACCGAAGCGACCCACGAGTGCGACCTCCTGATTCTCGGACTCAGCCGCCTCGACCGCTCGCGGCGTGTCTTCAGTGAAATGACGCGCAAGGTCGTCGCGAGCACGAGCTGTGCCGCGCTCGTCATCAGCGAGAGTGGTTGAGCTCGAGCGGGCGACGCTAGTGGTGTGATTCACTCTTGTGCGGCATTTTGGTCGGCCCGTACCCGCCCGCTGCTGCGTTGCGCCTCCTCCGAGACTTGCAGCGAAGTCGCGTCGTCGCTGCGCCTTGCAGCGAACGCGTACGCAC
>JAAELL010000019.1 GCA_024226735.1 bacterium | reverse complement strand
GAAGGGCACGGTCCCGTACATGAGCCCGGAGCAGGCGCGCGGCACCGCGGATCTCGATCGCCGCAGCGACGTGTACGCGCTGGGCTGCTTGCTCTACGAGATCCTGACGCTGCGCGCGGCGTTCGAGGGGTGTGGTGCGCCGCTGCTTCGGCGCGTCCGAGAGGGTGACATCCCGGACGTCGAGACGCGCAATGCCAAGCGCCCGCCGCCGCCGCCGCTGGCCGAGCTCTGCACACGGGCGATGGCGCTGTCGCCCGCGGAGCGTCCGGCGACGGCGCGGGAGTTCGGGGACGCGCTGCGCGCGTGGCTCGACGGCCGTGCGGAGCGGGAGCGCAAGCACAGGGAGGCCGAGGCGCTGGCGGCACAGGGCATCGCGTCGCTGCGGCGCTACGAGGCGCTCGGGACGCAGGCCGACGCCGCCGAGAAGCAGGCAGCGTCCCTGAAGAGCGACTACAAGCCGTGGCAGTCGGTCGAGGAGAAGGACCCGTGGCTCGCCGCGCAGGAGGGGGTCACTGAACTGCGCCGTGAAATGACGATCGCGTTCGCCGACTCCACGGCGCTGCTCAACGCCGCGCTTGCCGCGGAGGAGCGGAACGCCACGGCAACGCGGGCGCTCGGCGACCTCTGGGCGAAGCGCCTCGCGGAGAGCGAGCAGCAGGGCGCTGCCGATGACGCGGCGTACGCGCTGGCGATGCTGACGCGCTACGACGACGGCCACCACGCCGCACTCATCACGGGCGATGGCACGCTGGAGCTGACCTCCGACGCCCCGGGCGCCGAGGTCACGCTGCACCGGTTCGAGAGCCGACGGGGCGTGCTTCACGAGGACGGCGGGCGAGTGCTCGGCACGACGCCCATCGTCGCCGTCACACTGCCGATGGGCAGCTACCTCTGCGTGCTGAAGAAGGAGGGCTACCGGGAGGTGCGCTATCCGGTGCAGATCACGCGCGGCCGCCGCTGGCAGGGGAGTGTGCGGCTCCTCACCGAGGCGGAGATCGGGGAGGAGTTCGTGTACGTCCCGGGGGGGCCTTTCGTCTACGGGGAGGGCAAGGACACGACGGAGAAGGAGCTCGCCGACTTTCTGATCCGCAGGACACCGGTGACGTTCGGGGAGTACGGGGAGTTCCTCGCGGCGGTGGAGGTGGAACAGGGCGTCGAGGCGGCGGCGGCGCTGATCCCGAGCGT
>JAAELL010000018.1 GCA_024226735.1 bacterium | reverse complement strand
GCGATGTGGATCCTGTTCATGGACTTCTCCGAGAACCTGCGCGGCGAGGTCAAGATCAGCGCAACGACCGGCGGCTTCACGGGGACGATCGACCCGGGCGACAAGTTCGGATCCGGCGTCGCGGCGGCCGACATCAATCTCGACGGCATCGACGAGATCTTCGTGGGCATGCCGGACGAGTTCGCAGGCGGAGCCGACGCGTCCGGCGCGGTCTGGGCGTTGGATATCGACTGCATCGACGACGCGCGCGAGCTCATCAGGAACTCCGCGCTCGCTCCGAACCCCTTCAACTTCAATGGTGGAGTCTCGGGGCCGCCGATGATCGGACAGAACTGGGACCCCTTCGTCACGCCGGTCCTGCCGGTCGCGACCTCGTTCGACTTCGTGATCGTCGACACCCGCGCGCCGATCGACGTCCCGAACTTCCTCGGATGGGGGACCCTGCTCTGCCAGATCCCGCACGCCGGACAGCAGTTCGTCAACGCCCAACACGGCCAGCCGTTCTCGATTCCGATCCCGAACGACTGCAGCCTCGTCGGGGTAACGGCGTGCACGCAGGCGGGCACGTTCGACACGACGACGGGGCAGATCACGCTCTGGAACGCGATCGACATCAGGATCGGGACGATCGATCTTTGAGGTCTGCCCCCTCGGTGGCCGCTGGCTGCCGGGGGGGCATCCTCATGCGTCCTCGTACTCTCGCGCGAGCTCGCGCAACCGCCGCGAGATCCGATGTTTCGCGTTGTAGACCCGCGTCCGCGGCAACCCCAGCCGCTTCACGACCTCGTCCGCGCTGAGCCCCTCGAACGCCTGCAACGCAAAGCACTGCCACGTCGCGGGCTCGACCTCCTGCCGGACGCGCTCGACGCAGCGCTCGAGGATCGCACCGCGCCACTCCTCTTCCCAGATGCGCTCGAGGGCGTCCTCGGTTTCGGGCGTGTCGTTCACGAACGACGACTCAGCAGGCTGGAGGCGGTCGAGCGCCAGCCGGCGTCGCGCCCCGGCGACCTCGCGGCGGGCGATCCCGAACAGCCACCCGGAGAGGCGCCCGCGGCTGCGGTCGTAGTTTCCGCCGCGGTACGCCTGGGCGAAGGCGATGAGCGTCTCTTGCACGACGTCCCTGGCGACCGCGGGCGAGAGCCCCGTGCGCTGCGCGTAGCGGGTCAAGGGGCGCTCGAAGTGGTCGACGAGGCTGGTCCAAGCAGTGTCGTCCGAGAAGGTCTCGAGGCGCGCGAGGATCGACGTATTCGTGTTCCAGGTCATGCGAGGCACCATCGTAGCCTCCGATGCTGGTGGCGCACGGGGTCGACACACTAAGCTCGCCTCGGAATGGCCGAACGCCGCAAGCGAGGACGTCCGCGCAGGAAGCGCCGCGAGCAGCCGCCCGAGCTCGGGGCCGGCCTCGAGGCCGCGCGGTCCCTGGCGCGCAAGCGCTTCGGGATCCAGCGGCTGCACCCCCTGCAAGTCCAGGCGCTCGAGGCCGTGTTCGCGGGTCGCGACACCCTTGCCGTCCTGCCCACCGGCTACGGCAAGTCGCTCCTCTACCAGCTCCCCGCGCTGCTCGCGGAGCGACCGACGGTCGTCGTCTCGCCGCTGATCGCGCTGATGGTCGACCAGGAGGCCTCCCTGCGCCGGCGCGGCGCACCGGTGGTGCGCATCGACAGCAGCCTGCGCGTCGCCGAGCGGCGGGCCGCGCTCGCGCGACTCGAGGAGGGCGGGCGGTTGATCGTGTTGACCACCCCCGAGACGCTCGAGTCCGAGGGGGCGCGGGGCGCCTTCGCGCGGGCGCGTCCGTGGCTCATGTGCGTCGACGAGGCGCACTGCATCTCCGAGTGGGGCCACGACTTTCGCCCCGCGTACTTGCGCCTGGGCGTGGAGCGCAAGGCACTCGGTGGACCGCAGGTGTTGGCCCTGACCGCGACGGCGACGCCGCGCGTGCGGGACGACATCGCCAAGCGGCTGAAGCTGAAGCGCCCCGCCATCGTGCAGGCCCCGCCTGGCCGCGCCAACCTGCGGCTCGAGGTCGAGGACGTGTCGGTCGCGACCAAGGATGAGCGTGCGGGACGGCTGATCCGGCGCCTGCCGCGACCCGGCATCGTCTACTGTTCGACCACGGTCGCCGCTGAAGCGTTCGGCAAGGCGCTCGAGCGCGGTCGCATCCCGAGCGCACGCTACCACGGGCGCCGGACGAAGGCCGAGCGCGAGACGGCCCAGAAGCGCTTCATGCAGCCCTCGAAGAAGCTCGTCATGTGCGCGACGTCGGCCTTCGGGATGGGGATCGACAAACCGAACATTCGCTTCGTGCTGCACTACCAATGCCCCGGTTCGCTCGAGCAGTACGTGCAGGAGGCGGGCCGGGCGGGACGTGATGGCAAGCCCTCGCGCTGCATCCTGCTCTACGATCCACGCGACCTGGAGATCCAACGCCACCTCCAGAAACAGGGCCGCGCGACGGGGCCGCAGATCGAGCGCGTCGCCTCCGCGCTCACGGCATGGGCGGGGGACGAGCGGCCGGTCGCGGCGAACGACCTCGCGCTGTCGGCGAGCGTCTCCCAGACGATCACGCGCTCGGTGTGCGCGCAGCTCGAGGAGGTGGGGGCTCTGATGCGCGACTCGCGCAAGCGCCTGCACGTCGCGGTCGCATGGCGCGAGCTGGCACGCGTCGCTCGCGATCTAGCCCGCCGGCTCGCGACGCAGGAGCGCGAGGACGAGGAGCGGTTGCTCGTGATGGACGCGTACGCGCGGACGCCGGGGTGTCGCAGTGCGTTCCTGCGCCGCTACTTCGGCGAGAAGGATCCACCCGACTGTGGGAACTGCGACCGCTGCCGGATTCGTCCGCCGCGGCGCGAGCGGCGCAAGAAACAGGCGACGAACCCGCGGAGCCGCAAGCGGGACGCGACGCCGGAAGGCACGAAGAAGAAGCCGCGCCGCCGGCGGCGCAGGCGCAGAGCGGATCCGTAGTCCGGGCTCGCCGGACGATTCCGCATGACATCCGCGCCGACCTTCCCCTGAGAGGACCGAACGCCTCGCCCGAGTCGCCGCAACGGTGCTTCGCTCGCCTTGTGTTGATGACCCGCTCCAAGTGCATGCGTCACCGCGAATTGTGCGCGATCTAGTGGTGTGAGTCACTCTTGTGCGGCATTTTGGTCGGGGCGTACGCGCTCGCTGCAGGGCGCAGCGACGACGCGACTTCGCTGCAAGTCTCGGAG
>JAAELL010000017.1 GCA_024226735.1 bacterium | reverse complement strand
CGCGAAGTAGCCGTCGGCGGCACCGCGTCCTGTGTGTCTGCCCTGGCCATCGGCGCCTCGGAGTGGGGCGACGTGGCGGATCAGAAGAAGCACGCCCTCACGCTCTGGCGCTGAGGCGCGGGCCCCGCCGGTACCCTGAACTCCCTTTCCGCAGTAGCGGCCGACGATATCTCCTGAATTTATCGCGTTTGCTCACAACGACTTAGGGTCATCCAGCAGGATCTCCTCCTCGGTGATCAGGTCCCATTCTGCGAGCAACTGCTCGATCTGACGTCGGTTGGCGATGGCGCTCTCGACGAGCGCTGCCTGTCTCGGCGTGAGGACCGTGAGGCGCTGGCGACCGTCGCGGCGGCGGGTCCACTCGAGGTAGGGGCCGTGGCGCTCGGCGACATCGTCGGCGCACTTGCAACCGGTCCGGCCGCAGGACTTCGTGCGGCGGTGCAGCGTGCCCGTGACGACGAAGTCCATGGCCGAGATGGCCCGCCTCAGGGCGAGCGTGCGGAGACGGACCGCGGCGCGGCGTCCGGCCTTGGTGAGTGGTTGTGTCATAGTTCTTGACGATCTCCAAGTCTGGCGATACGGTACTCGCCAGGTTATGGCGCGTCAAGCACCCGAAGCAACGAACTTCGCTGAGCAAGTCGGGCTCACTCTGCGCACCGAGCGACTGGGCGCCCTGCCGCTGATCAACCACTTCGCCGATCGACTCGGCCTCGCGGCGTTGCTCGACCGCCACGTACCCACCACGAGCAGCCGCTGCCGCGTCGCGCACGCCCGAGCGCTCGGTGTGCTGGTGCGCTCGATCTTGGTCGAGCGCGAGCCGCTCTACCGTCAGCAAGAGACGGTCACGACCTTCGCGTCGTGGGCCTTCGGCCTTGAGCCGGCCGAGGCCAAGGGGCTGCGCGACGACCAGATCGGTCGCGCACTCGACCGGCTCTTCGACGCCGACCGGGGCTCGCTCCTGACGGACATCGTGGTGGCGGCGCAGGAGCGCTTCGGCCTAGTGCTCGACGAACTCCACAACGACTCGACGACGGTGAGCTTCGCCGGGCAGTACGTGCGTGCGACCGGACGCAGCATTCGCGGCAAGCGCGGGCCGTGGATCACGTATGGCTTCTCGAAGGACCACCGCCCGGACCTCAAGCAACTGCTCTTCGTGCTGACGACCGCGGCCGACGGCGGCGTGCCGGTGCAGTTTCGCTGCGAGGCCGGCAGCTGCGCCGACGTGCGCACCCACATCGAGACCTGGGAGGCGTTACGTCGCGCGACAGGATCGCCCGACTTCCTCTACGTGGCGGACTCCAAGCTCTGCGCCGCCGACCCCATGAACCACATCGACGAGCAGCGCGGGCGCTTCGTCACGGTGCTGCCGCGCAGCCGCCGGGAGGACCGCCACTTCCGCGAGTGGATACAGAAGGGCGAGCCCGAGTGGGATCTCGTGCGTGACCGTCCCCATCCCCAGAAGAAGGGCGGTCCGCGGGACCGCTGGTGGGTCTGGACGGATCGGCTGCCCTCGCGCGAGGGCTGGCCGCTCGTCTGGGTGCGCAGCACGCTGCTGGCGCTACGCCAGCAGGCCAGTCGGCGGGAACGGCTGGCGCGGGCCGGTGAGGATCTCGATCGGCTGAATGCCCAGATCAGTGGTCCCCGTCCCCGGCTACGCGCCAAGGCGGAGATCGCCGAGCGAGTCGGGGACATCCTGCGTCGTCTACGGGTGCGCGACTACCTGCGCGTCGAGATCGAGCGCGCCGACCACCACGAGTACCGTCAGACGCGCCCGGGCCGGCCGGGTCCCCGCACGAAGTATCGTCGCGTGACGAAGAAGCGCTGGCGGCTCGTGCGTACTCTGGACCCGGCCAAGATCGCCTTCGACAAGAAGAGCGACGGCATGTACCCGCTACTCACCAATGATCCCTCGCTCTCGCCCGAGCAGGTCTTCGACGCGCACAAACGACAGCCCGACGTCGAGAAGCGTTTCGCACAGACCAAGGGCGTGCTCGCGATCGCGCCGGTGCTGCTCAAGAACGAGGCCCGCATCGAGGCGCTCTTCTTCGCGTACTTCCTGGCGCTGATGCTCCAGGCGCTGATCGAACGCGAGCTACGCCGCGCGATGGCGCGTGAGAAGGTGGAGTCGCTGCCGATCTACCCCGAGGAACGGCATTCGCCTCAGCCGACCGGATCCCAGGTCCTGCGGCTCTTCGGTCTCGCGCAGCGCCACGTCCTGCAACTCGACGACCACGATGTGCACGCCTTCGAGCACGAACCCACCGACCTGCAGAGCCGCGTCCTCGCCCTGCTCGGAGTCCCCGAGAGCGCCTACGCCCGACCGCACGAACGGGCCTGAGAAATCCGGGAGATATCGCCGGCCGCTACTGCGGAAAGGGAGTCATGATGACGAACGCGAAGACCTCGAGGAGTCCGAGATCCACGACCTCCGCGAGCGCGTCGTAGAAGCGCTCGGCGTCTCCGCGTGTCTCGAACACGGCCCGCT
>JAAELL010000016.1 GCA_024226735.1 bacterium | reverse complement strand
CGTCTCGCTTCTCGTAGCCGAGGAGGCGGTAGCGGGCGATGACGCTTTTGTCGAACGTCACCTGGATCTTGGCGTTTTTCGCGAGCACCTCGAGGGTGGAGGGAAGGTTCTTCCGGAAAATTTCTTCGGCCCCCTTCCGGGAGCTGCCGGAGCTGTAGTTTCCGTTCCCCTCGTCGGCGAGCCTCTGGAGCATGGCGTCCTGGTAGCCCTTTTGTCCGAATCCGACGGCGGAGAGGTAGACGCCCCTTCGAGCGTAGACCTTGACGCTTTCGAGGATCTTCTCGGGTCCGCGGGTGCCGACATTGGCGGCGCCGTCCGAGCAGAGCACGATGCGGTTGAGGGCGCGCGGCTCGAGGGACTCGTCGGCGACCTTGTAGGCGAGGTCGAGTCCGGCCTCCACGTTGGTGCCTCCCATGGGGGAGAGCGAGTCGATGGCGGCGAGGACACGCTCGCGGTCGCGGACGCTGGTATGGGGAAGGAGCACGAAGGGGCTCGAGGAGAAGGCGACGACGGCGACGCGATCGGTGGGTTTCAACGACCGGACGAGAGTCTTCAGCGCGCTTCGCACCTGGGAGATCGTGTCCCCGTGGGCCATGGAGCCGGAGGTGTCGACGGCGAAGGTGAGCACGGCGTCGCGTCGTTCGCCGGCTCTGAGGGCTCGGCTCTTGACGGTGATCTTGAGCAGGTCGACATCGCGTCCGAACGGCGAGGGGCCGCCTTCGCAGAAGACGGAGAATATTTTATCTTGCGGGACCTTTACCTTTTCGGGGAAAGAGTTGATGCACTCCTCGACGCGGACGGTCCCGGGGTCGGGCAGTTTGCCAGCGCGGAGCGCGGCGCGGGCGCGAGCGTAGGAGGCGGTATCGACGTCGAGTCCGAATGTGGACCGGGCGTCGAGCGCGGTGAGCATGAACGGGTTGACGCCGAATTTTTTCCGGAACCCCTCGCGTCCGAGTCCCTCGTCGCTGACCGCGGGCGCGGGGATGCGAAGGGAACGGGCCTGAAACCGCTCGAAGGTGAGCGCGGGATCGAAGCGGTAGTAGTAGACGTAGTCGCGCGTCGAGCGCTCGAGGCCCGAGAGCTGGGCGAGGT
>JAAELL010000015.1 GCA_024226735.1 bacterium | reverse complement strand
TTCGATCTTCGTCCCCTCGGATCCCATCTACGCGGGTATCCCCGTCTACACCCAGGGCTATCTCTTCAACGTTGGAGGCACGGGCCAGCTCACCAACGCCGTCGACCTGATCATCGGCTACTAGCAGTCCGTTGAAGAAGTGCTTCGGATGCCAGGGTGGCAGCATCCGCTTCGGGTGGGTGCTTGGAAACGCAGGCGAATCTGTAGATTCAGCGAGGCTCTCAGGTGCCCAGCCGAAGTGGAGGATGTCGTCATGGCGCCGAATGACTTCTTCAACGGGCTGCTAGGTCAGTTCAGGATCCGACAGGGAAGGTTGCGGTCGTCGTCGTCGAGCTCGCCATCGACGAGTTTCGCCGTCGCGGTCCCCTGCTGCGCGTCGTAGCGCGTGACCTCGAGCGTCGCGATGGGCTTGGAGAAGCTGAACGGCTTTGTGCCCGCTTGCGTCTCGTAGCTCTTCAGCACCTCGACCTTCTGACCCGGCGCGAGCGCCGCGCCGGTGACGCGCACCACGTGCTCGCCGTCGAACAAGCCGACGTAGACGGGCGGATCGCTGCGCTCGCGCTCCCCGGCAAACTTGGCGAAGATCGCGTCGCCGATCGCTTGCACGGCGCTCGCGAGGGCGAAGCCCGTCGAGCTCATGTTGCGCGCAACACCCTCGCGCCGGGAGAGCTCCTGTTGGCTCCACCGATCGTCGAAAGTGCCGCCAACGACGTCCGCGCCGGTGGCGACCTCGACGAGGCGCCACTCGAGCACCAACCGGACCTTCTCGGTCTCGATCGTCTTCTTGAACAACTTGCGCGAACCGGTCGCGTGCGCGATCTCGTGCAAGTCGGCGAACAGCATGTAGTCGACGCCGACGCTCGAGCCGGCCTTCACATGCCGCTCGCGCGGCGCCATGCGGCCGCCCGCCACTCCCTTGCCGATGCGTTCGTGCTCGGCTCGCAGAGCGCCCCGCACGTCGGGGTCTTGGTCGACGACGAGGAAGTGCAAGTTGCCGAAATCGGCCGGAGCCGGCAGCGCCAGGTCGCTGATGAGTTGGGTCTCGAGCAAGCGGGTCAGCTCATGGGCGGCCTTCGCCGTGCCTGCGCGAACCAGATTGCCGTCGACGTCGAAATGCTCGCCCAGCGAGTAGCTCGGACGTTGCGCCGTCACGGGCGCGACCGCGAGCGTCGGCCGGCGCCACGGGATCTCGCCCGACTGATCGAAGTCGGGCATCTCGACGCAGAGGCGCACCGCATGATCGCCGGGCTGCTCGCGGTGCGAAAGCACGAGGTAGCCGAACACCATGCCCGCCGACTTGACCTCGAGGTCCCGCTGGGACTCCTCCTTCAGGTTCAAGATGGAGTCGACGCGCCCGGCGAGCTCCTCGAACGAGGAGACGAACTCCTCGCGTAGACGCTCGTTGCTCTCGACGCGCACGCCGTAGTAGCCACGGACAGCGTCGAGCAGTGCGTCGCTCACCGCGTCGCGGTAGGAGCCGCCGTGTCCGCGGCCGACGCGGGCCTGAGCGTGCGGGCCCGGCTTGCAGGCCGGGTCGGATTCGCCCTCGCCCGGGTCGGCGGCGCCGTCAGAGCCACCGGAGCGCGACGGATCGCCGCCCTTCCCATCCTTCGGCTCGGGATCCCGCGGTGTGCCCCCGCGGTACAGCCGGACCGCGAAGATCCAGCGGCCGTCCTTCGACTCGAGATACTCGCGCGTCGTGCCCGGCGGCAGCTGGCCGTCGATCTTCACGAAGATCTCGTCTTCTTGGGCCTCGCGGATGAACTCGTGGACGCGCTCCTCGTGTGCCTCGACGTTCTCGGGCGCGAGCGACGCGTCGAACTCCTCGACGAAGGTCCGGTCCTCTTGATCAAACGAAGAGGACGTTCGGATCGACTGTCCCTCGAGCGCAGCGACGAGCTCGGCCTCGGCTTCGAGCGTCGCCTTGCGGCGTGCACGGTCCTTGAACTTGGCGCGCATGCGCGCGTTGCCCGAACGCACGAGCGCGGACCCGAACCCGACGGCGATCCGCTCCCCCGTCTCTTCGATCAGGATCAAGCGACTCCCGCGCGCCGGGACCGCCCCGGTGAGGATTTCGGTGCGCAAGAGGCTCAAGCCGAAGTCGGCCTCGCGCACACGGACGATCTGGCTGTCCACGGTCGCGCGCGCGGCCAGCGTCGCCGGGGTCACCACGAGGCGCACGATGACGCGTCCCTCGGTCGGGTTGTCGTCGACGTGGTAGGTGACCGCTCCACGGAGGAAGCCCGCAGCGCGCGAACGGATCGCTTCCTCCGACTCCTCTGAAAGGTTCGCCATGCTGGCGTCGGGGCGGTCGATCGTCGCGAGCTGTTCCTTGAGCTCGGTCTTGGCCTCGACGCTCATGCCCATGAGCGACTCGAGCATCACGCGGCGCGCGTCGAGGTGAGCGCGGTTCCACGCCCGGCGCTGCTTGAGCAGGGCGAAGTCACTGTCGCCTGCGCTCGCGTCGTAGTGCGCGACGCCCCCCGCGACGATGCCGTAGCCGGAGGGGAAGCGCATGAACTGAGCGCCGGCGCCCTCGACCGGAAGCAGCTCGATCGCGCGGTGGATCGCGTCGCGCGTCGTGGCGGCTTCGACGACGGGGACGCCCAGGCCCGGGTCCAGCTCGACCTTCACCTTGTCGGTGAACTCGATGCGAAGGTCCGGCTGGATCGTCGTGCCGGGCAGGGGCTCGGAGCCCTGGGGCAGGCCCGGGGGCGCCCAGAGGGTGGCCGCAGCGATAAGTAGCGATGAAATCATGGGATAGGAGCCTCTGATAGGGGGCGGGGCGTCACTCACCCGATCGGTGGAGGGACGCCCCGGAGCTCTGCGAACCGAATTGGCCGAAAAACTTCTCAGCCGCCGAGAATCCCGCGGGTGAAGGTGGTGGGGAGGATGACTTGCTCCTCCCAGACGGTGGTCGCGTTCTGGACTTCGATCAGCCGCGCCGAAGCGGCGTACAGCACTTGGGTGCTGCGGCCGCTCTTGCGTTCGCTGCTGATGAACTGGCCGTGCAGGACGAGTCTGGGGATCGGTGCTCCGCCGAACTCGCGGCTGTTCGGGTCGTAGCGTGGATCGTCCACGAGGTGGTGGATCTCTTGCAGCAGCCGGTCGACGTGGCCCCCCGTTCCAGCGATGTCCATGTTCACCTGGGCGCGACCGGAGTTGACGATTGCCTCGCGGATCTCGTTGTACATGAAGTCCTTCTCACGCGAGGCCTTCGGGTTCGTCGAGTCGTTGCGGAAGTCACCGATCGCGATCACGACGGGCTGTCCCGATTCTCGATAGCGTTCCAGGACACCGGTCTCGGTCATCGACGTGACCATCTCCGCTGCGAAGTCGGTCCAGTCTTCCGGCCCTAGGTCCGTCGTGCCCGTGCTTCCACAGGCCGGCAAAAAGAGCGCGCAAACAAGCAAGGTCCAAAGATTCTTCATTGTGTGGGTGGAGTGAGAGGCGACCGCCGTAAGGCTCACGGCCGCCGAACGCGTAGACGGAAGTCGGTGGCTTTGGGACTGGGGGCGGCTGCGGAAACGGCGCGAACTTCACCACCAGCGAGCGTCAACTTGCGCCAGTCGTAGAGGTCGCGGCCGAGCGTGAGGCCGTCCGGGTCGAACCAATCGAAGGCGTACAAGATCGTTTGCCGGCGGTTGGTGCGGCTGACGAGGTCGACCTGGGCGATCGCGATCCCACTACGCTCCGCCAGGACCGGACTCTCGGCCTTCAAGCTTCGTTCGAGTCCGTCGGCGAAGACGACCTTGTCTCGCGTGACGTCGAGCGGCTCTTCGATGCGGTGGTTCGCGCAGCCGGAAAGGAGGATGGCGACGGCCATCCAGATTCGCGAGTTCATGTCGGGGACCTCGTCTGTTGATTTCAGGCGTCTATTTCAGGCTTTGCGCGCGCGCCTTGATGTACTTGACGGCGGAGCTGCGAACGTAGACCAGGCTCGGACCATCGGTCGGCACGGTGACCGTGATCGTCGCCCTGGCTTTGCCCTTCTTGTTCAGCGTGCTCAGGGTCAGCTCGCCGTCCGCCGGAGCGTCCACGTGAGCGATCCAGTGCTCACCCGGCAACGCACGCCACGTACGGGTGTCGGCTTCCGTGGTGAGCATGGGGACTTGACCGATGACCGTCCCGATGGTCCCGATCTCGTCATTCGCTTGCTTGTTCGCGACGGCTTTCGTCGCAGCGGCGAGCACCGAGCGCACCCAAATCCCATCGATGCGGCTCTTGAACTCGGTCGCGACGATGCTGTCGACCCGATCGGCGATCTGCGCTTTCACTTTCGTCTCGCCTGCCTGGACCAGGAATCCAGCAGCTCGGCCGTCCGTCACCGGCTTGAAGCGCGGGTAAGGGATCTTCACGAAGCCGATCTTCTCGCTGACCGGAAAACTGACGCTCTCGCCGGAGAAGCGTGGGGCCTGTCCGTTCTCGAACAGGACGTACACCTTCTTGCCGAGCCCGTCCGCACGCGCAAGGTCTTGAACAAACGTGTTGTCAGGCAGGATTCCAGCCGCGCCCTTGGCCATATCGCGCATCTCGCCGACCGAGTCGTACGCGCCGAGAAGGATCGCACCGACGTAGTAGGAGTACGGGATGCCGAAGTCCTCGTAATCCGGGTTGGTCCAAGTGTTGAGCTCCTCGGAGTGCTTCAGAAAGTCCTCGTGCTTACCGCTATTGAGTTTGCCGAGAGCGTCCAAGTCGTGCGGCTTCTTGCCGCCACCCTCGACGTTCCCTTGCGCCTTGCCCTTCTCCTTGTCCTTGTCCGACGCCGAACGACGGCTCTCCAGCTTCTCGCGATTCGCAAGCCGCTGGCGGATGCGCCGCTCGTTGTCCTTTTCGTTTTCGAGCTGGCGGTTGAGCTGACGCCGCGCGTAGACGGCGGCGAGCTCCTTGTCGCCCATCAGCGCGTAGTTGATCGCGATCGCCGTGTTGAGCAAGACGAGGTCGTGGCCCCGGCCCCAGAAATCGGTGCCGCGCTCATCGGTCAAGGCAGCTTTGACACCACCGGCGATGCCACTCATGCTCACGATCGCCTTCCGTTCCCACTCGAGGATGGCGTCGTCGGCTTGGATCAGGCGCTCGGTGCTGCCCGGGAGGCTTCCCTTGTCCTGCATCACCTTGCCTCGCTCGAGCAAGATCCAGATCTTGTCGTGGCCCTTGGGGTCGCTCTTCTTCAGCTCCTTGAGAGCACCCTTGAAGTCGCCGACGGCGATCTTCTTGGACCAGGTGTCGTCCAGTGTCCCCTTCACCTCTTTCTTGACACTCGTGGTGACGGCGTTCTTGGCCTTGCCAAAGAGGTCCTTCCCCAAGTCGCCGAGACCCTGTGCCGGAGCGACATTGGAAGCGGCGAGGAACGAGAGGCTCAGGAAGATGGCTTTCATGGAGTCGATTCTCATTTCAGCGGACGAAGACGATGAAACCGGACACCTAGCGGGAATACTCGAAGAACACGTTCGCCGGCTCGCTGTCCGACGGAGCCACTCCCGGCGCGACGACGGTGAGCTCCGCCACGAGGACCGCACGCACCTCGCGCACGTGCAGTTGCTCGTAGGGCAGGAAGAACACCAAATCACGGCGGGCGGTACGGGCAGTCGGGGTAAGGGTCGTCTCCAACGCCACTTGGCCGTCGACGGCGCACTCCCCGTCGACGTCGCGCAAGGGCGAGCCACCACGGTACCCGAAGCGCACGCGAGCGGTGCACCGAAGATCCTCGAGGTTGACGAGCTCCAGCTCGGCGTGCACGCGCAGGCCGGTCTTGCCCATTTCGACGACATTGTGCTCGAACCACACGCGCCCAACGTCGACGGAGCCCGGACCTTGGACACCCGGGACGCGGAAGAACGATGGTTCGGATTGCGCAAGCCGGCTGTCGGTTTGCGCGAGGTCGAAGAGCGCCACCGCGACTCCGATCGGACGATCGTGGGACTCCTCGAGCTCCGCATAGGGAAGGAAGAGCTCGGTCGTCGTCACCAGATCGTCGCGGCGCACCTCGATCGTGCGCCCGGTCGACACCTGGCCGGAGTGCGTACGGTAGCGCCCGTTGCGATCGACGAGGGGCGCGCCGCCCGAGGCAAAGAAGTAGGCCCCCAACTCGAGCGGCCGATCGGCGAGGCCCGTCAGCTCGTGCCGGACCTCGATGGCCATCCCGAGCTCGCCATAGCGCCGCACGAGGTGATTGATCGAAACGTCCTCGATGCTCGCACGGGCGTTGAGCCGCACGACGTGAGTGAAGGCCAGGGGCGCGGCGAGCGCGAGGGGCGTTCGCGCGCCGCGGCGGTACAGGCCGGGCACAGCGAAGAGCGCGTGCCGCCCCGCCGCGAGGCCGAGGTCGTCGTACGCGATCCGCAGCGACACGCGCTCGAATGCTTGCGCGTGCGGCCGGGGCACGAGCTCGACGGCGCGGGGCTCGCCGACCTCGAGGCCCTTTTCGTCGACGATCCGAACCGCGAGGGTCAGCGGCTGATCCGCGAGTCCTTCGGTCTCGACGTCGCCAACGACCTCGAGGTACCAGCGGCCGTCGTCGCCCCAGTCGTCTTGCCAGAGGCGGACGTTTTCGAGCCGAGCCGTCGGGTCCTCGGAGGGCGCTGCGGGGGCGAGCGCCGTCAACAGATAGAGGGGAAGAGCGCGGATCATGGTAGGTGTCTCCTAAAGGCGGAGGGAGCGGCTTTGGCTATTGGTTTCTTGGCGGTTTTTCAGGGCAACTGGCTGGTCGGTGCCCAAATCACCTCGCGCGCGTCGAGCCACCACCACGCCGGAGCGTCGTCCGCGAGGGTGCGGAGGTAGCCGAGGTAGCTCCCGACCAGGGCGGACAGCACGGCCCGATCGGCCGGCGAGCGGGCGAGGAAAGCCTCGGGTACGACCTCGAACACGTCGGTGCGGAGAGGGACGCCCTGCTGCCTCAGGTGGCGGCCGAGCGGGGTGGCGTCGCCCGCCAGCCACGAACCCAAGCGCGAGCTCGCGTCCGGCGCCGGCGCGTCGGGGGTCAGAGCGACGTCGAGCTCCTCCAGCCAACCGAGCAGCGACTCGATCTTGCCGCGTTCGATCAGCTCGTACGTCGCGACTTCGGCGGCGACGGGATCCTCGATCACCCAGCCCGTGGCGACCGCTACGTCGACCTCGGCCACGACCTCTGCGCCCTCCTCCAGAACGGCGAGGACGGCCTTCAGCGGCGTCGTCGGCTCGCGGTCACGCAGGAAGCGCACGACGCGCTCGAGCTGACCGGGGTCGAAGTCGCCCTTGGCGACGCGCTCGCCGCGCGTCAGGGGCTCGAGGACGCTCTCGACGAAAGCGCCGTCGGCGCCGACCGACGCGCCGACGGTGCGCGCCAACGTTGCGACACAGGAGACGAAGCCGGGCGTGTCCTCGAAGGCGAACGCCGTAGCGTCGTCGAACCGCAGGCGGCGGGCCACCTGACGAATCTGGCTGCCGAGTCGCTGGCCGTGGCGATCGTCGCTGTGCAACACGAACGGCCGCACGCGCTCGCGCTCCAGGACGTGGGCGACGTCCGCGATGCCGAGGCTGCCGATGTTCTTGGGCGACGCCTTGACGTGGTTTTCCGCGTCGCCGCAGACGACGAGCGCCCGCACGGCGCCGGGGCGCCAAGGGAAGCTGTCGACCGCCACCTGAATGCCGCGGTAGACGCACTCGGCGTGGTCGTCGGACGACGCGGTGAGGATCGGCGTATTCGCGATCGCGGCCTCGAGCTCCCGCGTCTGGTCAACCTCGTCCGAAATGCGGAACGTCCCGAAGTACCGCGCGACGTAGTCCTCACGCCCGCCGAGATCGTCCTGGTATGCGGCCCAGCCGACCGAGAGGTCGATGCGCGTCGTCGCTCCGCGCAGGGATCGAACGATCTGGGCGATCGCTTCGACCAGTGCGAGGTGGTTGTCGCGCATCGACTGGCTCGTGTCCGAGACGAAGCAGAGGTCGAGCCGGTAGGCCATGTCGATGACCTCGCGCGCCGAATCGACGAGCTCTGGGTGGACCTCGGGCTCGTGCCGCGAGTAGCCCAGTAGAGCGACGAGGTGCGCGCGCAGGCGCCGGCCGTCGAATGCCACGTCGCGAGATTCGAGCACCGGCCACAGGGCACGGCCCCCGAACTCGGTGGCGGTCGTCGACGATTCGAGCCACGCGATCGGCTCGGCCGCGCCCATGCCGGCGGGGATCTCGGCGTGGAGCGGGACCGCTGCGGAGACCGTCGCCCGCAGGTCGAGACCGCGACCGGTCGACCAAACGTGCCCGTCCCGCGCGCGGACCCACCCGAGGCGCGTCGCACCGTCGCAGACTAGGAAGGCGTCGCCATCGTGGGCGGTCGACTCGATCCGGTAGGGAGCGAGCACGCGCAGCCGCTCGCCGCCTCCGGGCGCGTCCAGCTCCTCGTTTCCGAAGGGCGCGAGGGGCGCCGCGGGCAGGAAGAAGCGCTCCGTGAGAGGCAGAGCGAGCGGCGCGCTCGGGGTGTTCGGGGTGTTCGGGGTGTTCGGGGTGTTCGACGTGTTCGATGTGATCCCTCCGGCGGCGAGCTGGCGGAGGAACGTCGACGCGCCGCCGACGCGGATGACGACGAACCCGAGCCCGGCGATTGAGGCGAGGGACAGGACGAGCGTTCGGATCATGGCGATGGGCTCCAGGGCGTCGTGTTGGGGGAAGAGGAAAGAAAAGGGGGCCGGCGATCGCCTCGCCGGCCCCCACAAGGACGGGATCAGTCCGCGACGGTGACGCCGTAGGAGACGAGCACGGCGTTCGTGCTGTCGTCACGCAGGTCGTCGGTCGGGCGCACGAGGCGTCCGTCTTGGCGGAAAGCCATCGAACGGGCCTTGATGGAGCCCTCGAGGTTGTCGTTCTCGGTGCGAAGCTCTTCGAGAAGCGCTCCCGTTTCACTCTTCACATCGCGACCTTCGATGCCGGCGAGGATCGCCGAGATCTCGTCTTGCACTTTGAGCACCTCGCGGTGGGTCAGAAGCTCGTTCAGCTTCTGCTCGAGCGCCACGATGCTCTCCTTGTAGACGCTCTTCTCCTGTTCGAGCACGCTAGCGGCGTGCTCGTACTCTTCGATCATCTTGGCGCCGGCCTCGAGCTGAGTGTCGAGGTCGCGGACGTCCTTGCCCCACTGGGTGAGGAAGCTGATCCCGTCAGCGCGGGAGATCTCGTGCGGGCCCCAGCCAATCTTGGCCACGGGCAAGGGTGCCGGGTTCGACACGGGCATGGCCTTGAAGCTGGCCTCGACCGGCACGATGACCGGATCGATCGCGTTGATCTTGGCCGCCAGTCGGTGGCAGGCCTGATCGAGTTCGTCGCGCTCGGCCTGTTGGCGGGCCAAGTTCGACTTCCCGGCCTCGGCGCGTGCACGCAGGGTGTGGACCTTCGTGGCGACGTCGGCCTGGCTCTCCTTGAGGTTTTCCAGGTTCGAGCGGATGCGCGACTCGGTCGACGCGAGCTCGAACTCGTTTATCAAGCGCGAGCCGTAGCCCGTCATCCAGAGACCGCCGGAGGCAAGGAGAACGAGAGACAAGGGCAGAAGTTTCTTCATTTGCGGGATGTCCGTAGGGGGCTTATTCGGTGGAGGCTCACCTCGCCTCACGGTTGGTGGATCGAGGCCTCCCGCGGAAACGAACAGGAAAGTTAGATTCCGTTCGGCGCCCGATCAGCGCGGCCTGGGGCGTCGCGGCTGCGCTATCGCGAGACGCGCGGCACGATCGCCGCGTCGAGCCTCACGGCCCTACGCCGAAGAACCGAGAACGGGTCCGACGCTCGACAACACGTCGATCCTCCGCACGAGGCCCGTCCGCCGGAACACCTCGGAGCTCACGCCCGCGTCGAGCTCGCTGCCCACGATCTCCACGATCTCCCCGTCGGCGCGCGTCCACCGCAAGCTCTCACCCGAGGCGGCGTGCAGAACCACCGGAACCTGGCAATAGGTGAACGCGACGCCCCCGGCCGGGACCTCGAGGCTGTGCGCCTCTCCGTCGACATCGAGGTACTCGAACGTGCCCGGCTCCGTGCGTCGCTCGTTCTCACGCAAGAGCAGCGGGCGAAAGCCGGCCCGCCCCCCCTCGACCCACACGCCGAGCTCGCCCATGCGCGCGAGGAAGTCCTCCTTCACCTGCCCGGTCAGCCCCGGCTGCTGCACGCCGCGGTGCGCGGGGGTGTGGGAGTAGGGGTCGGTCGGGAAGGCACCGTAGTCCGCGGGGGACTTGTCCGTTCCGAGCCCGGCGCGGATCTCGAAGTAGCGCTCTTCGAGCTCGGACAAGAGCTCGCTCGGCTCGCCGCCGCGCACGGCGTCCTGGAAGACCTCCTGCACGGCGAGCGCGAGCTTGGAGACCTGATGCCAATAGGTGCAGCCGAGGCCCTCGTACCCGAAGAACGTTCCCGAGCGGCCGGTGAACGAGCGGTGGTCGAACACGGACTCGTAGAGGGCGAGCACGGACTCGCGCTCGGCGGCCACGAGTTCGGCGTGCGGGCCGGACGCGAGGAGCTCGAGCGCCTCGCCCAAGAGCCGACCGTTGCGCAGCTCGGCGCGGAAACGCACGACGCCATCCACGTCCCGGCGGACGATCTCCTCGGCGCCCGCGGCGGTCATGGTGCGCAGGAGCGTCGAGCGTTCGACCGCGGCGGGAGAAATGCGCCCCTTGTCCGCGAGCGCGGGGAGGCGGCGGTCGGGGTAGAGCAGGTAGCTGTTCTGGTCCGCACGGTAGAGCTCGCTCGTGCGCAGCGCCGCGAGCACGCCCAGCGCCTCGCGCGCCGTGAGACCACCGGAGGAAAGGATCGCGACCGAAGCCCGCTCGCTCGCGACCGTGGTCGAGGAGGTACACGCACCCGCCGACAAACCGGCAAGGAGTGCACAAGTGAGAGCGATGGAACCAGATCTCATTCGATGCGTCATCACTGGATTGGCGGTCTCAACCGGCCTTCAGGAGCATGGATTCCAAGTCTTCGAGCGAGCGCCCCTTCGTCTCCGGGATCAGGATTAGCGTGAAGAGGAACGCGAGCGCCGCGAACACGCCGTAGACGAAGAACGTGACCGCCGGCCCCAGGTTGGCCAGCTCCCACGGGAACACGAACGTCACGGTGAAGCTGACCAGCGAGTAAAACAGGCCCGCAGCCGAGATCGCGACGCCGCGCAGGGCCTGCGGGAAGATCTCCGAGAACATCGCCCACATCACCGGTCCGAGCGAGATCGCGAATGCGGCGATGTAGGCCATGATCGCCATGAGCACGAGGCGGCCGTCGATGACGAGCGCCTCCTTCGCGATGCCCTCGACCTCCTTGGCGAGCGCGGCGGTCGCGGACTCCGATCCGAGGGCGCGAACGCTCTCCTCGAGCGCGAGCACGAGCTCCCCTTGATCCGTCCAGGTCTTGCCGGCCACCGGCGTCAGGCCCTGGGCGAGGTCCGCGGGCAGCCGCTTCTCCAAGCTCGTCAAGACAGCATCGTCCAGCGTGTACTCGGCCGTCGAGAACGCCCACGCGTTCGTGAACAACGCGGCGGCCATGACGCCCGAGCCGATCAACAGCAGCGGCTTGCGCCCGAGCCGATCGATCAGGTACATCGCGAGCAGCGTGAATCCGACGTTGACGAGACCGATCAAGATCGCCTGGCGGAGGGCCGAATCGGCGGCCGCGCCGGCCTTCCCGAAGATCGTCGGCGAGTAGTAGAAGATCGCGTTGATGCCCGTGATCTGCTGGAAGAAAGCGAGTCCGAGCGCGATCGTCATGATCAGGCGCATGCGACTCTCGAACAGCGCGCCGAAACGCACCTTCTTCTCGGGGCCCTTCTTGTCCGCGATGTGGGCGCGAATCTCCTGCAGGGAGCTGTCGGCGAACGCACGACCCCCGACGCGCTCGAGGACGGCGAGCGCCTCCGCGTCACGCCCGCGGCTCGCAAGCCAGCGCGGACTGCGCGGCACGGCCATGAGAAGCAGAAAGTAGGCGATCGCCGGAACGGCTTCGACGCCTAGCATCCAGCGCCAGCTCATCCCTCGCTCGTTGAGGAAGTAGTTGGAGAAGAACGCAGCCGAGATGCCCAGGACGATGTTGAGCTGGTTGAACGAAACGAGCCGCCCGCGCTTCTCGGGCGGAGCGATCTCGGCGATGTAGACCGGAGCGATCAGGATCGCGCCGCCCACACCGAGCCCGCCGAGCACGCGCGCGGCGACGAAGAACCAAAAGTCCTGGGCCATCGCGCTGGTGATCGCGGACGCCGTGAAGAGCAGCGCCGTGACGAGCAGGACAGGCTTGCGTCCAAAGCGATCCGCGAGCGGCCCCGCGCAGGCGTTGCCGATCATCGCGCCGAGGATCAGGCAGCTGACCGACCAGCCAAGCAGCAGGTCGTCGAGCTCGAAGGCTCCACGCAGCGGCTCCACCACTCCCGAGATAACGGCGCTGTCGAAGCCGAGGAGGAATCCACCGAGGGCGACGACGAACGAGATCAGAACCGTATACATGAAGCTCTTTCGGAACAGGGATCGGACTTCGACCGGTTCGGAAGAGCCGCGATCGAGCCGCATGGGCGCCGTGAAAAGTCTACTTGCACGTTCGACGCGCGATCACGAAATGCACAGCGGTTTCGCACTCTAACGCTGCTCTCATTCGATGCTCTTCGCGCGGTGCGCACAGCCTGCGGTGAGGGGCAGAGCAGCGGTTTCGCGACGGGCGCTCGCGCCGCGCGAAGCGTCTCTCTTAGTCCTGTCTCATGCGCACTACGCTCGTGCTATCGTGCCGCGATGCACGTCGCCATCGCACAGATCGCTCCCGTGTTCCTCGACCGCGGCGCGACGACCGCGAAGGTCGTGGCTCGTATCGAAGAAGCAGCCGCCGCGGGCGCCGCGCTCGTCGCCTTCGGCGAGACGCTCCTACCCGGCTACCCCGCGTGGCTCGCGCGCACCGACGGTGCGCGCTTCGACGCGAGCGACCAGAAGGAGCTGCACGCGCTCTACCTCGAACAGGCCGTCTCGGTCGAGCGCGGCGATCTGCTCGAGGTGTGCGCGGCCGCGCGCGCCGGAGGGATCGCAGTGATCGTGGGAATCGTCGAGCGCCCGGCCGACCGTGGCGGCCATTCGGTGTTCTGCACGCGCGTCTTCGTCGGCGCGGACGGCGAGATCGGCAGCGTGCACCGCAAGCTGATGCCGACCTACGAAGAGCGGCTGGCCTGGAGCCACGGGGACGGCGCCGGCTTGGTGACGCACCCGGTCGGGCCGTTCACGGTCGGCGCGCTGAACTGCTGGGAGAACTGGATGCCGCTCGCGCGCGCGGCGCTCTACGCGGCCGGCGAGGACCTGCACGTCATGCTGTGGCCGGGCGCGGAGCGCAACACGCGCGACATCACGCGTTTCGTCGCGGTCGAGTCGCGCTCGTTCGTGCTGTCCGCATCGGCGCTCTTGCGCGAGGAGGACGTGCCGGCCGGGTTCCCGCGGCGCGCAGCGTTCGTGCAATCTGGCGAGCTCCTGCACGACGGCGGCTCGGCGATCGCGGCCCCCGATGGCACCTGGGTCGTCGAACCGGTCGTCGGACGCGAGGAGCTGATCCTCGCCGATCTCGACCACCGGTGCGTTCTCGAGGAACGCCAGAACTTCGATCCCTCGGGCCACTACGCACGCCCCGACGTCCTGCGCCTGTCGGTCGACCGCCGGAGGCAGTCAGCCGCGCACTGGATCCAGGACTGAACAAGAAAGAGGTGCGGACGGCGTCACGACACGCCCGGTCGGTGAAAACTTCGCGCCGAACGCCGCCCGCACCACGTGCTTGCACATGGAACCGACGCGGCGCGGCCGCAAAGTTTCAAGACCTTGGAAAGTCTTGCCGCTAGCAGCCCGTTGAAGAAGTGCTTCGGATGCCAGGGCGACAGCATCCGCGTCCGGTTGGCGCCTGGAAACGTAGGCGAATTCGTGGATTCGGGGACGCTTTCAGGTGCCGACCGGGCGTGGAGGATGTCGTCATGGCGCCGAATGACTTTTTCAACGGGCTGCTAGAGGGCGACGCGCTCCGCGCTCGCCGCCCGCGTGCCGGGGCCAGTCGCAGCGCGGAAGACGCGCTCCATGTTGCCGCCCAGCACCTTGCGCACGTCCTCGAGGGCGTACCCGCGGCCCAGGAGGCCCGCTGCGAGGCGCGGGTAGCACGACGCGTCCTCGAGCCCCTGGGGACAGCGCTGGATGCCGTCGTAGTCCGAGCCGACTCCGACGTGCTCGATGCCACACATCTCGATCGCGTGGCAGGCGTGGTCGAGCAGGCGCCCGAGCGGCAGCGGCCGCGCCTCGCGCTGCAGGAACTCGGCCTGGGCGAGCCAGCGCTCCGTCGTACCGTTCCCGGGCAAGGCTCGGAACTCCGCCGATTCGCGGAGCCGGTTCTCCTCGGCGCGGGCTTCCGCGTCGAGAAAAGGCGTGCAGAAGACCATGCCGACGACACCGCCCGTCTCGCCCAGGGCGCGCAGCTGATCGTCGTCGAGGTTGCGCGGATGGTCGTGGAGGCGGCTGCAACCCGAGTGGCTCGCGATCATCGGCGCGGACGAGACCTCGAGCGCGTCGTAGAACGCTCGCTCGCTCGCGTGGGAGAGGTCGACGAGCATCCCGAGGCGGTTCATCGTCCCGACGACCTCGCGGCCGAACGGGGACAAGCCGAGCGGCACGTCGGGCCCCGCTCCGTCCTGGCACGAGCGGATCCACGACAGGTGGTTGTTCCAAACCAGGGTCATGACGCGCACCCCGTGCGCGAAGAACTGCTCGAGGTGCTCGAGGCTCTCCTCGATCGAATGGCCACCTTCGATCCCGGCGATGCCCGCGATGCACCCCGCTTCGCGGGCCGCGTCGAGATCCGCGCCGTTCCCCGCCCAGCGCACGGCATCCGGATGACGGGCGAGGAGTTGCTCGAACTCTCCCAAGAGCGCGTAGGTGCGCGCGCGGGCGCCCCCGCGCTCGGGCGCGAGAAAGACCGGCTCGACCCAAGCGACGAGGACGACCGCCCCGAGCCCCCCGCGGGCCCCGCGGACGAGGTCGAGGTGGCCGGGCCCCTCGACCCCGAGGTCGTGACCCAGGTCGAGGGAGCGCTGGAGGGAATCGACGTGGGCGTCGAAGACCGGTCGGTCGGCGATCAGAGCATCGAGCTGGGTAGGGTCCATTGGCCCTCGACTCCAGCGGCGGCGGGGCCTGCAATCAAGCCAATGCCCCGCAAGCCGCTGCCTGTCAGTCTGACAGTTCCCGTGCCCCGCCCGACGCCCGCCTGCCACACTGGCAGCCGGCGACCGGGATGGACGCCGCAGGGGTGCCTCCGCAAGCAACTTCTCAAAAACGACTTACGAGCGCGCACCGCCCACGGCCGCCGGCACGGTGGTGCGGCACGGGGTTTGCTCCTTCTGCGGGTCCCGACGGGTCACCTCGACCCCGGGACCCCCGCATGTCCATCGACCGCCGCATTCTCATCGCCGACGACGATTCCGAGGTCCGCCTCGGTGCCGCCGATCTGCTGGCCCTGATGGGGCTCGAGGTCGTGCAGGCCGCGACGGGCGACGAGGCCCTGCAGATCATTCGCAGTCACTCGGTGCACATCGCGCTCCTCGACGTCCACATGCCCGCGCCGCACCTGGCCGGGTCGACGTCCCGGGGGTTGCGCGAGGGTGGACTCGAGGTGCTGCGCGCGCTGCACGACGAGACGCTCGACGTGCCGTGCATCCTCTGGTCCGGCGACGCGACCGACGCGATCGAAAAGGTCGCGCTGCGCCGCGGCAGCAGCGCGTTCCTGCGCAAGCCGGTGCGGCCGAACGTGCTGCGCTCGGAAGTGTTGCGCGTGCTCGAAGACCGCTGGGGCAAGCCCGCTTGACCCACTGACCCGCCCCTTGATCCAACCCCGCCCGCCGCGGCGGGAGACGTTCCGTTCCCCAACAGACCCCTCCACAGAACCGAAGAACATGGCCACCAAGACGAAGTCCAAGAAAGTCGCCATTCGCCCCCTGGCCGACCGCATCCTCCTGCAGCGCGTGGAGGCCGAAGATAAGACCGCCGGCGGCATCCTGCTGCCCGAGAGCGCCAAGGAGAAGCCGAAGGAAGGCATCATCATCTCCGTCGGCGACGGCAAGACCCTCGAGAACGGCGAGAAGGCTCCCTTCACCGTCAACGTGGGCGACCGCGTCCTCTTCACCTCGTACGCCGGTACCGACGTCAAGTACCTGGGCGAAGACTACGTCATCATGCGCGAGGACGACCTCCTCGCAATCATCGGCTGAGCCGCCCGACACGACTCGACGAAGGAAAACCATCCCATGGCAGCAAAACAAATCAGCTACGACGCCAGTGCGCGCGAGCACATCCGCAACGGTGTCCAGAAGCTCGCGCGCGCCGTCAAGGTCACGCTCGGTCCGCGCGGACGCAACGTCATCATCGAGAAGTCCTTCGGTAGCCCGACCGTCACCAAGGACGGCGTCACGGTCACCAAGGAGATCGAGCTCGAGGACGCCTACGAGAACATGGGCGCCCAACTCGTCAAGCAGGTCGCGGCACAGACCAACGACGCCGCCGGCGACGGTACGACGACCGCGACCGTGCTCGCCGAGGCGATCTTCGAGGAAGGCCTCAAGAACGTGACGGCCGGCGCGAGCCCCGTCTCGCTCAAGCGCGGCATCGATGCCGCCGTCAACGCATCGGTCGCGCAGCTGCAGAAGCTGTCGACGCCGATCAAGGGCAGCAAGGACATCGCGCAAGTCGGCGCGATCGCGTCCAACAACGACCCGGAGATCGGTGCGCGCATCGCCGAGGCGATGGAGCGCGTCGGCAAGGATGGTGTCGTCACCGTCGAAGAGGGCAGCACGCTCGACACCCACGTCGAATGGGTCGAGGGCATGCAGTTCGACAAGGGCTTCCTCTCGCCCCACTTCATCACCGATCCGGCAACGATGGAGTGCGTGTTCGAGAACCCCTACATCCTCGTGCACGAGAAGAAGGTCACGTCGATCAAGGACATGATCCCGCTGCTCGAGCAGGTCGCGCAGTCGGGCAAGCCGCTCGTGATCCTCGCGGAGGACATCGAGGGTGAAGCGCTGACGACGCTCGTCGTCAACCGCCTGCGGGGCGCCTTCCCGTGCGTCGCCATCAAGGCGCCGGGCTTCGGCGATCGGCGCAAGGCGATGCTCGAAGATATCGCGACGCTCACGGGAGCCACGGCGGTCATGGAGGCCACCGGCGACTCGCTCGAGAACGTCACGCTCAAGGAGCTCGGCACGGCCCGCAAGGTCGTCGTCGCCAAGGATGCGACGACCATCGTCGAGGGCGCGGGCAACAGGAACGCGATCAAGGGCCGCATCGCCCAGATCCGCTCCGAGATCGAGTCGACCAAGTCCGACTACGACCGCGAGAAGCTCGAAGAGCGCCTCGCCAAGCTGTCGGGCGGCGTCGCCCAGATCGAAGTCGGAGCGGCGACCGAAGCCGAGATGAAGGAGAAGAAGGCGCGCGTCGAGGATGCACTGCACGCGACCCGCGCAGCCGTCGAAGAGGGCATCGTGCCCGGTGGCGGCGTCGCACTGCTCTCCTGCATCATGCCGGTCGAGAAGATGAAGCTGGACGGGGACGAGCGCGTCGGTGCAATGATCGTGCGCCGCGCCCTCGAAGCTCCCCTGCGTCAGATCGCGATCAATGCCGGCCTCGACGGCGCCGTCGTCGTGCAGAACGTCCTGAAGGGCGGCGAGGCGGTCACGTGGGGCTACAACGCCGCGACGGCCAAGTACGAGGACCTGGTGAAGACCGGCGTCATCGACCCGACGAAGGTCGTTCGCTGCGGGCTGCAGAACGCCGCGTCCGTGGCGAGCCTGCTCCTCACGACCGACGCCCTCGTCTCCGAGCTGCCCGATAAGAAGGAGCCCGAGCCGGCTGGCGGCGGGCATCATCATTAGCGGGGACGAGCCCCGCTAGTGCCGCTTCGCGGCACGGATGTATCCCTGGGTTCAACGGCTGACGCCGTTGAGACCGGGCGAGGCCTGACCAAAGGGCGGGGTCGAAGAGGGGATCACCTCTTCGGCCCCGC
>JAAELL010000014.1 GCA_024226735.1 bacterium | reverse complement strand
CCGGGTCGCGGGCGGCCGGGTCGCGGGCGACCCCGGCGGCCGCGACCTCGGCGGCCGCGACCACCCGCCCGCGCACCCGCTCGAGCCAGCCCGTGCGCTCGCGGGCCGACAGCACGCCGCGCGCTTCGAGCAGGTCGATCGGCTCCAGGCAGCGGACCGACAGCTCATAGGCGGACCGCCCCAGCCCCTCTTTGAGACTACGCTCGGCCTCGAGCTCCAGCACCTCGAGCCGGCGCAGGAGCTCACCGGGATCCGCGACTTCGAACGCGTAGCGGGACAGCTCCTCTTCCTCCCGCAGTCGCAGACGCCCGTAGTCGGCTCCCTGCTCCGACCATCCGAGCTGAAAGGCACTGGCGGCGCCCTGGAGGGTCATCACCAGCCGTTCGAGACCGTAGGAGATCTCGACGCACGCCGGATCGAGGTTGCGATCGGCGAGACGTTCGAGGAACGTCAGCCGCGTGACCCCGAGTCCGTCGAGCAACGCGTGCCAACCCGAGCCGCTGCCACCGACCGACCTCGGCTGCCAGCGCCACTCGGAGAAACGCAGGTCGTG
>JAAELL010000013.1 GCA_024226735.1 bacterium | reverse complement strand
CTGCGTATGGTCGAGTCGAACACCGAGATCCCCGGCGGAAACGAGGAGAGCTACTTCCTGGAGCAGGAGTACTTGAAGATATTCGAGCCCGAGGGGCTGAAGAGCGTGGCGAGGATGGAGATCGTCTTCGACACCTTGATGACCTACTACCGGATCCAGGCCGAGCACAAGGGCATGCAGGTCAAGAGCCGGCTCAACATCTGCCTGGCTCAGCGGCAGTCGGAGATCGACCGCATCCTGGGCGAGTACGAGATCCTGATCGACTACGTCAAGCAGCGGGGACACAACTGTTCCGTGGTCGATCCGACCGAGATCAGCATCAAGGATGGGCGCGCCTACGACCCCTCCGGCGAGCGTATCGACCTGATCTACAGGCGCTTCACTTCCGACGAGTTGCCGATCGTCTCGGAGAAGAAGTGGCAGCTGGCATGGGACTGGGACCAGGCCCGAGTCGCCGTCGTGAATCCGTTCTGCACCAAGCGCGTGGACTCGAAGAACATCATGGTCCTGTTCAGGGACGAAGCCTACGAAGACGTCTTCCCCGCCGAATTGAAGCAGGATCTGACCACGGTGCGCGCGGTCATACCGTGGACGAAGAAGATCAAGCAGCGGCTCGTGCTCGCCGATGGTCGCGAGGTGGAGGCCCGTCCGTATCTGCTCGAGAATCGTGAGTCACTGGTCATCAAGCACGCGAACGCCTACTCCAGCTCGGCCGTCTTCCTCGGTGAAGACGCGGACGACAAGGGGTGGCAGGAGATCGTGGACAGAGCGCTGGGCGGCGACTGGATCGTCCAGGAGAAGATCGAGTTGCCCGAGATCGAGGTCGAGTACTGGGAGAACGACGCGCTGCACCGCATCAACTGCATCTACAACGTGAGTCCGTACATCTATGACGGAGAGCTCGGCGGGCTGCTGAACCGCGCCTCGACGGACAAGTTGACCGCCTTCAAGCCGGGGTCGGTTGCGACCATCATGCCCTGTTTCGAGAGGGTCGAGCAATAACCACGCGAGGTGGCCGACATGCGTGAACCGCTTCTCATCTCCATCCCGCACGGCGGCTGGAGAGTGGCCGAGGAAGTCCAGCACATCTGGAACCTGTCGGATCGCGATGCCTTCCACGACGGCGATCCCTGCACCTCCCTGATCTACGACTTCTCCGACCGCGTCAGCTGCCAGCTGGTGATGGAGTACTACCGCGCGGTCGTGGATCTGAACCGCGCGCCGGACGATATCGCGCCGGCGAACAAGGACGGTGTCGTCAAGTCCCACACGTGCTACGACGTGGAGGTGTACAAACCGGGCTGTCTCCCGGACGAAGGCCTGAAGCAGCTTCTGCTCGACAAGTACTATCATCCCTACCACCGGCGAATGGCAGAGTCGCTGAAGCGGGCTGACGTGAAGATGGGCGTCGACTGCCACAGCATGGCCGCCGTCTCTCCCCCGATCGAGGCCGATGCGGGAACGCCGCGACCGTTGATCTGCGTGGGGAACCTGGGCGGCGCCGATGGCGAGGTCGCTCCACCGTTCAACCGAATCACCTGCAGTGCGGAGCTGATCCGGTTCATGGCCGATGAGTTCGCCAACGTACTGCAGCACGAAGACGTCGAGATCGAGGTTCCGGCCCTGGCAACGGCCAACGTGCCGTTCAGCGGTGGTCGCATCACGCAGGACATGGGAGGGGCGGGCATCCCCTTCGTCCAGATCGAGATGAGCCGCGCCTTGTACCTGTCGAAGGCGCACTTCGACGAGTCCACGCTCGAGGTCGATGGAGCCCGGATCCGGGATCTCAATGCCAAGGTCTGGCGCGTCCTCGAGAAGGCCGTTCGGAACCTGTAGTCCGAGCGGTCTCCGATCGAGCGCGGCGCGCTGCCACCGCGTCGAGGCGACCCGATGCAGCGCCGCCTGCCTGGAGCAGGTCGGGCGTGCTAGCCTCGGGGGCGTTGTTCGACCTCTCCTTTCGCTTCGACCGCTGGTACCAGAAGCTGCCGCGCTCTCCGAGTGATGCAGGCACGGTCGTGTGCTGTGTGCGCCGCACGGGGCCGGGGAAGCGCGAGACGCCCGCTGAGGTCGAGCTCGAGCCCGGGCGCGGGGTGGTCGGGGACCACTGGGGGCGCGACGACCACGACGAGGCCCGCAACGAGGTGTCGCTGGTCAACACGCACGTGGTGCGCTCGCTGACCGGGGGCGACGAGTCCCGCACGCCGCTCTCGGGCGACAACTTCCAGGTCGACCTGGACCTCTCGGAGGAGAACCTGCCGGTCGGCACGACGCTCTCCATCGGCGAGGCCGAGCTGCGCGTGAGCGACCTACCGCACCGGCCTTGCCTGAAGTTCGTGAGGCGCTTCGGTCTCGTCGCCGCCAAGCGCGTGGCTCGAGCCAACCGCATCGGCCGCCGCGGCCGCGGCGTGCTGTGTGAGGTCGTGCGCGGCGGGCGCGTGCGTGCGGGCGATTCCATCCGCGTGGCGCGACGCGGGAACTGAGCAACCGGGATGAGAGCGTGCTGTACAGACCCGCGCTCGTGATCGCGGCGCGGAGCGACCGGAGCATGTCGTCGGCGCCCGCGCGCCGATGCCGATCCCTCCCGTCGCCGTGGACGACGTCTCCATGACGGTGAGGCGTCAGTCCCGCGCGCGGGCCGCCGGGGTTTCGGTCCGAGCGGCCTCGGGCCGCCCGTCCAGTCGGATGAGATCCTCACGGGCGGGCGTGTACGTCGGGTGGGCCTGCACGATTTCGGTGAGGGCGGCGACGGCCTGATCGACCGAGAGTCGCTCGAGCTCGCGCGCGCGGAGGTGCAGCAGGCGGACGTTGTTCTGGCGGGCGCGACCGGAGTTCTGAACGGCCCGTTCGGCCTCGGCCGCGTCACCGCGCGCGCGCTGGATGCGCCCCAGGAGAGTCCATCCCAGCGACCCGTGCGGATACCGCTCGACGTGACGCTCGACGAATTCCAGGGCGCGGTCGAGGTGACCGCTGGCAAGAGCGATTCGCCCCGCCTCGTACCACAGCTCCCGATCGACGAGCTCGTGGCTCGAGTCGATCAGCGCGCTCGCCTCCGCCAAGGCCGCTTGCGGTCGACCGAGCGCGGCCAGAACGCGCATCTGGAGCCCGCGCGAGCGCGAATCGAGGGGCTCGATCTCGAGCGAACTCTGCACCGCGCGGAGCGCCTCGTCGTGGCGGCCCAGGCGGAAGAGCGCGTCGGAACGAAGGCGGTGGAGCGCGTGCGAGTCGGGATCGAGCGCGAGCGCCTCATCGGCCCAGGCGAGTGCCTGATCCAGCGACGTGTACTCGGCCAGGACCAGCCCCACCTCGAGCTGGGCTCGACGGGCCGCCTGCGGCGCGTCCCGCGCCAGCCGCTCCAGCATCACCCCAGCGATCCGGGCATCGTCGCGCGTCCCGGCGTACGAGACGGCGAGGTCGGCGACCGTATCCGGGGCGAGCGGCCCGCTCTTCGCGAGCAGGGGCCACACCCCGTTGGTCGGGCGCAGCAACATGCGTGCATTCTCGACGTCGAGCCAATCGCTGTAGATCGTCCGGGGCACGCGAAGCTCCACGTACATATTGTCGTCGGAGTTCAGGACGGGCGCCTCGCGAACCAGGGCGTCGATGTCGAGCGGCGTGATGCGGAGCAGCGTCCAGAGGTCGGCCGTGGAGTGCACGTCGAGGCGGCGAAGATCACCGCGCACGGACTCCGGCAGCTGCTCCCAGTGCGGGAAATCCTCCGCCCCGAGCGGGCGGTCGCCGGCCAGCAGGATGAGGTCGGCCGACACCTGATGCTGGAGGAACCCATGGACGTAGGGGAACACCGACCGCAGCGAGGCCAGTATCGAGAGAACGCTGGCGGGATCGGCCTCGTACAGCTGCACCCACTGAACGAGCCGGCCGTCGGGAGCGAGCGCCGTCCTGGCCGCTTCGAAGAACTCGCGCGTGAACAGGCTCGCCGCCCCCGTGATCCATGGGTTGGACGGCTCGGAGATGATCACGTCGTACTGCTCGCGGGTGCAGGAGAGGAAGTTGCGACCGTCGTCGGCGATCACGGTCACGCCGGCGCGATCGAGGCACTGGAAGTTGACTTCGTCGAAGAAGCGACAGGCCTCGGTCATCGCCGGCTCGAGCTCGACCACGTCGATCACGCTCGGCTCGTGCAGGGCCACGCTGCCCACGGTCACTCCCGACGCGAGCCCGATCACGAGCACGCGGTCGGGGCGCTCCCCGAACATCATGGGCACCTGGCCGAGCAGGATCTGCGTACCCATGTCGCTCCCCGTGCCCGCGTCGACCTTCCCGTTGATGCGCAGCAGCGTATGTCCTCTCTCGCGGTGCACCGAGACGGTCGCGTTGATGCCGTCCTGGTAGTAGAGGACCTGTTCCGCGTCGACGCCCTCGAGAGGCTCGAGCTCGATCCCGCTATCGAGGCCGGCGAAGTGAGCGCGGTAGACCCCCCGGGTCAGGCCGTCCACGTTCCACGACGGCGGGAAGGCGAGCACGAGCACCGCAACCGCCGCCGCGAGCACGGTCGCCGCGGCACGGCCGCCACCCGTCCACTGGCGCTGCCACAGGAGCAAGGCGGCACAGGCGGCCATGTCGACGGCCATGATGGCGGCGAGGGTCGTGCGCAGGCCGAGCCCGGGAATGAGCACGAAGCCGGCGAAGAACGCTCCCCCGGCGGAACCGAGCGTGTTGACGAAGTAGACATCGCCCACGGTGGCGCTGGCCGGGCGGTCGGCGCTCGCGATCGATCGGGTGACGAGGGGGAAGAGCGCTCCGAGGACGAGGGTGGGAGCGAGCATGGCCGCCGCGGCCACGACCAAACCGGTGCCGGCGATCGCGCCCTGCGAGGTGCCCAGCCTCGAGACCAGCGCGACGAACAGGTCAGGGAGCCAGCGGAACGTGGCCAGCGTGAGGAGTGACAGGAGCCCGAGGACGCCGATCCCGCCCGCGTACACGGCGAGGGGGCGGGCGAGCCGATCGACCCAGCGCCGCGCGGCGAGGCTGCCGAGGGCGATGCCTCCCAGGAACGTGGCCAGCAGGATGGCGAAGGCGTAGATGGACGAGCCCAGGACCATGGAGAGCGCGCGCGTCCAGGCCACTTCGTACGCGAGGGCGGTGAAGCCGACGATTCCGTAGGCGAGGAGGGCGGGATTCCAGCGGCGAAGCGCAGGCCCGGCGCCCGG
>JAAELL010000012.1 GCA_024226735.1 bacterium | reverse complement strand
TGTGGCGGCACCGTACTTGCGGATTCGCCGCGCCTCTCGGTACTCCCCTAGCGCCCTCTGCGCAACCGAACGAGGAAGGTGTGCATTCAAGTAATCCACCGATAATCGCGAACTTGGCGGCGTTTGCGGCATAGAGGAGAAGTAGGCAGATCGCGACCCCGGCGGGCAAAAGCTAGTGAGGTCCCGATGACAATTCGAAGTTCGTGGCGCAGTTCCCTAGAGGTCCGATCCTTGGCCGCACTCCTCGCTCTGACGTTGAGCGCAACGGCCGCTGGCCATGGAGGCAGCTATCCAGGGGGCACGTACCGGGGGCCCGGCGACACGGTTCCGCCGGGCGCTGGTGGAGGATCTTCCTCTCCCGCCCCAACGACGCCTGGACCGAGCGGCCCGGCGACACCCGGTCCGAGCGGACCCTCGACACCGGGACCGGGTGGACCGGCCACGCCCGGTGCGCCCGGAGGGGCCAACCCGATCAACGGTCCGACCACCGGACCGCGCAACGCGAGCCCAGACCTGCTCGCTTGGGACTACTGGTGGACGTTCAATCGGCACCGCTACCTCGAGCTGCGCAGCGCTCTCTATGCGCAACCGACGTTGACCGGCAGCGACGACTACTACCTCGGCCACGGAACCAAGGACAGCTCCGTCGACGTGTACCGCCCGTCGGTGACCACGATCCGCGAGACCGTCGTGCCCGCGCTCGTGCGTGCCCTGGAGAAGGAGCGGGCGAGCGACATCCTCACCGCGGCGCTCATCGCGCTCGCCAAGATCGGCGAGGAGCGCGCGGGCCGTGAGCTGACGCCGCTCTTTCTCGAGTTCTTGAAGGACGGCAACCAAGAGGTCGCCGAGACCGCCGCGATCTCGCTCGGCATCTCGGCCAGCGCGGCCTCCGTGCCGATGCTCACGTCGCTGATGAACGACGGCAAGCTGGCGCGGCGTTGGCTGTTGAAGGACGAGGTCCCGCTGCGTACGCGCAGCTTTGCCGCGTACGGCCTCGGCTTGATCGGCGCCTACACGGGCGACGACGTCCTGCGCGCGGCGGTCGCCCGGCACCTCGTGCGCGTCCTCGACAGCCCGCACTTCTCGCGGCGCGACGTCAAGGTCGCGGCGATGACGGCCATCGGCCTGACGCCGCTCCCCTGGAGCGCCGAGACGGACGAGACCGGAATCCGCACGCGCGGCCAGCAGCTCGCGTTCCTGCTCGACTACTTCGACGAGGGCGAGGCGCGGGCGAACAAGCGCACGCGCCACTGGTACGTGCGGGCGCATGCTCCTCAAGCGCTTGCGCGACTCCTGGCCGGAGCGCCGCCCGAGCTCGAGGAGCAGGTGGCCAAGGCCCTGTTGAGCGCCGTGCACCGGCACTCGAAGTTGCGCGACGAGCTGCAGATGAGCTGCGTGCTCGCCCTAGGGCAAGTGGGCGACGCGGGCACGAGCGAGCTCAGCGAGACGATACGCGCCGAGCTCGCACGGCTCGCCGCGGAAGGCGATCAGCAGAGCCGGCGCTTCGCGTTGATCGCCCTCGCCCAGACCGGCGGGACGCCAGGCGCCGGCCCCGATCCGCTGGCGGGTGCGGCCGATGTACGCGAGGTGCTCTTGCGCCACTTGAGTCGCGGCAAGACGATGATGAAGCCCTGGTCCGCCCTGGCCCTCGGCGTGCTCGGGCGGCAGCTCATCGATGCCGGCTCCGCGCCGAGCGAGTCCGCGACGCTCGCCCTGCGCGTCGAGGCCGCCGACAACCGGCGCCCGTCGGAGATCGGCGCCTACGTGATCGCGCTCGGCATGCGCCGGGACGCCGCGAGTCGCGAGGTGCTCGCCGATCGCATGCGCTTCTTCAAGGGCAGCATCGAGGCGCGCGGCTACACCGCTGTCGCTCTCGGCATGATCGGCGACCGCGACGGCATGGAGACGCTGCGCGCGCTGATCGACCGCTCGCGCTACCGCCCGGAGCTGATGCGCATGGCTGCGATCGGCCTCGGGCTCCTCGGCGACAAGGCGATCGTGCCCGAGCTCGTGACGATGCTGGGCGAGGCGCGCAGCCTCGCGACGCAAGCCTCGGTCGCGACGGCGCTCGGCAGCATCGGCGACGCTCGTTCGATCGAGCCTCTCGTCGGCATGCTGCGGACGACCGACATCACCGACACGGCGCGCGCGTTCGCGGCGGCGGCTTTGGGCATCGTTTGCGACAAGGAACCGCTGGTGTGGAACTCGCGCATCTCGAGCAACCTCAACTACCGCGCGAGCACGGTGACGCTCACCGGATCGGGGATGGGGGTGCTCGACATCCTCTAGCCTGTCAGGACGACGGCAGCTTCTCCTTCCGCGTGCCCGCCGGAAAGCCCTACTTCGTCTACACGTTGCATGGCGATGTGTTCGCAGCCCGGCACGACGTCGTTGCGCCTTGCAGTGGCATCGAGCTCGCGCTGCCCGAGCTCGGCAAGTTGCGGCTCGAACTCGTTGACGCCACGAGCCGCGAGGCAATCGAAACGAACAACCTGTACCGCGGGGCCTTTGCTTGGCGTGCGCGCGGCGAGTCCGGGTACCAATTGGCTCGGCCGATGGAGGTTGCGCCTGGCCAGGTCGAGCTCGAGCTCCCGATCGGCGAGCTGGATCTGGTTGTTTGTCTGGCTGCGCGCGGCTACGTCCCGACGCCAGTGCTACACGTCGACGTCATCCAGGACGGGGAGCCGGCGACCGTCGTCGAGCTCACCCGCGGCGTCGACTTGAAGCTGCGTCTCTCGGGCGACGAGCCGTTCGGCGATGAGCATCGGAAACACGCCTACTTCGTCCTCGATGCGTCGCATCGCGCGGCGCTAGCAGCCCGTTGAAAAAGTCATTCGGCGCCATGACGACATCCTCCACGCCCGGTCGGCACCTGAAAGCCTCCCCGAATCCACGAATTCGCCTACGTTTCCAGGCGCCAACCGGACGCGGATGCTGTCGCCCTGCATCC
>JAAELL010000011.1 GCA_024226735.1 bacterium | reverse complement strand
CATTTTGGTCGGTGCGTACGCGTTCGCTGCAAGGCGCAGCGACGACGCGACTTCGCTGCAAGTCTCGGAGGAGGCGCAACGCAGCAGCGGGCGGGTACGGGCCGACCAAAATGCCGCACAAGAGTGACTCACACCACTAGTACACCTCGAGGCACATCACCATCATCGCCGTCGAGTACACCCGTCCGCCGGCGCAGCCCCACGGGCCGATCGGATCCCACGAGCCCTTCAGGTCGCCGTCCTTACGCTGGCTATCGAGCACTGCGCGCTTCAGCGCCGCGTTCCACGTCTTCCAGTGCCGGCCCCCCATGCGCATCATCGCGTAGGTCCCGTGGTACCAGTAGTACATGTCGCACCCGAAGCCATCGGGGTCCCATTCGGGCAAGGTCTTGGACATCAGGTCCGCATGCTTGCTCATCATGCGCACCGTCTTCGGATCCTGCCCGAGCTCGAAGCGCGTCCAGAGGCCCATCGCCGTCAGCGCCTCGCCCTTCTCGGGCGGGTAGTGGTCGTTGATCTTGGGGACGCGCGCACTCACCGATCCCATCGAGTCGTAACCGACGCGGCCGTTGGCGGGGTCGGTGACCTCGTCCAGCCAGTTGCTCACTCCTTCGTACGCGGCGCGATCGACCGTGAGGCCGACTCGCTCGGCCGCGAGCAACGCGGCCGCCGCCCAGCACGTGACCGACGTGTCGTTCTTACCGAGGGGGGGGACGTCGTAGCGCCAAGCGCCGTAGGGGTTGCGGGCGCGTCCGATGAAGTGGATAGCTTTCTGGGTCGCACTGCGCAAGACGGGGCTCTGCGAGTGCTGCATGACGCGGCAGAGCGCGAGGGTCGCGATCGAGTGCTCGTAGATGAACGAGCTGCTGTAGGTCAGCACGCTCTTGCCGTTCCGCACGACGGGAGCGCTGAAGCGCAGGCGGCCGGTCTTCGGATCCTGATAGCCCAGGATCCAGCGCACGCCGGCGGCGAGGTGGCTCGCGTACGGGCCGGACTCGAGCGTGCTGCCGTCGCCCATGAACGCGAGCAGGGCGAGTCCCGTCACGCCGAGGTCGCGGAACGGTTGCCCGGCACCGTCGCAGCCGCAGCTCTCGTGCTGCATGAACCCGTCGGTGTCCCAGCTCCCGTTCGGGCCTTGGTGGCGCGCGAGCCATGCGAGGCCGTCGGCGAGCGCCTGCTCGGTCCCCGCTCCACCGCGGGCGCGCACGGAGCGCGGCGCGGACGCGGCCGTGGCCTCTGGCGCAAACGTCGCGCCGGTCAATGCCTGCAGCTCGATCTGCGGCTGGAGGAGCAGCATCGCGCCTTCGTCCGGAAGCATCGGAAGCGCAAGGTCGATGCTCCACACCGCGCGCTGGTCGCGCGTCAGGTAGTAGTAGCTGTAGGTGCGCAGGAAGCACACACGGTTGGTGACCCAGGCCTCGTCGGTCGTGGCCCACTGCCATCCGTACGACCGCCCCCCCAGGAGGGGCGTCAGGATTCCGTCGACGAGCTGCTTGGCGCGCGCGATACCCTTCTCGTCGCGCCACGAGAGCTTGCGCAGCTCGTCGACCAAGACCTGCAGCGTCGCCGGACCGAAGTGAATCAGCCGCTGGAGCTCGAGCTTGCGGTCGCGCTTGCGCTCGTGCGTCAGGAAGGCCTCGATCGAGACCTCGATCTTGCCCCGCCTGAGCTCGGTCATGCCGGGCGCGTTCGGAGTGGGCGCGACGTCGGCGAGCGACGCCGGGAGCTGCGTGGGGTCGAGCTCGGTCGGTGGCGTCGGAACGGTCTCATCGGGCAGCGTGAGCGGGCGGAAGAAGCCCTCCATATCGAACGATGCCCCGTGATTGGCGCTCACGAAGTCCGGGTCGAACACGCCTCCGACGTGATAGAAGCGCCACGTGCCGACGCGCTCTCCGCGATCGAGCTCGGCCTCGAGCATGCGCGTTCCGTCGGGCCAGGCGAGCGTCCAGGGCCCGTGCGGCTCGCCGTCGAGCGTCAGGCCTTCGAAGCGTGGCTCGCCGCTCGGCCATTCGCCATTCTCGTGCTTGTACTTCCCCGAGTAGTGAGCGTCGGGCTCTTCGTCGGCGGTCAGGAACTGGAACGGCCCACTCGGCTGATCGCGCGTGAACTTGCCCTCCGCGCGCATGACGCCGGTGGGGTGGCGGAACTGCCACTTGCCGCTGCGTCGTCCGTCGCGGAACGGTCCGACCATGCGCAGCTCTCGGTTCGGAAACCGGTAACGCCACTTGCCCGAGCGCAGCCCCTCCTTGAACGCTCCGTCGGCGAGCTTGGCGCCGCTCGCCGCGGTCGCGGTGTAGCTGCCGTGGCGGATCGTGGCGCCCTGCGCGTCGGGCTTGACCTCGTAGCGGATGTGGATCCCGTCGTCGGTCGTCGACTCGACGACCTCGGGTTCCTGGACGGCGGGCTGCAAGGCCAGGAGCAGGTGGCAGGCGGCAAGCATTCGGAGGATCTCCAGTGGGTAGTGTGGGTACAGGGTAGATCCGAACGGACGTGCACGCACGAATCCTGGAACTCGGCTCGGGTTGCGTGCCCCGGTGGGGCCCGCTAGCGTTGGACCCGATGGAGAAGCGCCTTCTGGCCGTCTTCGCACTCGTCTCGATCGCCGGCCTCGCGTGGTGGCTGGGTCCCGACGCGGCGGACGAGCAAGCTCCGCTGATGCCGATCCGCGCGGGGGAGCCGGTGACGGTCGAAGCACCGCCGTCCGCTGTGGAGGAGGGGCCGCGTGCGGCCGCGCTCGATCGCACCGTCGCGGCACCGACCGCCGCGCGCGAGGGCGGGATCCAACTCACCGTTCTGGGTGCGGGCGAGCCCCTCGCGGGAGCGCGCGTGCGCGTGTTCGAGGGCACCGCTGCGGTCGAGCTTCGCACCGACACCCGCGGCGCGTGCGCCCTGCCGCTCGAGGCTGGCGAGGGAGCCGTGCGGCTCTTCGTCGAAGCACCCGGCTTCTTCCACCGCCGCGGCGACTGGCAACGCCTGCCCGAGCTCACGATCGAGCTGCGGCCGACCACGGTCTTGTACGGACGCGTTCTCAGTATGCGCTCGCTCACGCCCGTCGCGAACGCGCGCATCACCCTGTCGCACCCCTCGTGCCCACCCGGCTGCGCATCCGAATTCGCGCGGACCGCACAGGATGGTTCGTACGAGCTCGCCGGCATGCCCCTCGATCTGACGCTCGTCATGACCGTGACGGCGGACGACCACGCCTACGCCGAGCTGCGCCGCGAGTTCACGGGCGACGGGCGCATCGAGCACGACATCCTCCTGGATCGCGGCGCGCGCGTCGCCGGCACGGTCGTCGACTACTCGAGCGGCGCGCCGGTTCCGGGTGCGAGCGTCGTCGATCTGTCGGTCCGTCAGGTCGAGCGGGCGAGCGCCGACGAGCAGGGGAGGTTCGAGTCCTGGTTCGGGGTCGAGCAGGGAAGTGCTCGCATCGAGGTGAGCGCTCCCGGCTACTGCCGCTTGACGTGCGTGGCGCACGAGGACGAGTTGTCGGAGCCGCTCCTGCTGCGGCTCGTGAAGTCGGTGCCCGTGCGCGGCCGTGTGACGTCGGCCGCGGGCGGCCCCGTCGCGGGCGCGGAGGTGCGCGTCGACCAAGATGAGGTCGCCCGCATGATACGCGAGCAGCGCGAGGAGCCGGCGCTCGCCTCGCCGCTCGATCAGCTTCCCGACGGCTGGTCCTTCGCGGTCGACGCGGCGCGGGCGTCGACGTCGAGCGACGGCAGCTTCACGATCGAGGCCGGCCTCGTGCCCTGGAGTGAGGAGTTCCGCGTTCGCGTGCGCCACACGGGCTTTCGCCCATTCGTGCGTTCCCTCGGGCGCGCCGAGGTTCCCGGCGAAGCCGTGTTCGTCTCCATCGAGCTCCAGCTCGACGTCGGTACGGGCACGATCCTGGGTACGGCCTCGCTCAACGGAGAGCCGGCGCCGGGTCACGTGAGCTGGCTCGGAGCGACGCGGCGCGGCACGGTCGAGCTCGACGCGGCCGGCGGGTACCGTATCGAAGAGGCCGAGGCGGGCGAGGTCGAGCTCTCGGTGTCGTTCGATGGCCTCTCACGCCGCTGGCAAGCGAGCGCTGTCCAGCTCGAGCGCGGTGCCGAGCTGCGCCACGACTTCGTCGTCGCTAGGACGATGGCCACCTTGTCCGGACACGTGCGCTGGGAGGGGGGCGAGCCGGCACTCGGGCTGCCGGTGTCGGCGCTCGCATCGTCAGGCGAGCTACGTGCCGGGGCGACGACGCAGCTCGATGGCTCGTACAGCATCGACGTCGAGGACACGGGCGGGACCTACGACGTGTTCGTCGGCCAAGGGCCGGTGTCGCTTCAGCGCCGCGGGCTGGCACCGGGAACGCGCGGTATCGACTTCGTGATGCCGCGCCTCGGCACGTTGCGCGTGCGCGTCACCGGCCGTGCGAGCGGCGAGACCATAGGCGACGTGCGTTTCGCCTGGAGGCGATCGGGCGAGTCGGGTGGGCTCGCTTCCCTGTGGGGAGCGCCCGACCAGGAGGGCTGGTACGAGCTCGCGCTTCCGATCGGGCTCGTCGATCTGCACGTGCGCGCGCCGGGCGCGGGCTACGCGCCCGCTTTCGTCCGCGACGTGCGTGTCGGGGCGAGCGACGCGCCCGGACGCACCGAGGTGACGCTCGAGGCCGGCGTGGAGGTGACGTTTCGGGCCGCCGAGCCGGCTCCGGAAGGCGCGACGATCTTGCTGCTCGAGGAGGAGGCTTGGGGGGACGTTCGTTTCGTGAGCGGTCCGAACGGCAGCTTCTGGGACCCGGGCGAGCACCTCCCCGACCGCGCGCTCGCCGAGCGTGTGCTGCGCTTCGACGTCGAGGGCCTGGCGCGCATTCGGGGGCTTGGTGAAGGACGGTACCGGCTGAAGCTCTTCCGCGCCGAGGGCTGGCGCCCGGTCCCGGAGCGCATCGAGGTCCGCGCGGGTGGTGGCGCTCATGAACTCGCGTGGGATCAGGTGCGGTAGTGGTCCGTCGTTCGCTTCTGCCGTACTCCGCTACTCAGTTCTTCGAGGTTGAATCGGTCTCATGCTGTAGCGCGCGGTCTTCCAATGCTCAATCTGGTTGCGGGCGTGAGCGTTCGGTGTGCCGTAGACAGCTCACCACCATGTGCTAGGGTCGGGGAGGAGCAGTGGATCGGCGAGACCCCCGAGCTTGCGGGAGAAAAGGACGATGATGCGCAGTTCTGTTCTGTTCTGTTCTGTTCTGTT
>JAAELL010000010.1 GCA_024226735.1 bacterium | reverse complement strand
GGCGCCATGACGACATCCTCCACGCCCGGTCGGCACCTGAAAGCCTCCCTGAATCCACGAATTCGCCTACGTTTCCAGGCGCCAACCGGACGCGGATGCTGTCGCCCTGGCATCCGAAGCACTTCTTCAACGGGCTGCTAGACTGGATCGTCGCCAACCGCACGATCCAACGGAGAAGAGATGCACAGATTCACCGGCCCTTCGATCCTGTTTCTCCTCGCCTCGTCCGCTCCGGCGTTCGCGCAGCTCCATTCGGTCACGGGAGATCTTGCGCAAGACCGCTTCGGCGAGTCGGTCGATGGGGCGGGCGATGTGAACAACGACGGGTTCGAGGATTTCCTCGTCGGTTCGCGCCACGACTTCAACGTCTTCTGCACCGGCATCGACGTCTCCTACCTGCGCGTCTTCTGCGGCCAGACCGGTGACGTCCTCTACAACCACCCCGACGACGGCGACGATCACCGCGGAGCCCTGGTGAGGGGGCTCGGTGATCTCGACGGGGACGGTTACGACGACTACGGCGACGCCAACGCTCCTGACTTCTGCTGCGCCTTCACCACCCCGTCGGCGAGGGTGTACTCGGGACACACCGGAACGCTCCTGCACACGTTCCCCACGTCCTGGTGGGACCTCTTCGATCGCGCCATGGAGGCGGCGGGAGATCCGAACAGCGACGGCTTCGACGACGTCATCCTGGGCGAAGCCGACTACGGCCCGGCCGGCTCTGGCACTCGCGAGGGAAGAGTCTCGCTCTACGCCGGCAACACCGGCGCCCTGCTGCTCCAGATCATCGGCAGCGCTCCGGGAGAGCACGCGGGCCACTCTGTTGCCGGCGTCGGGGACTGGGACGGGGACCTTCGGGACGACGTGGCCTACTCGAGCGGCCCGACGTGGTCGAGCCCGTACATCCGTGTCGTCAACGTACTCGGCAACGTCCTCTTCACGCTCCCGGTCGCCGGAGAGGTGCAGGACGCCGGCGATTTCGACGGCGATCTCGCGCGCGATCTGTTCGTCGTGACGGGCAGCACGGCCCGCGTGTACTCGGGGGCCGACGCCTCGGTGCTCCTGGACCTCTCGGGCTGGACTCGCTACCGCGTCGTCGACGACGTGGACGGCGACGGCACCGCCGACTTCCTCGTCTCGAGTCCCGGCCTGGGCCCCGGCGGCGTCGTCGCGGTGCTCGACGGTTCGACGGGCGACGAGATGATTCGCCTGCGCGAGGGCGCGGCGGGCGACAGCGCCGGCTTTTCCATCGGAGCGGCCGGCGACGTGAGCGGGGACGGTCGCAACGACTTCCTCCTCGGCGCCATCGACGAAACGGGCGACCGGGGCGCCGCGCACGTGTACGCCAGCCCGAGCCCGCCGGTGCCTGCGAACTACTGCCCGGGACTGTCCAACTCGGTCGGACCGGGCGCCGCGCTCGGAATCGCGGGCACCTGGAGCCTCGCGAACGCAGAGCTGCGGCTCGTCTCGTCGGCGTGTCCGCCGAACCAGTTCGGCATCATGTTCTACGGCCGGACGGCGACGGGGGGATCCCCCGTGGGAGAGGGGCTGTTGTGCGTCGGGCTGCCCTTCTACCGCCTGCTTCCGGCCGTCTCGACCGGCACCGCGGGCGCCGGCCAGTACGACGTCGACTTCTCGGCTCCCCCGGTCGACTCCGGCCCGGGAAGGATCGAGGCCGGGTCGACCTATCACTTCCAGTTTTGGTACCGCGATCCCGTCGGGGGTCCCGTGGGCTACAACTTCTCGGAGGGGCTGTCGATCACGTTCAGCCTGTAGGCGCCCACGACTCCCGGCGAGCCAGGCTCTCAACGCTCCGACTCCGGCACGAACACCCGGCCGACGCACGACGACGCCGGTGATCGGAACGCCGAAGTCGCAATCACGTCGACTTGCGAAACGCTACGTACAACAGCCCGCGCCAGAGTGCGCACCACGCCGTATAGCGAGCCCCGAACCATGACTAGGAACGGCGAAAACATCTTGAGTAGCGCGGAGGTTGCTGCGCACTCTGCCCCAGGTGGGCTTCGCATATCGACGGATATCGGCAAGCCCGAGATTCGTGCCTGATCCACTCGGTTCCAGTTCCATCGCAAGGATAGTGGCCGAGGAGGTTGGTCGATGAACGTCACGTCGCTGGGCAAGGCTTCAGTCGCGCTGCTTGCAGTTCTTGCGCTGCCGCTCGGCATTTCGGCCTTCGGTCCGGGCTCCGCACCGGCGGAGATGGCCAACCCTCTGCCAGATATCGAGCGCGGTCGCACGCTCTACGACCGCCACTGCGCGGTCTGCCACGGAGCCACCGGGCGTGCGGACGGTCAGGCGGCTTACCTACTGCACCCACCGGCGCGCGACTTCGCTAGCGGCAAGTTCCGCCTGGTCTCGACGCAGAACGGAGTCCCGACACCAGCCGACCTGATCGCGACGATGCGTCGCGGCATGCCGGGCTCGGCAATGCCACCGTGGGAGTGGCTCGCCGAGGAGGATCTGAAGAGCCTCGAACTCTACGTCCGCCACCTGTCGGTCGAAGGACAGGTGGCGAATCTCGTGCGCTGGGCCGAGGAGGAGGACGACGAGCTCCCCGAGGCCGAGGCGCGCGCGATCGTCGACAAGCGCATGGTCCCGGGCCCTCTGATCGACGTCGGGGCGCCGCGCACCCCCGATCCGGTGACGATTCATGAGGGGCGGCGACTGTACTTGCAGACGTGCGCGTCGTGCCACGGCGAGGACGGCACGGGCAATGCGCCAGTCAACCTCTCGGGCGAGCTGCGGAACGAGGACGGGACGCCCAACACTGCGCGGGACTTCACGATCGGGGTCCTGAAAGGAGGTGCGACGCACGAGGAGATCGTACGCCGCATCGTAGCGGGTCTGCCGGGAAGCCCGATGCCATCGACGGAGCTCCAGCCAGAGGAGGTCTCCGCGCTCGCGACCTACGTTCTGAGCCTCGTCAAGCCTGGCGCGCAGGAGCGCGTCCTTCAGCGCCGCCGTACCGTGCCGGTCACACGCGTCGCCGGGAACGTGCCGACCGATCCGGCCGACCCCGCGTGGGCCCAGGCCGAGGGTGTGTGGGTAGCGCTGATGCCGCTCTGGTGGCGCAACGATCGGGTCGAGGGCGTCGTCACACGCGCACTGCACGACGGGCGGACGATCGCCTTCCACCTGTCGTGGCGCGACCCGACCCGGGACGACGACTTGCTGGGCCCCACTTCCTTCAGCGACGCGGCGGCCATCGAGGTCTCCGTCGAACGCGACCCGCCGCTGTTCGCGATGGGCGCCACCGACCGCCCGGTCGACATCGCGCTGTGGCGGGCGGCCTGGGAGCGCGACACGGCCCTCGCCCGCGACGTGCGCGACCGCTGGCCCAACATGGTCGACGACCCCTTCCTCTCGGCCGCGGCCGACCTTGTCGACGAGTCGATCACGGCCCGTGCCGTCGGGAACCCGCAGGCGCTGGCCGCGCGGCCGGAGGGCGCCGAGGCCCTGATGGCCCAGGGCTTGGGGACCGTCGGCCCACGCAGCGGCGAGCCGTCCTCCTGGACGGCACACGGGACCTGGACCGACGGCTACTGGGACGTCGTCTACTCGCGCGCGATGGACGCGGCGACCACGGGTGAACCCGCCCTCTCACCGGGACTCTCGGCATTCCTCGCCTTCGCCGTCTGGGACGGCGAGTTCGGCGATCGCAACGGCCAGAAGTCCGTCAGCGTCTGGCACCGACTCCAGTTGGCGCCCTAGCGCCTTTCGTCTGCCTCATCCGCCCGACACAGAGGAGCCCCACTGTGGCCACCACGCCCTCTTCACATTCCCGCCGTGAGTTCCTCGCGCTGCTCTCCGCCGGTTCGACACTCGCCGCGACTCCGCTCGCCGGCGCGCTGGCTCCGTTACCGGGCGAGGACAACCCGCTCGCCAGCTACCCCGACCGCGGCTGGGAGAAGATCTACCGCGACCAGTACCGCTTCGACCGCACGTTCACGTGGATCTGCGCGCCCAACGACACGCACATGTGCCGCATGCGCGCGTACGTCCGCAACGGCGTCATGGTGCGCGCGGAACAGAACTACGACGCCCAGCGGGTCGGCGACATGTATGGCAACCGTACGACCCAGGCCTGGAACCCGCGCGGCTGTCCGAAGGGGTACACCTTCCAACGGCGCGTGTACGGACCGTTTCGGCTGAAGGGGCCGGTGCTGCGCAAGGGCTGGAAGGAGTGGGCGGACGACGGATTCCCGTCCCTGTCCGACGAGCCAGCGCTGCGCTCGAAGTACCGTTTCGACGACCGCGGCAACGACGAGTTCGTCCGCGTCACGTGGGAAGAGGTCTCCGACTATGTCGCGCGCGGGCTGCTCGCCGTCGCCGACACCTACAGCGGTGACGCCGGTCGCCGCCGGCTCGAGGCCGACGGGTACGAACCAGAGATGTTCTCGCACTGGGGAGGTGCGGGCACGCGCACGATGAAGATCGGCTCGAACCTGCCGCTGCACGGTCTGGTGGGCAAGTTCGGCCTGTTCCGGTTCGCGAACATGACCGCTCTGCTCGACCACAAGGTGCGCGACGTCGGGCCGGACGAAGCTCTCGGGTGCCGTGAGTGGACCGAGTACACGTGGCGCGGTGACCAGGCGCCTGGACAGCCGTTCGTGCACGGCCTGCAGACGTCCGACATGGACATGAGCGACTTGCGTTTCTCGAAGCTCACGATCCAGATCGGCAAGAACCTGATCGAAAACAAGATGGCCGACTCGCATTGGCTCAACGAGCTGATCGAGCGCGGCGGCAAGATCGTGTGCATCACGCCGGAATACAGTGCGCCGTCCGCGAAGGCGGATTACTGGATCGGCGTGCGCTGCGGACTGTCGGACACGGCGGTCCTGCTAGGGGTCACGAAGATCCTGATCGACGAGGGCTGGATCGACGGTGACTTCGTCCGGCGCTTCACGGACTTCCCGCTGCTCGTGCGCACGGACACGCTGCGCAGGCTGCGCCCGGAGGACGTGATCCGGGGCTACCGCAACAAGGACCTGCGTAGCGGTCCGTCGTACAAACGGCAGGCGCTGACCGACGACCAGCGCGAGCGCATCGGCGACTTCACCGTGTACGACACGCAGGAGCAGCGCGCCGTCGCAGTCACCCGCGACGACGTCGGCGCGCGGGCCAACATGTCGGCGGCGCTCGAGGGAGTCTTCGAAGTCGAGACGGTCGACGGCGAGCGCATCGAGGTCATGCCGGTGCTCGAGATGTACCGGCGCCACCTCGAGGACTACGACCTCGAGACCGTGTCGGAAATCTCCGGCGCCGACCCGGCGCTCATCACGCGCCTCGCGCGCGACATCTGGGAGACCACCCAGGCGGGAGGGCCCGTCTCGCTGCACCACGGCGAGGGCACGAACCACTACTTCCACGCCACTCTGCACAACCGCGCGTGCTGGCTCCCGATGATGCTCACGGGCAACATCGGCAAGCACGGCGCGGGCGTGTTCACGTGGGCGGGCAACTACAAGGGCGCGCTCTTCCAGGGCTCGCCGTGGTCCGGGCCGGGCGCCGGCGCCTACTCACACGAGGACCCGTTCGCACCCGTGCTCGACGAGAACGAACGCATCACGCACGAGCACCTGCGCAAGACGGTGAAGGGCGAGGATGTCGCCTTCTGGGGGCACGGCGACCGGCCGCTCATCGTCGAGACGAAGAACGGACGGAAGGTCTTCACGGGCGCCACGCACATGCCGACGCCCACGAAGCTGATGTGGTACAGCAACGCGAACCTCATCAACCAGGCGAAGTGGGTCTACGAGCTCATCGTCAACGTCTTCCCCAAGATCGACATGATCGTCGATCAGCAGGTCGAATTCACCGCGTCCGCCGAGTACTCGGACGTCGTGCTGCCCGCGAACTCCTGGGTCGAGTTCCAGGACCTGGAGATCGGTGGCTCGTGCTCGAACCCCTTCCTCCAAGTTTGGGGCGGAAACGGCATCGATCCCGTGCACGACTCGCGCGACGACGCCGAGATCTTCGCCGGCGTCGGGCGTGCGCTCGCGCAGCGCACGGGCGACCGTCGCTTCGCCGACTACTGGCACTTCATCACCGAAAAGAAGGCCGGAGTCTACATCCAAAGGGTACTCGACTCCTGCACGACGACGACCGGTCCGAAGGGCTCCTACCAACTCGACAAGCTCGTCGCCGGCGAGTACGGCGGCGAGCCCGGCTCCGCGTTGGCGCTGTTCCGCACCTACCCGCGCGTGCCGTTCGTCGAGCAGGTGGAGGACAGCGAGCCCTTCTTCACCGACACCGGACGGCTGTCCGCGTACTGCGACCTGCCCGAGGCCATCGAGTATGGCGAGAACCTGATCGTCCACCGCGAGGGTCCGGAGGCGACGCCGTACCTCCCCAACGTCATCGTCTCGTCGAGCCCGTTCGTGCGACCGGTCGACTACGGGATCGCGCTCGACGAGATGGACCCCGACCTGCGCACGGTGCGCAACGTCAAGTTGCCCTGGAGCGAGGTCAAGCACACGCGGAACCCGCTCTGGGAGCAGGGCTTTCGCTTCTACTGCTCGACCCCGAAGAGTCGCCACACGACGCACTCCTCGTGGTCAACCGTCGACTGGCACTGGATCTGGAGCTCGGACTTTGGCGACCCCTACCGCCACGACCGGCGCGACCCGGGCACGGGCGACCGTCAGATCCAGCTCAACCCGCTCGCCGCGCGCGACCTCGCGCTGGCGGAGGGCGACTACGTGTGGGTCGACGCGAACCCCGCCGACCGCCCGTTCCGCGGTGCCCACCCCGACGACCCGCGTTCGAAGGCCTTCCGCTGCATGGTGCGCGTGAAAGTGAACCCGTCACTGCCGTACGAGATGACGATCATGAAGCACACCGGGTGGATCGCGACCGAGCGCACCGTGAAGGGGCACGAGTCGCGGGCCGACGGCAAGGCGATCTCGGAGAGCACGGGCTACCAGTCCAACTACCGCTACGGCTCGCACCAGAGCATCACGCGCAACTGGCTGATGCCAATGCACCAGACGGACACGCTCTTCCACAAGAAGACGGGCTCCGTGGGCTTCGTCTTCGGCTTCGCGATCGACAACCACGGCGTCAACACCGTGCCCAAGGAGACGCTCGTGCGAATCACCAAGGCAGAGCCCGGCGGCGAGGGTGGAGAGGGGCTCTGGTACGGCGCCAAGACCGGCCGCTCGCCCGGAAACCTGGACGACTCCATGCGCCGTTACCTGGACGGTGCCCTCACGGACGTGGAGAGCTGAGATGCCGTCGCACCCGAAGGACAGACCGGCGGAGCCGGCGGACCCGTTCCAGATGCTCGCAGGCGGCGTCGAGGGCGACCCGCTCTTGATGCTCGACTGCGTCGTCGAGGAGTACGCCCGCATGGGCTTGGAAGCGGACGAGATCGTCGCACTCTTCGAGGACCCGCAGTTCCTCGCCACACACGGGCTGCGCAGCCTGTTCGGCGTGGAGGCGACGCGCGAGCGCGTGCTCTCCGTGCTCTCGCGCTGCGGGATCCTGCGCGTGACCGCGTCCGCAGCTCCCCCCACGGCCCCCTTCCCCTGCAAACGGAGCTAGCGCAATGCCCGAGGTCTACAACTGGCAGCTCGGCCGCATGATGAGCTACCCGTACGAGGAGCACCATCCGCGGCGGCAGTTCGCCTTCGTCTTCAACATCAACCGTTGCATTGCCTGCCAGACGTGCTCGATGGCGTGCAAGTCCACATGGACCTGGTCGCGCGGTCAGGAGTTCATGTGGTGGAACAACGTCGAGACCAAGCCCTACGGCGGGTACCCGCACGGCTGGGACTCGAAGCTGCTCTCCATGCTCGAGGAAGTCAACCCGGGCGGGCAGAAGTGGACCGCGCAGGACGACAAGGACCACGACTGGCCGTACGGCACGTTCGAAGGGATGACCATCTTCGAAGCCGCCGAACGCCGTCGGCTCGAGCCACAGTCGTCCCGTGCCCTCGGCTACCTGCCGACCGAGGAGGAGTGGCGCGCACCCAACATGCACGAGGAGGTCGCCCACGGGCCGCTGCAGGGCAAAGGTGACCGGCCGGGCAGCGCGCAGCTCCCGGAGCACCGAGTCTGGTACTTCTACCTGCAGCGGATCTGCAACCATTGCACATATCCCGGCTGCCTTGCCGCCTGCCCGCGCAACGCGATCTACAAACGACCGGAAGACGGCGTTGTGCTGATCGACCAGTCGCGCTGTCGCGGGTACCGCAAGTGCGTCGAGGCCTGCCCCTACAAGAAGTCGATGTACCGGCCGACCACGCGCACGAGCGAGAAGTGCATCGCCTGCTACCCGCGCCTCGAGGGTCGCGACGACGTGATCACGCCCGACGGCACGCCGGTCGAGACGCGCTGCATGAGCGCGTGCGTCGGGAAGATTCGTATGCAGGGATTCGTCACGATCGACGACGAGGGCAACTGGAAGGCCGAGCCCGAGAACCCGCTCTACTACCTGATCCGCGAGCGCCAGATCGCGCTCCCGCTCTACGCGCAGTTCGGCACGGAGCCGAACGGCTTCTACATTCCACCGCGCTGGGTACCGCGCCCCTACCTCGAGCAGATGTTCGGGCCCGGAGTCCAGCACGCGATCGAGCAGTACGCGTGCCCCGACCGCGAGCTGCTCGCTGTGCTGCAGCTCTTCCGCGCGACGCGCAACGTGATCTTTCGCTTCGAGGTCGACAAGGGCCCGAAGGTCGCCGAGGTCGAGGTCACGATGCCGGACGGCACCAAGAAAACGCAGGAGATCTTCAACGACACCGCCCGTGGCTTCGGCGCGAGCGGTGAGCTCGTGGCGAGCGTGACGATCGAGGAACCGACCTGGGTGCGTCCCGACGAGCACCTGAACTCCATCTGACCATGACCGACTCCACGACCTTCGCCTCACCAGACGCGACGACACTCGCCGCGCGCGAGTTCGTCCTGCGCTTCCTCGCGCTCGCCACGAGCGATCCGGCCGCGCGCCGCTTCGAGCAACTGCTCGATCCGGCGCTACAGGAGCTCTCGTGCGCGGCAGCGCGCCATCTGGCCACCGCCCCGGAAGCATGTCCCGAGACGCTGGCGCCGGGCGAGGTGGCTGTGCAGCAGCTCGACCTCGCCCCACTCGTGGCCGCGCTCGCGGACGACGCCGGGCGCGCGCAAGCCGCCGACGACCACACCCGCGTCTTCGGGCTCGTCGTCTCGAAGGAGTGCCCACCGTACGAGGTGCAGTACTGCCCGCAGACGTTCTCGGTCTACCGCAGCCAGCACATGGCCGACGTCGCCGGCTTCTATGCGGCCTTCGGTGTCGCGCCGGGGCGCGACGCTCCCGAGCGCGCGGACCACATCGCCTGCGAGTTGGAGTTCCAGGCCTGGCTGGTCGCGAAGCAGCGCTACGCCGTCGGCCAAGAGGGCGACGATTGGGCGGAGCGCGCGAACGTCTGCCGCGAGGCGCAGCGCGACTTCCTGTCGGAGCATCTCGCCTGGTGGGTGCCGGCTTTCGCGCGCGCGCTGGAATGCAAGGCGCGCGCACTGGCGCCTCCGGCTCCGTTCCACGCCGCCGTCGCGAGCGCACTCGCATCGCTCGTGCCGATCGAGCGGGCGCTGCTCGATGTCGCACCGCCCACCGATCTCGCACTGCCACGCACTGATGCCGACGAAGCACAACGTGACTGCGCGAGCTGTGCGCAGGACGCTTGAGGTTGTGGAAGGGGCGTGGTCGCGTGCGCGCGCGCGGCGACCTCGACGTCGAGCGGCACGGCCTCGGGCACGGGCACTTCGAACCGGCCCGAGGCGTCGGTCGCGACCTCGCCAACGGGCCGACTCGACTTGTTGTGGGCGAGGTCGAGGTTCGAGTACTCGCCGTGCAAGCGATAGCCGACCGTGACGCGTGCGCCCGCGAGCGGTGTGCCCAGCACGTCGTCGACGACCCGTCCGCGCAACATGTCCTCCTGCGCGGCGCCCTCGGACTCGGGTTCGGTGATCTCGGTGCGCACCTCGCCCTCGCCCGGCGCGGACGCGAGATCGCTACCTTCTTCGACGCCCGTCTCGATCGACGGCTCGATCGACGAATTCTACAGATCGATTCTTCACGGCGCTGACCTGTCCCACGTCGACCGTGACCACGCGCTCAACCGCCTCGCCCTCGGGCGGAGTCACACGCAAGCGCACCTTGCCCGCAGGCACGACGAACGCCCGGACGGCGGGCCCTAGTGGTGTGATTCACTCTTGTGCGGCATTTTGGTCGGTGCGTACGCGTTCGCTGCAAGGTGCAGCGACGACGCGACTTCGCTGCAAGTCTCGGAGGAGGCGCAACGCAGCAGCGGGCGGGTACGGGCCGACCAAAATGCCGCACAAGAGTGAATCACACCACTAGCATAACCCGGATCCGCAAGCGGCAGGGCGGGCCCTGGGGCGCAGCTTTCTCACCGTTCCGGCACCGGAGGAATCCTCGCCTCCTCCATCCACACCGTGAGGTGCCCGCGGTGCGGGAGGGGACCGCGGGGGTTGCTGTACCGCAGGAAGCTGTGGACCGCGATCGTCACCTCGCCACCCCGGAACTCGTCGCGGAAGTCCGCGAAGAAATGCCCGCCGCGTGGTTGTCCGCCCTGGCGCTTGCCGACACCAGCGCCCGACTCGGCCAAGAGCTTGCCGTTGACGTAGAGCGCGAAGCCCTCGCCGGCGTTGACGTGGGCGCTGCCCCCCACGACGAGCCGGTAGCGGCGGCCCTCTTGGAGCGCTGGGAACTGGAAGGTCCCGCGCGTCATGAGCACATCTTTCTCCCACAGCGTCCTCGGCGCTACGCCACAGCCGCAGAAGGACGCGCTGCACGACTCCAACAGCGGCGCGAGCACGCCGTCGAGCTGCCCGAAGGGCGGGAGGCCCCGCGTCCAACCCGCGGCTGAGGCGTCGAAGGCGGGCTCGCGCCAGCGCTCCATCCCGGCGGGCCAGGTCACCTCGCGGTAGCGTCCGCCCTTTTCCTTGGGCAAGGTCTCCGGCGGGTCGAAGCTGAAGTAGTCCCACTCCAGCTCCCGGAGGTCGGGCCCGAAGGTGCGCCACTCGTAATGGTCGACGCCGACCGTGCGGTAGATCGTCGTCAACCCGTACAGCGCGCCCCAAGACGCCGACGACTCAGACCTGCGCCAAGTAGATCGTGTTGACGTCGTCCATGTTGTGCAGGGGGTTGTGGAAGTGGACCGCCTCCGCATCGACGTCGCCGAAAACCCTCCGCATGCGGTCGAGGAAACCCGCGAGGACAGGTCCCGCCGTCCAGAGCGCGAAGACCCCTCCCGGTCGCAAGGATCGGCGCACATCGACGAGCCCCGTCTCCGTGTAGAACGAACCGTGACCCGGGCTGAGCAGGTGCTCGGGCGAATCGTCGACGTCGATCAGCACGGCATCGTAGCTTCCTCCGCTGCCGTCCCGGATCCACTGGAAGCAGTCCCCCTGCACGATGCGACAGCGCTCGTCGCCCTCCAGCGCCGCGGCCAGCGGCACGAGTTCGCGCCGGTGCCAGTCGATCACTTCCGGCAGGTACTCCACGACGTCGATCGTCTCCACCTGCGCCCAGGTGAGCACCTCGGCAACGGTGTGGCCGAGGCCGAGCCCGCCCACCATCACTCGCCATTCCCGACCCTCGAGCCGCCGCAGCGCAAGCCGCGCAAGCTCGTCCTCGCTGTCGTGCACGAGGCTGGACATGAGGAAGCGATCGTCGAGCTTCACCTCGTACACCCAGGTGTCCGGCATGGACATGGGACGCCGACGGCGCAGCATGAGCTCGCCCAGCTCCGTTTGGCGGAAGTCGAGCTCCTCGTAGAACGGCCACTTGATGTTACCCATGGCGTCCCATCGTACGGCGCGTCGCGACCGGAGCATGCTCTGCGCGGCACCGACACTACTAATAAGCTGGAGTCTTGTGAGCCTCTCCCTCAGACTCCTCGAGAGGCACATCGCTCTCGATCTTGCAGGTACATCGCAATGGCGTACTCGCTATCCGATAGCTTGCACGTTTACGACATCGCATGGGTCAAGGTTCGAAGAGCGCGAAGAGCTGCTTCGTCGACCCTGCCCCGTTCGAGCATCAACGCACACGAGCCTTTGCGCGCGAGCTCCAGAATTCGCTCAAGGCCAGCAGAGGTTCGTCATGGACCAATTCCCGGGGATGCACGGAGTACCAGGACCGCGGGAGGCAGGCGAGGTACGGATCGGTGGCGAAGCGCTTACCGAGCAGGATAATGGTCCCAACGTCCGTGGGGAGCCGGTGCACGCGGCCCGCCGCCTGGATCACCCGTTGCATGCCGGGGAAGAGCATGGCGTGCGCGAACCCGTCGCCGGTGGTCCTGTCGAAGTGGTGGCGCATGCAAGCGCGCTCAAAACCGACGGGAGGCAGGGACGGACCGACGACGATCGCTCCGAGAAGCGCCGCCCCGGGCAAGTCGATGCCCTCTCCGAACGTCCCCACCGCCGTCTCCAACTCGTCCTGCCCCGGCCGGCGCTCGGCGTAGGGGAAGGCCAGCCGCGCCGCCGCGTCCGCGCGCCGCTGCCGAAGCTCTTCGGCATCCTGTGCAGCGGCGACGACGCGCTTCACGAGCGCGTCCAGCTCGCGACGCACGCGCGCCGGATCGCAGGGCACATCCACGCGACGAGTCGTGCCGTCGGCCGGGGAGATCAGCACGAGCCGACCCCGCACGTCGCGCCCGGGTTCGGACGCCGCCAGGCACAGAGCGTACAGCCGGAGCTGACGCCGGTGGGACGGCCGGGCGACGGGCGTCGACTTGATCTCCTCGACGACGAGGACGCCATCGTCCGTACAGCGCACGCCAGCTTCGCCGTGCGGCTGCACGGACGCGCCGACTCACCCACCGCTGCGACGATCTCACGCGCTACGAGATCGACGCGGAGCATCGAGCGGCCTCACGCTGACGTTCATGCTCGCCGGGGCCACGCTGCGCACGGCGTCGGACCCGAGGGCCCGCGGCAGACGGACCCCCGGGACGTCCACGCGCACCACGGCCTCGGGGTCGAGGGCGCCGAGGAGTTCGCGCAGCCGATGGCGCACCTGCGACTCGCACAATCCACGCGGGTCCAGCTGCGCCACTTCCATCGGGCGCGTGGGCAGAGGCACGAAGGACCTGTCGACCAAACGGCCCACTGTGAGTGAGAAGAGCAGACACCCCTTCGTCTCTTCGCGCTCCGCGAAGGACGTGCGCTCGGTCGACCCGGGATAGAGCACCGGCGGCGCCCGGCCCTCGTCCAGCACCTGGGCGCGGTGGATGTGCCCCGCGAGGACGGCGGTGAAAGGAGCCGGAATCTGCTGGCGCGCGATGACGTCCTCGCCTGCGCGAAAAGTGTAGTCCTGAACGCCCACTTTCGCCCCCTCGAACGCTTGATGGACGCAGAGGAGCCGCACGTCGGCGCCGTGGGCGCGCCACTCCGTCCGTTCGAGGAGAACGCGCAGCGCCTCGTCTCCGACGTGGCGCGCGAACGGAAAACCAGAGAGCGCGATGCGCAGCCCCCCACGCGACAGAGATGCGTGCGCGGCCGGTCGAAGACGTGGACGAGGGGGTGGCTCAGCAGCAGCGGGTAGGGCAGGCGCGAGCGCTCGTGATTGCCCGGTACGACGAACACGGGCAGGCCGCGGTCCGCTAGCTCGAGCAGTGGCGCGTACGCTCTCTGGGCGAGGGCGGCGGGTACGCGACTGCGGAAGAGCACGTCGCCGCCGTGGACGACGATGTCCACCCGGCCCTCCCGCGCGGGGGCGAGGGCCCTTTCGTAGGCCGCGAAGAAGTCGGGGCCTCGGCGGCGGCGCACCACCCTTGGATGCCGGGGATCATGGTGGGCCAACAACGCGGTGCCGTCTCGGTCTACCTGGCCGGCAGCAGCACACCCGCGGGCACTTTCCAGGGCATCGGCGCGGGCGAGGGTCTGGGCTCGGCGCTGGACGTGCTCGGCGACCTGAACAACGACGGCTTCCCCGAGCTCGCCGTCGGCGGCACCGGCAACTGGCCATCGATGACGAGCGGGATCGTGCGCGTGTTCAGCGGCGCCGGCTTCGCCCAGGACCCGGTGCAGTGGAACGCGCTGTTCACCCTGAGCGGAACGAGCACCGAGGCTCACGGATCGGCCAACACGGGAAGCCCGCGGCCGCCGACCCTGCGCATGATCCGCAACAACTTCTCGGGCGGCGCAACGCTCGACGTCAGCGACATCCCCACCGGCGCCACGACCTACGTTGTGATCGGGTCCTCGATCACCAAGCAGTTCGCGTTCCTGGGAATCGAGCACCTGGTCGTGCCGACGCTGAGCGTCCAAGTCTTCCCCGACGTCAACGGTCGCTTCACGTTCAGCTTCGTGCCACCCGCGGGCGCTGGACAGCTCTTCCACCAGATCGTGACCGCGTTCCCCACCGAGCTGGGCGGCAGCAACATCATCGGCCGCGTGTACTAGTCCGGACGATTCATCAGCATTGCGCGTGCGCCACGCGCGAGCCGAGCGGAGCCGAGCCAGGAGGGCGTCCGCACAGGAAGCGCGGGCGCCCTCCTGCCCCCACGGATCTGCCTGTAGCCAAACTGGTCTGCCCCCCGATGTGGACCTCACCCTGATCGCAGATCAGCTCGCGACGAACCGGTTCGGCTACTTCCTCATGTCGAAGAGCCAGGGCTTCGTGCCGTTCGTCGGTGGCGGTCAGGGCATTCTCTGCCTCAAACGATCGACGCTCTCGTAGCGGGCGACGAGCGGCGTCGTGACCCGGTAGCGGTAACTCAGGAGCGCATGCCCGTCCCCCGCGAGCCGCTCGTGGCGGACCGTAGGGACCATCCGCGGGCCCCTCGCGGCCCTGAGGGTGCAGTGGGACGATCCGAAGTGGCCGTGAATAGCCCCCCGATCACGGAGTACGCGCGCTCATGGCGACTGAGCCCGCGCCGCCGCTCCTCACCGACCTCGAGACCAAGCCGGCCGCCGTCTTCCGGGCCAGTTTCCGCGTGGACGAGCGCGTGGGTCCCGAGGCGGTGTTCGGTGTAATCGAGCTCGACTGGCACCTGCGGAGCGGCAGCTTCCGGCCGCCCAGCGGCCCGACGAGCGAGCTGAAGGTGCACGGCTGGTGCGGGCCGTGGGTGCTGCGGACCCAGGATGCCGAGGTCGCCTTGCACACGACCTCGTTCTGGAAGCAGCGCTTCACGATCCAGCACGGCGGCGAGCGCTACGAGTTGCGTGGCCGGCGCTGGTGGCGAGACGGGTACGACGTGCTGCGCGACGGGTGCCCGATCGGTACCATCGAGCCGCGCTCCTGGGCGCTGCACGGGGTCCGCCTCACGGCGACCGAAGCGATCCCGCGCGAGGTCGCGGTCCTGATGATCTGGACCGGCCTGCGCCAATGGGAAGACAATTGACGCCCGAGGGAAGGCACTGGACCGAGGTCACTTCGCCCGCCGCAGCTGCAGCTCGACTTCCGCGAAACCGACCGCCGGGAACTCGACCCCCTGCGGCCCCTCGCGGTCGACGATCCGGATCTCGAGCGAGCGCAAGCGCACGGGCTTGCCGAGCGAGACGACCGTCTTGCGCGTCCGGCTGCGTGGAACATCCGCGACGATGGGCGCATCCATCTTGCCGTTGAGGAAGATCTGAACCCGTTTCGCCTGTCCGGTCTTGCCGGGCAGTGGCCCACCGATCGGGCTGATCGTGAGCGTGTCGGCCCGCGTCGGCTTCGGGAGCTGGATCTTGAGCGCCGGGTTCGGATCGCCGTCGGCGCACATCCAGCCCAAGCCCTGGCGGTCGTCGACCGCCTGGGTCGCCGGCCAGTTGTTGCGCTGGCTCGACGCGCTGACCCTGGGGCGCGTCTTGCTGAGCAGGTTGCGCGACGAGTCGGTCACGTACTCGAGCATCTCCCCGGCGAACGCGCTGTGGATCTGCACGTCGAGGTCCGGCGACTCGACGATGCCGGTCTCGCCGCTCTCCGGATCGTAGAGCTCGACGCGTGCGCGCACCGAGTAGGGACCGGGGCGCGGGAACTTGACCCGCGCGGCGTAGCGCTTGGAGCCCGTGGGCTTGGCGTGGTCGCCCTGGAAGCGCGCGAGGCGCTTGTCGTCTCGCAGGGACAGGTCGAACGCACTGCCGAGTACGCCGTTCTGGAGCAGGACCGCGAACGTGTTGTCGCCTCGACGCAACAGCTCGATCAGCTCGTCGTCCGCGAGCACGATCTCGTAGTCGGGCACGGGCTCGGCGAGATCGAGCACTTCGACGCCATTGATCCAGAGCCGCAAGGTCCCGGCGTCCGAAAGGGCGACCCCGGACGATGGGCCCGACGACGCGTCCTGGGCCGAGGCCTCGACCGCGGCGCCGCGCCAGCTCGGTGCGACGTCGCGCAGTCCCGGAATCCGCCGCAGCGCCTTCTTGGTGCTCGCGAGGTAGATCGCGTCGAAGCGCCCTTCGCCCTTGCCCTTGGCGTCGGCGGGATCGAGGCCGATACCGGTCAACAGGCCGTCGTGCTGGAGCGCCTCCCAGAGGTCGACGGTGACCACGGTCCAGCGCTTCGGCGGATCCTTCTCGATCAGGACCGACTTCTCGCCGGGCTTGGGGTCGGGACCGCTGCGGTAACGCACCGCGCGTGTCCACTCGCCGTCGACCGCCAGGTGCAGGCGGATCGGCCCGCTGTCCTTGCGCCACGCGAAGCGCATGTAGCGGAATTCGCCCGGCACCGGCTTCTCGCGGATCGGAAACACCCAGCCCGGCATGCGCGGGTTGGAGCGGTTGCCGTTCACGACGAGGTGCTGGTCACCGCTCTTCGCGCGCCCCTCGGCCGCCGCGGCGGAGCTCCCCTCGCCGCCCGTGAGCAGATCCGCGAAGGCGGTCTCCTCGTCGTACAGCTTGACGAGCTCGACCTTGGGGCGATCGGCGCCAGCAATCGCCACCGCGGAGAACGACAGTTCGAGACGCGGCGCAATCAAATCGCTCGGGTCGAGGCGCAGCGTGTGCAGGAGCCGCAGCTCGGGCTCGATCCAGGGCGTGCGCACGACGAGCTGTGGACTGTCGGGACGACCGAAGCCGCCGAGGCCGCGCTTCCAGCGGCGTCCGTCCGGCTCGAAGCCGGGCTTGTGCCAACCGTCCGCAGCCGTGCGCGCGGTGTGCAGCCACTCCGCACCCCCGTCGCGGCTGTCGGGCAACAGCACGCCGCCCGAAGTGAGGTATTCGACGGACACGACGCGCGGCCCCTTGTCGACCTCGCCGTCGGGACACCAATCCTCGCGCAGCTTCTCGCCGAACGACGAGATCCAGATCGCGAGCGGGTCGTCGCCGGACGCCCGCAGGTTGATGCCGACGACGGGGTCGTCGGTGCCGTAGGTCCGTGCCGAGCGTCCCTTGCTCCCGGTGACCGGTCCGCTCGCCTTCGTCAGGAAGAGCAGAACGAATGAGGTGATAACGTTCCAGTCGCCCTCGCCTCCCCAGTAGCCCGCTCCCTTCTGTTCGCCGAGCAGGTGCCGAGCACCCGCCAGGTACCAGTTCATGCCGTTGAAGTGCGTCTCGCCCGTGAAGGCGCCGACGCGCTCGACGCCGTACAGGTAGTACTCCTTCCAGCCGCCGCCGGGGTTGGCGTTGGGCTTGAAGTTGCCGTCGAGCCACAGCAGCCCGCGACGGTACGCGCGCTCCGCCTCGGTGCGCAGCCCCTTGTCGAGGTGCGGCATCGCGAGCGACAGGACACTCACGCCCGCCGTGGTCATCGAGCCCGACGCAGCCGTGCCGTTCGGGCGGTACCCGAACCCAGGCGGCGTCGCCGCCGCGTCCTCGACCTGCTGCAAGTAGTCGAGCGTCGCGCGCGCGAGCTCCGCCCACGCCGCGCGTGGCACCTGCAGGTCGAGCTTCGTCGCAGCCCACAGACCGAGCGCTCCGTACTGCGTGTTCGACAGGTCGCGGTGGCTCGCGGACGGGTCGCCGTGCGTGCCGGGGTAGCCCCAGTCGCCGACCTGCCACTCGAGCAGAGCATCGAGCGCGATCTCCGCGCGCGAACGATAGATCGCGGGGTCGAGCGCCGCGTACAGGAGCAGGTGACAGCCCGCCTCGTACGTGCGCTCCGGCGGGTGCTGGTCGAGGTAGGCGAGCGCGCGCCGCACCGCCTGGTGCCGCGGCGGCACACCGGACTTGACCAGGGCGTACGCGGCGAGCGCCGTCGCGCCGCTCGGGTACAGGTTCTGGTGCTCGGGCCACGAGCCGTCGAGCAGCTGCGTCGAGACGAGGTGGTCGATCCCACCGTCGATCGCTCGATTGATCCGCGGCTGCATCTCGGCGAGCTCCGAGGCTTCACGAGGCTCGGCTGCCTCCTGGCCGGAGGCGAAGAGGGCGAGGGCCAGGCCCACGGGAGCTGCGAGCAATCTCTTCATCGACTCTGAATCATGCCACGACGCACGGCAGCCAAGCCAGGCGATCAGGGCAACCTCCCGCATTGGGACTGGAGTAGGCTAGTGGTGTGAGTCACTCTTGTGCGGCATTTTGGTCGGCCCGTACCCGCCCGCTGCTGCGTTGCGCCTCCTCCGAGACTTGCAGCGAAGTCGCGT
>JAAELL010000009.1 GCA_024226735.1 bacterium | reverse complement strand
GAGATCATTGTCGATCATTGGAAACCGGACCGGAAGAAGTACCGAACCGAGACCTTCTGCTACGGGCCACTGTCGTGTGGCCTCTACAAGGCTGGTCCCACCCGAAAGGTCCCCGGGCGGCGAGGCATGTCGTACGAGGAAGAGGACTGGGTCGACGAGGAGGCCACGAATCATCGGTCCCTGGACGAGTGACATGGACGCGGAGTGGGTGCGGGACCTATCCGACCTCACTGGTGAGCCGCGGCAACTTCGCGATCGCCGCCGCGTCCTCGTCGAACCCGAACTTGGTGTAGATCCCGGTCGTCAGCGACGGGTTGCAGTGTCTCGCTAGCCGCTGGGCTTGGGCAACGGAGACCCCAGCTCGCGCGAGCGACGTGACGAAGCTCGTCCGCAGGCTGTGGAAGTCGCATCTTCCAGCTTCGGTCTCGCGCAGAATGCCAGCCGCTTCCAGATCGTGGTCGAGTACTTCGGCAGCGCGGTAGTGTCGTCCAGCGCCACGGAACACCGGGGACACAGGTAGCGCGTCGAGAAGGAAGCCACGCAGCACGGCGGCTACCTCGGGCTGCAGCGGAATACGCGTGTTCTTACGGTTCTTGGCATGCCCATGCGCGACGGTGACCACGGGGTTGTCGTCGTCCAGCACGAGGTCAGATCGGCGGAGAGCAAGTAGCTCGCCGCGCCGCAACCCCGTCGTCAACGCGAGCAGATACATCAGCGATCGCGCCTCGCCGGTCAGACAGCCGCGTGTCGGCCCCGTGCGCGTGGTCTCCACGAGCCGCCGCTGCTCGCCCGCGCTCAGCGCGCGCCGACCGCCGTCGCTGTCGCCCTTCGCTTTGTCGAGCTGGGCCAACGGATCACGCTTCAGACGCCCTTCCCGATACAGCCATCGCGTCACGGATCGACACGCTTGTCGGAACGCGTTCCGCGTGGAGACCGAGAGGCCGTCCTCGGTGAGCTTGGCGAGCGCGCGCAGTGCGTGCGCCTCGTCGATGTCCTGGACGACCACGAACCGGCACATATCCACCAGCACGCGCCGAGCTCTGTCCGCCTGCTGGCGTGCATGTTTCGGCGTGTCGCCCTTCGCGAGTAAGTACGCCTCGAACTGCCCTGGTTCAGCATCTCGGCCCCCGACGCCAAGGATGTCGGACAGCCGACGCGTTCGGCCGACGTCATCGGGATCATCGAG
>JAAELL010000008.1 GCA_024226735.1 bacterium | reverse complement strand
CGCGGCGCTAATTCGGCGGACCCGCGGCGGCGAGCTGCTCGAGCTCGTGCCGCTGATGCCCGAGTCGTTCCAGATCCACTACCTCGACGACGGCGACGTTTTCTACACGCACGGGAAGCTGGGGCGATTGACGCCCGACGAGCTGCTCCATTTCCGGCTTCCGGGCGCTAACCCGCTCTGGGGCGACTCGCCGGTCGTTCGATGCCGTGCAACGCTCGACCTCCTCGCCGAACAAGAGCAATGCGGCCGAGCGCACTTTTCCGCCGGGGCGGTCGGGAAGCTCAAATTCGAAAGCGATGAGATTCTCGGCCCAGAGGCAGTTAATCGCTTACAACAGGCGGTTCGCGACCGGCACTCTCAGGCGGGCTCAATCGCCACGCCGATCGTCACGCAGGGCGGCATGAAGGTGTCGACCGTCGGCGTCACGCTCTCCCAGAACGAGTGGATGACGGCTCGCAATTTCAGCATTCAGCAGGTGGGGCAGATCTTCGGGATCCCGCCCCAGATGCTCTACGCCCAGGAGCCCGGGAACACCGCGGAGCACACCTACACCCAGCTCCGCGCCTACGTCGACTCTTGTCTCGCCCATTACGCGGCGCTGATCTCCGGAGAAATCGAACGGAAGCTCCTCGCACCAGGCGAGCGGCTGCATTTCGATTTCCGGCACATGCTCCGCGGCTCGCTCGACCAGGTCGTCGCGGCAGCCCGGCAGGCGATCGACGCTGGCGTCATGACACAGAACGAGGCGCGTTCTCTGCTCGGGTTGCCGCGCATCGAGGGCGGCGACGAGCTGATCTATTCGAAGAACTACGCCGCGCACGGCGAGACCGACGAGCAGGCGGAGGAGGCCGAGACCGATGCGGAAGATTGAACGCCGGTTTATCGCGACGGCCCGCGCGTCGACCGACGGGCGCCGCACCCTTGCCGGGACCGCGGTTCCCTATGACGGCATGAGCCACGTGCTCCGCGACCGACCGCGACCCTACCGCGAGCGATTCACGCGGGGCGCCCTCGAGATCGGCGACGGGGTGACCATGCAATACGGCCACGACCTCGACGGCGTGCCGCTGGCGGCCGTGCGATCGGGAACCCTCCGGTTCCGCGAGACCGACCAGGGCCTCGAATTCGAGGCGGATCTACCCGAGGCCCGAGCCGACATCCGCGAAGCACTCGAGCGGGGCGACCTCACGGGCGCCGTGTCGATCGGCTTCTACCTCCGCGAAGACGGCGACGAGTGGAACAACCGAACTAATCCCGCGGTTCGCACGGTGCGAGCTGCTGAGCTGGTGGAGCTCTCAATAGTGCCGGAGGGGGCATACCCCGCGGCGAAGGGATCACTGCAATGAGCGACCAGCTCCGAGAAACCCGGCAGAAGCTCGAGCGCGAGCTTGGCGCCATGATGGACAAGGAAGGCGCGTT
>JAAELL010000007.1 GCA_024226735.1 bacterium | reverse complement strand
CTCGGACTCACGCTTCGTGAATGCGACAGAGGCGACCCCGAGCGGGCGTCGGAAACGGCTGTCTCGGCGTCAGCGGAGCCGAGCGACAATGCCGATCCAGCGGTGAGTGTCAAGGTAGTTGTCGCCTCTGGTCGTTCATCTACGCCGCGTCGGCGGCGGCTTTCTCGGTGTTGAGTGCGGGGTTGAGGACGACGGTCTCGACGGGGCTCCAGTCCCGTGTGCCCTTCGTCCACCGCTTCGGGTTCTTGGCCCTGGCGGCTTCGTACAGCGCTGCTCGCGCGGCGAGGATCGCGAGGTCCTCGCCGGCGTGACGCTCGTGTGGCGTCACGAACTTGATCGCGCTGTGGCGGTGCTCGGTGTTGTACCAAGCCACGAACCAGCGCGCCCAGCGCCGCGCCGCCTCGACGGACTCGAAGGCCGTGCGCGGGTACTGCACGCGATACTTGGCCGTCCGAAAGAGCGCCTCAGAGTACGGGTTGTCGTTGCTCACGCTCGGCCGACTGAAGGACGACACGATGCCGAGGCTCTGCAGGAACGCGAGCAGCGTGGCGGCCTTCATCGGCCCGCCGTTGTCGGAGTGGATGACGAGTTGGTCGCGGCGCACGCCCTCGCGCTTGCAGGCGGCGTCAAACATGGCTTCGGCATGCTCGGCGGACTCCTCGACCTCGAGCGTGGAGCCGACGAGCTTGCGACTCCAGACGTCGATCACGACATAGAAGTAGAAGAACATGCCGCGCACGGGTCCGCGCAGGTACGTGATGTCCCAGCTCCAGACCTGGTTGGGGCCGGTAGCGACGTACTCCTCGGGCCGATGGCGCTTGGTCGATGGCCGCGACGGCGCGCGGTGCACCAGCTGCTTCTCTTCGCGCAGGATCCGGTAGAACGTGGACTCCGAGGCGATGTAGATCCCCTCGTCGGCGAGCATGGGAACGATCTGTTTGGGGCTCAGATCCCGGTGCTGCGCAGTGTTTGCGATCTCGAGGACCCTGGCGCGCTCCTTGGCAGAGAGCTTGTTTTGCGGTGGGTGCTTGGGGCCTGCACGGCCATCGTCGCCGATGCCCTGCGCGCGCCAGCGCTGCAGCGTCCGTGGGGCCAGGCCGATCACGTCGCACGCCCGGGACTGGCGGGCACCGCTGGCGACGGCTTCGTCGATCAGCCCGAGGATCATGTCCCTTTCCTCGTGGCCGAATCGCCGTCCGCGTCCCCCAACATCTGCTCGTATCTTTTTTTTAGCAGCAGCAGCGCGCCAGCCTCGGCCAGGGCGTCATTCTTGCGGCGCAGCTCGCGCTCGAGCTCCCGGATCTTGCGCCGCTCCGGCGTCTGCTGATTGCGCTTGCCGTGCGGCGCCTTGAGCGCGCCCGTGGCAGCCTCCATGGCCTTGCTGCGCCACTCCTCGAGCAGGGCCTCGTGGAGCCCTTCGCGGCGCAGGAAGGCGCCCAGATCGTCGTCCGAGAGAGCGGCGGCTCTCATCACGACGTCGAGCTTCTCTGCAGCGGTGCGGCGGGCGGGACTCTTGCGGGAGGCGTGCTTCTTCTTCATGCCGGCCACGGTAGGCGTCGCGTGCGACGCCTGACGCAACCAGCGCGATAGCGTGTTCTGCGACACGCCGACCTCTTGCGCCAGCGCCGTGGCACTGATCGCCTCCCGGCCAGCCATGCGCTGGACCATGCGGCCCTTGAACCCTGCGGTGTACGTCGTCATCAACGGTCTCCAACGCCCCCTGAGATCGTGTCTCAGAAACTCGCCCCCATGGGGGCCTGCCCTGCGGGCAGGAAGAAGCGGCGCCGTGCCCTGCCAAGGCTTCGCCTTGGCAGGGGCCCCACGGCCCCCAAAGAGAGGCGACAGCTACGCTGACACAGGGGGCGGGACACCCCCCGAGCGGTCGGGCGCGCCGGGGGAGCCCCCTCCGCCTCGATCGGGCTCGCTACGCTCGCCCTCCCTCGGCTCCG
>JAAELL010000006.1 GCA_024226735.1 bacterium | reverse complement strand
GCCTCGCCTGGGCGGCGTGTTGTTGAGCGGCGAGCGGGGTACCGGCAAGTCGACCGTGGTGCGCGGGTTCTCGCGCATGATCCAGGGAAGCCTGCCGGTCACGCTACCGATCAACGCCACCGAGGATCGAGTGGTCGGCGGGTGGAATGTCGCCGAGGCGCTCAAGGGGAACAAGGAGTGGCAGCACGGGCTGCTCCACGAAGCCGGCCGTGACAACCAGATCCTCTACGTCGACGAGGTCAATCTGCTCGACGATCACATCGTCAACATCCTCCTCGACGTGACCTCGACCGGCATCCTCGAGGTGCAGCGCGAGGGCATCGCGCGCCGCGACGTCCTGGAGCTGACGCTGGTCGGGACGATGAATCCCGAAGAAGGCGGGCTGCGGCCGCAGCTGCTGGATCGTTTCGCGTTGATGGTGCAGGTGAAGACAGAAGAGCAGTATCGGCGCGCGGTGTTGGAGACGGTGCTCGCCTTCGACGACGCGCTGGCGAGGCGGGAGAGAGGAGAGGCATCGGACTTCCTGGAGGAGATGACGGCGCTCGACGGGGAACGTAAGGAGCGGCTCCAGAAGGCCCGCGAGGCCTCCCCCGAAATTTC
>JAAELL010000005.1 GCA_024226735.1 bacterium | reverse complement strand
CTGTCCCGCAGCACCCTGCTGTACTACGACTCGATCGGCCTGCTACGGCCTTCGGCCCGTAGCGCCGCCAACTACCGGCTGTACACCGAGTCGGACCTCGAGCGCATGGCGCGGATCGACGTCTATCGGCGCGCCGGCATTCCGCTGGCCAAGATCACCCAGTTGCTCGACTCCGGCGAGAGCAAGCTCGGCGAGGTGCTCGAGACACGACTCCGACGACTCGACCAGGAGATCCTCGACCTCAAGCGCCAACAGCGGCTCATCGCGACGCTGATGCCCGACGGAGCGCTCCCCGGCGCGATACCCCTCGACAAGCAGAGTTGGATCGCGATCCTCGAGGCGACCGGGCTCGACGAGGACGGGATGCGCCGCTGGCACGTCGAGTTCGAGCGGTTGTCCCCGGAAGGGCACCGGGAGTTCCTGGAGTCGCTGGGGATCGAACTCGACGAGATCGAGCGGATCCGCGCGTGGTCGAAGAACGAGGGGATGGGTTGATGTCGCGCTCCGGCGAGCGCTGCGGGCGCTATGTCAACCCAGGCCGCCGCGATCCAGGTAGCGTTGCGGTCGCTTACTCGTCGTCGATCAAGGTGAAACCCGCGTTGTCGTCAACCTGCAGCGGCGCGAGGTTGTACGATTGGATCACTTCGTTCGTGTCCGGATCCCAGATGTAGACGTTCTGGTGAAAGACGTCGTATCCCGTGCCGTGCTCCTTGGACGACAGTGCCATCCTGCCG
>JAAELL010000004.1 GCA_024226735.1 bacterium | reverse complement strand
GGGCGACTGACGGACGGGCGAGTGGCATTTGCCCGGCTTACGGCTCCCGGTGATCGGGTCCACATCGTCGCTCCTGACTCGGGGGCGCGCTACGTCCGAGCCCGCGACGTCGAGTTGCTCCGCGAGAGTCCCGAGCGGGTTCGACCCGAATGTGCGGCGTTCGGGAGCTGCGGTGGATGCGCGTGGCAGCATATTGCGTACCCGATCCAGGTCGACGCGAAGCGTCAGATCCTGCGCGACGCAATCGAGCGGATTGGTCGGTTCCGGGAGGCTCCGCCGATCTCGCTCGTCCCGTCTCCCAGCGCTTATGGTTATCGCGGCCGAACCAGGTTGCTGCTCGCTCGCGGTCGCGTCGGATACCGCCGCTGGCGGGATCGCGAAATCGAGCCGATCGAGAAGTGCCCGGTACTGCTCCCCGAACTCGAGTCGGCACTCGGTGCCCTCGCGTCGAAGCTCGGGGCGTCCGCACCCGGTTCCGAAAATCCGGCCTGCGAGAGTGAATGGGAGCTTGCGGCTGGGGTCGGTCAGCGTGTCCGCTCCGTTGCCCTGGGCGACGATGCGCTCGAGGCCGCGTCGGAGCAACAGTGGGTCGAACTCGAGGCAGGAGAATCCCGTATTCGGATATCGCCCGGTGTCTTCGCACAGAGCAATCCACTCATGTACGACATCCTGATTTCGCAGGTAACCGACGCCCTCAGTGGTGTTCGCCCCGGAACCATGCTCGAGTTGTTCGCCGGCGCAGGCTTCTTCACGGTTGGGCTCGCCCGCCGTTTCGAGCGAGTCGTCGCCGTCGAATCCGACACGCGGGCGACCGCCGATCTCGAGCACAATCTTGCGGTAGCGGGGCTGCGCGGGGTCGAGGTGTTGACCGCGCGCGCCGAGCAGGCGCTCGCCAAGCTCGAACAGTGCCGGCCGGATGCAGTGCTGCTCGATCCCCCGCGCGTCGGCCTGGCGCGCGGCGCCGCGCAACAGCTGGCCGAGCTGGGTGCCGAGCGCATCGCCTACTTGAGCTGTGACCCCGCGACTCTCGCACGGGACCTGGCCGTCATCTGCACCGACCCCACGACCGGAGCATCGCGTTACGAACTCTCGAGCCTGACGGGTTTCGACTTGTTTCCCCAGACCCCCCATGTCGAGGCACTGGCGGTGCTCGACCGGGCGGGCTAGCAGCGCGTTGAAAAACGCTTCGGTCGCCAGGCGCGGTCCCTAGCCCCGATCCGAGATTGGATGCGACCGAAGCTCGAGCCGGAGCCCACCTCTCGCCGATCTAGGGCTCGATCAGGCCGTGGCGCAGCGCGTAGCGGACCAGTTCGGTGGCCTTCCGCACTCCGAGCTTGCGCATCAGACTCGAGCGGTGCGCTTCGACGGTCTTGGTGCTG
>JAAELL010000003.1 GCA_024226735.1 bacterium | reverse complement strand
GGACGGGCGGCCGACGAGGAGGGCCGAGGTGGTAGCGACGGGGCGAGAGCGCCCCGCGAAGAGCGCTAGACCACCACCGGAGGTCCTCGAGGGCGTCCGACCCGAGTACGAAGTCGTCGAGCCCGACGTGCCGGTAGAGGGCGACGAGGCGACTGCGAACGCAAGGTCCCCAGACCGCCCCGACTGCGAAAGACAGCCTGCCGACGAGCCGTTCGCACTCCCGTGGCGAGAGCCGACGGTGCAAGACGGCGTCGTCGATGACCAGGAGCCACAACTCGACCTTGGCCTGGACGAGAGACAGGACGACGTGGCCCGGCTCAGACACATCGACGAAGACGCCGAGGATCTCAAGCGAGACGCTCGGCTCAGGAGTCTTCTCGACCGCTAAGACGAGGCCGAGCCGCTCCGCCAACGCAAAGAGGCGCTGCCGACTGGCGACAGCGGTATCGGCGAAGTCGACGAAGAACAAGTCGTCGACATAGCGGTTGACGGCGAGGACAAGGCCCCGACACGCGGCCGCGGTGACTAGAGCGGCCAGTCGATCCCAGGCATAGACTGCCGCGACGGCGCCGAAGGGCATGGCCCATTGGACCGATCTCGACACTTGCCCTCGAAGGGCGACGAGGACCTGCGCAAAGTCGAGATGGTCAGGAGCGACCGGACAGGACCTGTAGGCCGACGAGAAGTCGGCCTTGACCAGGCGAACGGGCCGACCAGGCTGGGCCCTGTGCAGACGGTCGACCTGCGCGACAAGGTCAGCGATGGAAGACATCCGGATCTTGCCGACGACTGACGTCGCTTCATTGACCAGCGACTCAGACAGGTCGTCAATGGTCCGAATCTTCGACTTGCCGGTGGAGCTGACCTGGCGAACCGCGAACCGGCGAGAGGGTGACACGACAAAGGCGAAACCCGCGTCGACTTCGACGAGGGGTGCCATGCGGCCACGAGCGACATCATCGATCGTCTGTTGCCAGATCTCGACTTCGCCAGCAGGGTCGAGCGCCTGCAACGACACACGACGCTGTTTGTTGACGAGCCGACGGCCGAGCGCGCAACCCACACGTCGAAGCGACGCAGGAGACTGGGTGGCGCTGCGGACAACGATGGATGTGGCTCCGTGGGCGACAGGAATCGGCCCGACGAGAGGGAAGCCATTGACAAGATGCTCGACCAGTCTGACGTCCGACCAGCCGAGCGAACTGACAAGGGCTTCGACGAAGCCGACCTGGAGGCCCGAGGGGCTCGCGGCGCACAAGACACTGCGCACGGAGGGCGGAGCTGTCTCGCGCAAGACCTGCGATCGCTCGACGGAGCTCTCGGCAAGACAGAGCCACTCGTCGAGGTACTTGGACCGCAGAGCTTCGACCTCAGCGACGCTAGAGGCGCAGAGAAGCCGACATGCCGCTTCGGCCTCGGGGCCAAAGGAGCGGACAGGATCGACCAGCGCGTCAGCGACCTGGAAGGCGGCGTCGACATGGGCAGCCGACCCGCGCTTCTTGTCGACGCCGGGGACGTCCGGAAACAGGGCGACGACGGCGGCAACTGGATCGCGCAGCGACTCGACTGAGTCGACACCCAGCGCGGACACGGTGCTGTCGTCAGACAAGACTGAGTCCCCAGACTCGGACTCCTCAGAGTCGACGACGGAGCCCTCGACTGTCACCTCGTCCGTGAGGGCTCGAGCGGACGAGGCTACTGATTTGACTGCGCCGACGCCGGTGCGGCCGTCGACGCCTTGCTCGCGCTGCCACGGGCGACGCGCGCCGCCACGGCGCGGTCGAGGGCCAACTTGGCCTTGGCGAAACGCTCGGCGCCGGACGGATCCGACGTGTCGACGTGCTCTTTGTCGCAGGCCGCCCCGAGCGGGCAGCGACGGCCTGCGGCGACGTCGTGATCGAGACATAGCGGGATGCGACCTTTGCGGGCGCCTTTCCCGCTAGCGAGCGGGGCCCCGTGGCCGACGGGGTTGCGGTCGACGCCTTTCTCCGCCGGAGCTGCGCGACTGACGCGCGACTTGGGAGGACGCGGCGGGGAGCGACTCCTGTGCCGAGGCTTCTCGACGAGCATACGGTTGAAGACACCCTCGTCGATGACCGACAGACGCTCGGCGAGGTCGAAGACCTGACCGCCTCGAATTTCGGCGAGAAGAGCCGAATGGAGCCGGTTGAAGTACTCGACGGACCGGGCGACGGTCAGCTCGTCGGCGATGCGGATGAGCACGCCGAGATGGGCGAGGGCAGCGTCGACAGGGAGCTCACCGATGACGACATGCGACATGAGGAACGTGAGGACGTTGCCGAGGAAGGGGGCGAGGGTCTCGACATTCGACTGCCGGGAGGCGAGGACGGTTTTGCGCTCGCTGAAGGACAGACGAGCGCCGACCCATCCGGGAGGCCACGCCTCGACAGTCGAAGCAGCGAGACTCGGAGTCTCAGGGCGGGTGCGACGACGCTCCCGCGCCTGAGACTTAAGCTGCGCCACTCGACAAGGGTCTGGCGGCAGCCAGTCGACGGGGACCCACGCTGCATGAGCGCGCGACAAAGCCGAGCGATAGTCGATGCTCGGCGCGCCTTCGCGAGGCGCGAAGTCTTCAGGGTCCCGATCGTCGACGGTATTAGACTGCAGTCGACCAACCGTCAACTCCGCGAGCTTGGTGAGCGACTTCTCGATGTTCCCGACGATGTGCAGCGAGTCGAAGGCGGCGGGAGCGACGGGCGGCGGCGGCACCTGAGGCGGCGGAACGACCGCGCAAGGGGCGACGAGGCGCGCCTCACGCGCAATCGCCTTAGCGAAGACCGTCTCGACCGGGGACGGGACGACGGGGACGTCGCCGACGGGGATCTGCCAGATGTCGTGGAACTCCTCCGCGACCAACGACCCGAGGTAGTCGACCTCCGCCACTCCGAGGAACTCGAGTCGCGCGACCACGTTGTCCCTGATGGCCGCAGGGACGACCGGCCGCGCGACCTGGCCGGCGACCCACGCACCAAAAGAGGCG
>JAAELL010000002.1 GCA_024226735.1 bacterium | reverse complement strand
TCTTTTTGCTTGGCGGAGTCGCATCGGCCAAGGACAGCACGGGATGTGGCCTGGGCTCGATGCTGTTCAAGGACAAGCAGGGAGTCTTCCCGCAGATTCTGGCCGTCACGACGAACGGCACCTCCGGGAACCAGACGTTCGGAATCAGTTCGGGCACGCTCGGCTGCGATCCCGAAGGCCAGATCGTCTACAGCGCGGCCGTGCAGCGCTTCATGGGTGAGCGGATCGACAAGGTCGCGTCCGACATGTCGCAGGGCGGCGGCGAGAACCTCGAGGCCCTGTCCAACCTGATCGGCATTGCGCCAGAAGATCGGGCGGCGTTTTTCGAGTTGACGAAGGTCAATTTCGCCGTGATCTTCCCGACCGAGGAGGCCACGGCCGAGCAGGCGCTGCTGAGCCTTCAGGCGCTGATGGCCGAGGACAACCGTCTCAGCCGTTACGTGAGCTGAGTACGCCCGCCTGCAAGATCGACGAGCGCTCGGCCGACCGACGGCCGGGCGCTCTCGTTTCGGGACTCGGCACCCTGGTCCTGACGATCCTACTCGCTGCCGCCGCGGCCACTCCCGCCGAGGGAGCTAACGAGTATCTCGACTCGTTGGTCCGGGAGGCGGATCGCATGGCACTGGCCTCGGATCCGTACTGGCACAAGCTAGTGCACTACCAGCGTCGCAATCTGGGCCCGCGGCGTAGTTCGGCAGCTTCTCCCGGTTTCTTGCTAGCCGAGCGCGGCAGGCGGGATCCCGCGGCGGAACTCGAGGCGACCCTGCGCGCGTTCTTTGAGCCGCACGTCCCCGGGACCGAGCATCCCCAGTGCCGTTTCATCGCCCGTCGGGCGTGGCTCGACGGGCGCCTGCATCTCGACCCATCGCGGCTCCCACGACCGCCCTGTCCCGAGTTCGATGAGTGGTACCGCACGATCGATGCGGACCGCGTGACCCTCGTCTTCGCCTCGGCCTACCTGAACAACCCGGCGTCGATGTACGGCCACACTCTGCTGCGCATCGATCAGCCCGGCGGTGCGAGCGCCGATCAACTCGTGTCCTACGCCATCAATCACGCCGCCACGACGGACGAGAGGAACGGTATCGTGTTCGCGGCGCGCGGGATCTTCGGCGGCTACCTCGGTCACTTCTCGCTACTGCCGTACTACGACAAAGTCAACGAGTACAGCGACCTCGAAAACCGCGACCTGTGGGAGTACGAGCTGGCCCTGACACGGGAGGAAACCGCGCGCCTGCTAATGCACGCCTGGGAACTGAGAGAAACTGGATTTCGGTATTACTTCTTCCTGCAGAACTGCTCCTACCGCCTACTCGAGCTGCTCGAGCTGGCCCGCCCGGGCCTCGAGTGGACCGACCGGTTCCACTTCTGGGCCATCCCCACCGACACGGTGCGCCGTCTGCTCGAGACCGAGGGGGTGCTGCGCGCCGTGCGCTACCGCCCGGGCGCCGCGACCGAGCTTGAGTACCACATCGGTCAGCTCGCGCCGGGAGAGCGATCGATGGCACTGGCCGTGGCCCTAGGCGATCAGCCGGTCGAGGATGCGGCGCGGTCTCTCGACGCCGCGGCTGCGGCCCGCGTGCTCGAGGTGGCCTACGAATACTTGCACTATCTGCGGCTCGCGGGCGCCGCGCAGGAGCCGACGACAGCGTCCCGGCTCCACGCGTTGCTCGTCGCGCGCAGTCGTCTCCCGGTCGCGAGCGGCCTCGACGAACCGCCGACCCCCGACGTCCGTCCGGACGAGGGACATGCCTCCCG
>JAAELL010000001.1 GCA_024226735.1 bacterium | reverse complement strand
GTCGTCGTCCAGCACGAGGTCACGGCGACGGAGCGCGAGCAGCTCTCCGCGTCGAAGTCCCGTCGTGAGCGCCAACAAGTACATCACGGACCGCGCCTCGCCGGAGATGCAGCCTCGTACCGGCTGCTCCCGAGTTGTTTCAACGAGCCGACGTTGTTCGTCCGCGGAAAGCGCGCGCCGACCACCGTCGCTATCACACTTGGCCTTGTCGAGCTGGGCCAGAGGGTCACGCCTCAGACGCCCCTCCCGAAACAGCCATCGGGTCACGGACCGGCACGCCTGTCGGAACGCGTTACGCGTCGTGACCGAGAGTCCGTCGTCGGTGAGCTTCGCGAGCGCGCGCAGGACGTGCGCCTCGTCGATGTCCTGGATGACCACAAATCGGCACAGACCGATCAACACCCTCCGAGCTCGGTCCGTCTGCTGTCGCGCGTGTTTCGGTGTGTCGCCCTTCGCGAGCAGGTACGCCTCGAACTGACCGGGTTCTGCGTCGCGCCCCCCGGCCCCGAGAATGTCGCTGAGCCGACGCGTCCGACCAACATCATCCGGATCATCGAGTAGCCGAAGCCTCACGAGGCGGCGCCGGATCCGGTCGGGCAAGCGATCGATGTACTGGGCCAGCTCCTGATCGAGATGATCGCCGTTCGCGCGAAGGGCCACGAGCCGCTCGAGTGCTCGTTCGAGTTTCTCGGTTTCGCGCCTTTGAGCGAACCCCGTTACGCGGT